>JAUNHA010000014.1 GCA_030524135.1 Eubacteriales bacterium
TGCGCAGCCGTTGTTATAACGCTGCCGCTGACATTTAAGCTGTACGGACTGCAGGCGGATACGATGCATCTCGCACTGATTCTTATCCTGATTCATAACTGCTCGGCAATTTTCCTCTGGCCCTCAGCGTTTACCCTCAGCAATGTGCTTCGTGCGGCCAATGATGTGACCTTCCCCATGATCGTTTCCATCGCTTCCATGATCATTGTGAGACTGGGCATGGGATATCTGCTGGCGTTCCATTTTAATCTGGGCGCAATCGGCGTGTGGGTCGCGATGATCCTTGACTGGATCGTACGGATCGCTTTTTTTGCGACGCGCTACCGGAGCGGCAAATGGAAGACTTTTTATCATGCGGATGCCGATGCCATTTAAAATGGCAGGCATTTGCATTCTGTTCCTATATTTGATAAAATGAAAGAAATCTGCGCAAAGAGAGGATATGAGAAACGGACAATATGGATCAGACCAGAATAAGCGAAAAAAGAGAGGCTGCAAGACAGCGCTTTTTCCGCAGAAATGCGGAAATTGAAAATCTCGTCCTGCTTTACGGAGCGGATATTCTTGCATCTCCGGGCATGCAGTCGGAGAAGCTGTTTATGCAGCACGGAAGCGTTTCCGTATTTGAGCATTCGCTGAATGTGGCATGCATGTGTCTTTGGCTTGCGATGGTTTTTCACCTCTCGGTCAATTATATATCACTTGTGCGCGGCGCGCTTCTGCATGATTATTTTCTGTACGACTGGCACGTTCCGGACCGGTCCCACCGCTGGCACGGCTTCACGCATCCGAAATGCGCGTTGAGGAATGCAGAACGGGAATTTGCGCTTACCGCAATTGAGCGGGATATGATCGTAAAGCATATGTTTCCGCTGACGCCGTGTCCGCCGAAATACGCTGAAAGCCGTATTCTGTGTATTGCCGACAAGATCTGTGCCTGTCAGGAGACAGCAGCGGGCCTCTGCCCGAAGGCACTCCTGCCGCAGGCGTAAATAAGAAGGGAGAAAAGATGTATCAGGCTGATCGGGAGCGCTATGGGCGCATGAACTATGAGAGGACCGGAGAGAGCGGGCTGAAGCTGCCGCGTATCTCCTTTGGACTGTGGCATAATTTTGGGGATACCGGGTGCTATGATGCCATGAAGGCGCTGTGCTTTACGGCATTTGACAACGGTATTACGCACTTTGACCTCGCGAATAATTACGGACCGCCTTATGGCAGCGCGGAGATCAATTTCGGGCGCATTATGAGAGAGGAGCTTTCTGCCTACAGGGACGAGCTGATCATCAGTACGAAGGCCGGATATGATATGTGGGAAGGCCCTTACGGCAACTGGGGCAGCCGGAAATATCTGCTGGCAAGCCTTGATCAGAGTCTCAAACGCATGGGACTTTCCTATGTGGATATTTTCTATCACCACAGAATGGATCCCGAAACGCCGCTGGAAGAGACGATGGGAGCTCTGGCGCAGGCTGTTTCAAGCGGAAAAGCGCTTTACGTCGGACTGTCAAATTATGACGGTGAGACGATGGAACGCGCTGCTGCGATCCTTAAGGACCTTCGCTGCCCGTTTATCATCAATCAGAACCGTTATTCCCTTTTCGACCGCAAGATCGAGGAGAATGGATTAAAGGCAAGTGCCGGGAAACTGAAAAAGGGCATTATCGCGTTCAGTCCGCTGGCACAGGGACTGCTTACGGACCGGTATCTGAATGGCATCCCGGAGGACAGCCGGATGCGTAAGGATGGACGGTATCTCAAAAATGAAGCTCTGACGGATCAGAAGCTGTCTCAGATCAAAGCGCTGAACGGACTTGCAGCGGAACGCGGACAGACGCTCGCTGAGATGGCGCTTGCATGGGTGCTGAAGGACAGTGTTGTGACGAGCGTCCTCTGCGGCGCGTCAAGACCCGCACAGATCATTGACAATATCAAGGCGGCGGAGAATACCGCTTTTTCAGAAGAGGAGCTTCGGCGGATTGAAGAGATCCTTCGCTGATCCCTGATCTGCGGAAGTAACTGCCGGCCTTAAGGCAAAGAGGATGGACTGTCTTACATTTCGGAAAAATATCAATGCATATATCTCGGATGAACTCACGGATGATGAGCTGAACGAATTTCTCGAACATCTGTCATCCTGCGAAAAATGCAGAGAGGAACTCGAGATCAATTATATTGTAAACGAGGGCATCAGCCTCCTCGATGAAAATGACAGGCATGACTATAACATCAGTCATGCCTATGAGGAAGCGCTTAAAAGCGACAGGCGTCATATCCGCCTGATCTACGTACTGCGGCTTTTTACTTATTCCATCGATACACTGGTGTTCTGGAGCGTGCTTTTCTGTGCGCTCATTTTCCTGCGTATTCTGCTGTTCTGAACAGCAGGCGCGCATAACGATCTATATAAAAAACGGAGATACTCATGAAGGATAAACTGCTGCTGATTGACGGGCACAGCATTCTGTCACGTGCATTTTACGGGATTCCGATGCTGACAAATACGGAAGGCACGCATACCAATGCGGTATATGGCTTCCTCAATATCATGTTCAAGGTGATCGATGAGGAGGGGGCAGACCACCTTGCGGTAGCGTTTGACCTGTCCCGCCACACCTTCCGTACGGATATTTACGAGGCATATAAGGGTACGAGAAAACCCATGCCGGAAGAGCTTCGGGAGCAGGTGCCGCTGATCCAGGAAGTGCTTTCCGCGATGAATATACCGATTCTTACGCTGGAGAATTATGAGGCTGACGATATTCTCGGAACGGTCGCGAAAAGGAGCCAGAAAGAAGGTGTTTCAGTCACGGTTCTTTCCGGTGACAGAGATCTTCTGCAGCTTGCGGATGCGGATATCAAGATCACGATTCCGAAGACCTCCAGGGGTCGGACGGAAGTGTTTCACTATTATCCGGAGGACGTGAAAAATGAATACGGCGTAACACCGCTCGAATTTATCGATATGAAAGCGCTGATGGGAGATGCCTCGGATAATATTCCCGGGGTGCCGTCCATTGGAGAAAAAACGGCGCGCGCCATCATCGAGCAGTACCACAGCATTGAAAATGCACATGCGCATGTCCAGGAGATCAGACCGCCGCGAGCACAGAAGGCACTTTCGGAACACTATGATATGGCGGAGCTTTCAAAAACGCTGGCAACGATCATCACGGATACGCCGATTGCGTTTACATTTGCAGATGCAGCGGTTTCCGATATGTACAATGAAAAAGCGCTTGAACTGATCAAAAAACTGGAATTCAAGACGATCGCCGCCCGGTTTGCAAAGGCCGGTGAGCTCCGGACGAAGGAGACGCTTTCCATTCCGGAGCCGAAGGTCGTAAGGGACAAATTCCTGGCGGGAATCGCATTGAAGGATGCCGTATCGGAAAAGCAGATCGGCTTTTGCCTGTATGAAAACGGGGAAACGGCTGCTGCAGGGCTTTGTCTTTCCGGAGACAGACTGTATGTGATTTTATCCTCGGAGCGCTATCCGGCGCAGGAGCTTAAGAATGACCTTTCTGAGATGCTTTCTGCTTCCGGAAAG
The DNA here is from genome assembly GCA_030524135.1 of Eubacteriales bacterium. GTDB lineage: Bacteria > Bacillota > Clostridia > Lachnospirales > Lachnospiraceae > Avilachnospira. The sequence continues at coordinate 3,551 of JAUNHA010000014.1, forward strand.
GCGGGCGCGCGAATCTACACGATCACTTTAAAACGGCAGCTTTCCGGGCTCTCTATCCGCCGGAGCGGTGCGCTCGCGGATCTTTCAATCGCTGCCTATCTTTTAAATCCGCTCAAGGACAGCTATGATTATGAGGATATCGCGAGAGACTATCTCGGCGCAGCACTTTCTTCCAGGGAAGAGCTGCTGGGAAAGCATACGGTTCTGGATGCGGCTTTTTCTGAGGAGCTTTTCGGGAATGCGGTAAAATCGATCGGTACAGAGGCCGCTGTCTCATTTCAGGCAGGGAAGCCCCTTATGAAACGCCTTAAGGATGAGGGAATGGCAAAGCTTTTTGAGGAAGTGGAAATGCCGCTCATCTACAGCCTCAGGGATATGGAACGGGAAGGAATCCGCATTGACAAGGCAGCGCTCGATGCGTATGCTTCCGATCTGAAGGAAAAGATCGACGCGATCTGCGCGGAGATTTTTTCCGAGACGGGAGAGGAATTTAATTTGAACTCTCCGCAGCAGCTTGGTGTTATTCTATTTGAAAAAATGGGCATCAGGGGCGGAAGAAAGACGAAGACGGGGTACTCCACAGCGGCGGATGTTCTGCAGAAGCTCGCTCCGGACTATCCGGTCGTCAACAAGATTCTCCGCTACAGGGCTCTTAGCAAACTTTATTCTACCTATGCCGTCGGACTTTCTGCGTTTATCAGGAAAGACGGAAGGATACACGGGACGTTTAATCAGACGATCACGGCGACAGGAAGAATTTCCTCCACGGAACCGAACCTTCAGAACATACCCGTACGGACCGCAGAGGGAAAGGAGATCCGTAAGGTATTTATTCCGGCGGAAGGCTGCACCTTCGTGGATGCCGATTACAGCCAGGTTGAGCTAAGGATTCTGGCGGCGCTTTCCGGCGATGAAAAGCTGATCAGCGCTTACCGCGATGCTGTAGATGTTCACAGCCTTACGGCTTCGGAAGTATTCCATGTACCTCTTTCGGAAGTAACGCCGGAGATGCGCCGGAATGCAAAAGCGGTAAACTTCGGAATTGTCTACGGTATTTCCGCCTTTGGTCTCGGCGAAGGCCTAAGCATCGGGAGAAAAGAGGCGCAGGAATATATTGACAGATATTTCAGCACCTACCCCGGCGTCAAAAAATATCTCGACGAGCAGGTTGCGCTTGCGAAAGAGCAGGGCTTTGTACGCACTTATTTCGGCAGAATCAGGCCGATTCCGGAGATCCGGTCGTCGAACTTTATGCAGAGAAGCTTCGGTGAGCGCGTCGCTATGAATTCTCCGATCCAGGGAACCGCTGCGGATATCATGAAGATCGCCATGAACAGAGTAAATATGGCGCTCTCAGGCCTTAACAGTGACGGCGAAGCGATACAAAAGCCGATGAAGTCGCGGATCGTACTGCAGATTCACGACGAGCTTCTGATTGAAACCGTACCGGAGGAGCTTGCAGAAGTAAGGCAGATGGTTAAGGATATCATGGAGCATGCGGCGAAGCTTTCAGTAAAGCTTTCCGTGGAAGCTGAGGCGGGAGATAACTGGTATGACTGTCATTAAAGACGAATACATCAGCAGGGATATTACGATTCATGACGTGCTTCCGCTGTCTTTCCTGAAAAAATCCATGTATACGGGCTCGAAGGGCGGCATGCGCTTTTCGATGGAAAAGGCGGAAGTGCCGGAAGAGGTGGAGGCTTCTGCCTCTTTGGAGGGCGCGGAACCCCCGAAACGGACGGTGCTCTTATGCTGTGTCTGGCCGGAACCATATGCGAGGTCTGAAACGGACGAAGAACTGATCCGGAAGAAAGAATTTCCGTTTTCCAATGAGGGAATCGAAGCATCCATTGTCTGGATGAATGAAGAAAAATCAGGTTTTTTGGATGGAAGGGCTTAAAAATGACGGAAGAAGAACAAAAAACGGAGAAACCGGCATGCGCTTCGGGCGCTTTTGTACTGGGCGTGACAGGGGGTGTAGGGAGCGGGAAATCTTCGGTGCTCTCGATGCTGAAGGAGGACTTCGGGTTTAAAATACTGCAGACAGATCTCCTTGCAAAGGAGCTTATGCAGCCCGGAACCGTGTGCTTTGAACGGCTGAAAGAAGCGTTTGGCACGCGTATTCTCGCACCTGACGGAACCATTGATAAAAAAGCGTATGCGGATCTGATCTACGGGGATGAGAGGCTTCAGAAGCTCTCCGACGCAATTGTGCATCCCGCCGTATGGGAAGCAGCAAAGGAACGGATCGCTTCAATTTCGAAAACGGGGATTCGGGCGCGCATTGCGCTTGAAACAGCGCTTCCCTCCCGGGAATACAAAGAGCTGTGTACAGCTGTGCTCTATGTATTTGCGCTAAGGCCCGTTCGCATTACGCGTCTTATGGAGAGCCGCGGCTACAGTTACGAGCGCTGTCTTGAGATCATGGAGAGCCAGCCGGCTGAGGACGGTTATATGGCATATGCGGATGCGGTGCTGGATAACGGCTCGGGTCTTATGGAGAGCCGGGAGCGGCTTTCAGAAATTCTCAGGTGTCTGACCCGATCTCAGGAGCCTGATCTGAAAAAATGATTAAAAAAATTAAGTAAAACCTGATATATAAACTTGACGATAAGGAATAACAGACAGAATGATTTTTGCAAGTCTTGCAAGCGGAAGCAGCGGAAACTGCACTTTTTTATCCTGTGACACAGCCAACATACTGATCGACTGCGGAATCAGTGCAAAAAAAATTGACGAGAGCCTCAGGGCTCTCGGTTTTTCTGCCGATGGGCTGGATGCGGTTTTTCTGACACACGAGCATACGGACCATATTAAAGGTCTGAAGCGGCTGATGTCGGCATACGGCATACCTGTATTTGCCTCTGCCGGTACGCTTTCGGCGTTATCTGCTGCACTTAAGGATGAATACTTCAGTTTTGCCGGAAAGTCTCTTATGTATGAGCTTCAGGCTGACCGGCCGGTTCACATAAGGGGGATGCAGATCACCCCGTTTCGCATTTCGCATGACGCGGCACAGCCCTTTGCCTACCGGATCGACGCGGCAGAGGCATTGTCCCTGTTTACGGAGGAGATGGGAGACGACGGCTGTCATACCGTGCACGCGGCAGTCGCGACGGATATGGGATATTTTGATGATGAGATCAGAGACCACCTGATGGGACTGGACGCGCTCCTGATCGAAGCCAATCATGACAGGGGCATGCTCGCGAACGGACCATACCCGCTGCGCCTGAAAAGAAGAATCATGTCCAGAGAAGGACACCTCTCAAATGTGAGCTGCGGGCAGCTCCTTTCGGAGATCATGCATCCGGGGCTTAAGTATGTGCTGCTCGGTCATCTTTCAAAGGAAAATAATACGCCGGAAGCGGCGTTTGAGACCGTGACGGGAGAGCTCTGCAGCCTGCTTCACGCAAAAAAAGAGGAGCTTCCGCATATCAGCGTGGCTCCTCCGGACAGACCTTCCGAGGTGTTTGAATTATAATTGCTATCTTTTCGTATATGCGGCCGGTTCTATGGTGTAAACGGACTGACGATCTGACGTTCGTATTCATTGGGGACCGGCTTTCCGTTTGCAACAAGCAGAGAATAGTAAAGGTTTGAAATCCGGATCTCTTCAGACAGCACGTCCCTTGCAGCTGCCGCATTTGTAAGCACGGGAACCTTTGCCGCTTCTTTTAAAAGCGGAAGAAGTGCTCTGCCGTTTTCTGAAAATCCGAGAAGCCGAAGCCAGGGCACATAGTCCTTTGCCTTTAATTCCGCGCACATTTCCTTTGTGATTCCAAGGTAGATATGAAGCAGAGCGCGGGAGATCCGGCTTCTGGTATACTGCTTCGTCCATAGCCTCCTGATTCTGTCCTGGAAGCCCAGAAGCTCATCCGCACTGCGCGAGATTCTGTTCGCAAGTTCCTCAGAAACATCGGAAAAGCGGGAAAAGCCCTGACTGCGCTGATTGAGAAGCACGTAAGAAAGGGCGGCTCCGAGGACGTCCTGCCGGGCAGGGTAAAGAGACGTTTCTCCGGTAATCAGATGTTCATACTGCGGCAGAAGATTCTGCGGCACATAAGGAGTAAGTGCGGACAGGCTCCTTTCCTGCAGAATACCGCGAAGCGCGGTCGCAGAGGTAAAGGAAGCGTCTTCCGGAACCGGTGCATGATAGCCGTCTCCGCTTCTCGCAAGTGTCTCTGCTTTGATCACGGAGCTCCGCTCGGAAAGTGCCGCGAGGTATTCGAGCGCGAGGATATTATTCGGAGAGGAAAGCGCTGCAAGCTCCTCATTTCCGGAAAGTACGGCAGAAAGCGCTGCTTCCCTCGCCTTCGGATACGTTTTTCCGCCTTTCAGCTCCCGGCTTAAAATGGCGGAAAATTCAGGACTTTCCATGGAGATGTGTTTTGAGGCCTCTCTCAGAAACGGAAGAGATACAGATCCTTCCGTGCCAAAAAGGAGCGTGTCAGTAACGCCTGTCTTTTCGAGAAGCGATACGCCCGCGCGGGCAAAGTCCCCCGCGGCGGCACACGAAAAAGCCGCGGGGAGCTCAAATACGAGATCCGCCCCCGAGGCAACTGCCATTCTGGTACGTGTGAATTTGTCCGTGACTGCCGGCTCGCCGCGCTGTACAAAATTGCCGCTCATCGCGATTATTACGTGATCTGCGTGAAGCGCTTCCCTTGCATAATCGATCAGGCGTCTGTGCCCGTTGTGGAAGGGATTGAATTCGGCGATGATGCCGACGACTTTTTGTTTTTTCGTTTGCATGAGTGAACTTTAACATAATTTTATACCTCGGTAAAGTAGATTTTTGTTGCTTTTTATGCTATCATTCATTATATAGGCAACAGCCAAAGGAGGTACGCATATGAAACTGATTTATGCGATTATCAGAAACGATAACGAGGATGATGTGGTTTCCGCGCTGAACCGTGAAAAATACAGTGTGACCAAGCTTGCCACGACCGGCGGTTTCTTAAGGAAGGGCAATGTAACGCTCATGATCGGTACGGATGATGACCGGGTGGAACCGGCGATCGAGCTGATCCGCAGGGAATGCGGGCACCGGCAGAATATTACGGTCAATATGCCGTATATTTCCGGTACGAGCATGGTAAACTATGCGACGATGCCGATGAATGTAGAGGTAGGCGGCGCGACGATCTTTGTCGTTAACGTGGACAGATTTGAAAAGTTCTGATCACGGTAACCGTTCGTAAGAAATGTTCCGCGGGCGCATGCCGCGGATAAAAAAGTGTAAAAACCAAACTGGTAGAAGCCAATTAGGTTTAATATAAAAAAAGGGGAAAGATTCCAATGAAGATTTTAGTTCTGAACTGTGGTAGTTCATCTCTGAAGTACCAGATCATCGACATGAGCACGAAGGACGTTATGTGCAAGGGCCTTTGCGAGCGTATCGGCATCGAGGGCTCCAAGCTTACGCATAAGGTTCCGGGTAAGGACGACTATGTAGTAGAAGAGTCCATGCCGGATCATACGAAGGCTGTCCGCATGGTTATGGACGCGCTTACGGATGCTGAGCATGGCGTTCTTAAGTCTGTAGACGAGATCGATGCAATCGGACACCGCGTACTTCACGGCGGTATGAAGTTTAACAAGTCCATCGTGGTTACCGAAGAGGTTAAGGAGACGATCAGAGAGTATTTCGATCTCGGACCGCTTCACAACCCGGCAAACCTTATGGGCATTGAGGCTGCAGAGGCAGCTATGCCGGGCAAGCCGAACGTAGCAGTATTCGATACCTCTTTCGGTATGGGTATGGAGCCGAAGGCTTATACCTATGCGATTCCGATCGAGTATCTTGAGAAGTACAGCCTGCGCCGCTATGGTTTCCACGGCACCTCTCACGATTATGTATCCCATCGCGCGATCGAGTTTGCAGGTCTTGATCCGAAGACCGCAAAGGTTATCGTATGCCACCTCGGAAACGGTGCATCCATTTCCGCATCCATCGGCGGTGTCTGCGTTGATACCTCCATGGGCCTTACGCCTCTTGAGGGACTGATCATGGGAACCCGTTCCGGTGACGTTGATCCGGCAGTCGTTCAGTATATCTGCACTCATGAGGGCAAGGATGTCAACGAAGTGCTCAACATGCTCAACAAGAAGTCCGGTATTCTCGGCATGAGCGGCGGCATTTCTTCTGATTTCCGTGATGTAGAGGCTGCAGCGAACGAAGGCAACGAAAAGGCAGAGGTAGCACTCGAGGCATTCCGTTACAGAGTAGCAAAGTACATCGGCGCTTACACGGCAGCGATGAACGGCGTTGACTGCATCTGCTTCACTGCAGGTGTGGGCGAGAACGACAAGCACGCAAGAAAGCTTATCTGCGACGAGTATCTTGGATATCTCGGCGTTAAGATCGATGATGCCAGAAACGATGTAAGAGGACAGGAGGCGGTTATTTCCGCTGATGATTCCAAGGTCAAGGTTCTTCTGCTCCCGACAAACGAAGAGCTCAAGATCGCTATGGATACACAGGCTCTGGTAACAAAATAAGATACCGGACGCAATACAGGATGCATATTTTCGGCTGGTGCGGCAAAAACGCCGCATCAGTCTGTTTACAGGCAAAAGCTGACAATAAAAAATACTTGACAGCACAATATCTTGTGAGTATAATATTGCATGTTGCGAATTGACGGAGTTTCCATATGGATTCCCGCCATCAGATAGACAGGCAGAGAGATGACGCCTCTTACGGCGAAGCTCATGCTATAAATTCAGCCAAAAGGAGGTGTAGACATGTCAATCTGTCCTAAGAACAGGTCATCCAGAGCAAGACGTGATTCCAGAAGAGCAAACTGGAAGATGAGCGCACCGAATCTTGTAAAGTGCAGTAAGTGCGGAGCATTGGTTATGCCTCACAGAGTTTGCAAGAGTTGCGGTTCCTACAACAAGCGCGAGATCATCAAGGTAGAAGACTAAGACTGATCTCAGGGAATTATGTATATGAATTAACCCGCATAATAGTAAGGCTCTCTTGGGATATCCCGGAGAGCCTTTTGCGTAAGAAAAAAAGGAGCGGAATATGATTAAGGTCGCATTGGATGCAATGGGCGGCGACAACAGCCCCCAGGAGATCGTAAAGGGTGCCGTGGAGGCGCTTTCTAAGAGCGCGGAGCTTTCCGTGATCCTGACAGGTCCGAAGGAACGGATCGAAAATGAGTTAAAGCAGTATACCTTCGATAAAAGCAGGCTTCGGATCGAGGATGCGCCGGAAGTTATTACGCTTGATGAATCACCTGTCGCAGCGATCCAGAAAAAGAAGGATTCCTCCATCGTGCGGGGGCTTATGCTCCTGAAAACAGGAGAAGCGGATGCATTTCTGTCCGCAGGCTCTTCGGGCGCCGTTCTTGCAGGCGGCCAGCTTAAGATCGGCCGGATAAAGGGCGTGGACCGCACGCCGCTTGCCACCCTCATTCCGACGGAGACGACACCGTCCCTGCTCCTTGACTGCGGTGCGAACGTGGATGCAAAGCCGCAGTGGCTTCTGCAGTTTGCCCGTATGGGACAGATCTATATGTCCGAGGTCTGCGGCATCAGTAATCCGTCCGTAAAGCTTGTAAATATCGGGCTTGAGGAAGAGAAGGGAAACAACCTCATAAAAGAGACAAAGCCGCTCATTGAGGCGCTTCCGGAGCTTAATTATCAGGGCTATATCGAGTCACGGGAGATCCCGCATCACGGTGCGGATGTCGTCGTGGCAGACGCTTTTACCGGCAATGTTATCCTGAAGCTCTATGAGGGTGTCGGAAGCACCCTGATCAGCGCTGTCAGGAAAGGTCTCATGACGGATCTCAGGACAAAGATCGGCGCGCTGCTCATCAAACCGGCACTGAAAAAGACCTTGAGACGCTTTGGCACCGAGGATAACGGCGGAGCTCCGCTTCTTGGACTTAAGGGTCTCGTGATGAAGTGCCACGGAAACGCGACGCACGTTGAAATATCCAACGCGCTCCTGCAGTGTGAGAGCTTTGTAAAGCTCGGAATCAATGATAAGATCAGTGAAGCGCTTCTTAAGGATAAGAAAATTTTCGAAGTTAATGAAAATTGATTTCGTCTATATAAAAAAAGCCTCTTGATTTCATTCGGCTTTTTTTATACAATGCAGAATATCAGAAACTATCATTCATTAGGAGAGGAAACAGGTATGGAATTCGAAAAATTACGCACGATCATTGCAGACATTCTCAACATCGGTGAAGACGAGATCACGGAGGAAAGCACCTTTGTGGATGATCTTGGCGCGGATTCACTTGACATCGCTCAGATCATGATGGGAATCGAAGACGAATTCGGAGTGGAGATTCCGTCCGAAGCTGCCGAAGGAATCGTTTCAGTAGGAGATGCTGTAGAACAGATCAAAAAGGCAATGTAAGCCACATGAATACAGAAACGGATATTTTAGAGGATACGGTCGGATACCGCTTCCGCGATAAAGATCTCCTGAAACAGGCTCTTACGCATCCCTCCTATTCGGGAGAGATGCGCTGGGGCAGAGAGCGCTCAAACCAGCGCCTCGAGTTTCTTGGGGATGCGGTGCTTGAGATGATCGTATCTGATTACCTTTACCGCACGCATCCGCAGGTGGAAGAGGGGGAGCTTACCAGAATGCGTTCCTCTCTTGTTTTTGAGGCTGCGCTTACGGTCTGTGCGAAGGATATCGGACTGGGTGACTTTATCTACCTCGGAAAGGGAGAGGATATTTCCGCAGGCAGAGAAAAGCCGTCTATTCTTTCAGATACGTTTGAGGCCCTGATCGGTGCCATTTTCCTTGACGGCGGATATGAGGAGGCAAAGCGGTTTATCTATGAACACATCATCGATGATATTGATGAGCTAAGTCTCCTGAACGACGGAAAGAGCGTGCTTCAGGAATATACGCAGAAAGCCGAAGGAATGGTGCTCCGCTACAATACCTTTTCACTTGACAGCCCGGAGCATAAGAAGAGCTTTTGCTCGGAGCTTTACATCAATGAAAAGCTGATCACGAGCGGAACGGGACATTCCAAAAAAAGTGCCGAACAGGAAGCGGCGCTCAAGGCCATTCGGATCCTTGGCGTCAAAAAGTAGCCTATGTATTTAAAAAGTATAGAAATTCAGGGCTTTAAGTCCTTTGCAAACAAGACCGTGCTCCAGTTCCATCAGGGCGTAACGGGTATTGTAGGACCGAACGGTTCGGGAAAATCAAATATAGCCGACGCGGTTCGCTGGGTACTCGGCGAACAGAAGGTAAAAAGCCTGAGAGGCGCATCCATGCAGGATGTCATCTTCGCCGGCACACAGTTAAGAAAGCCACAGGGGTTCGCCCATGTGGCTATTACGCTTGATAACAGTGATAAGGTGCTTCCGGTTGACTACACCGAGGTGACGGTTTCCCGCAGGCTGTACCGTTCAGGTGAATCGGAATACATGATCAACGGACAGGCTGTGCGTCTTAAGGATGTGCAGGAGCTCTTTTACGATACCGGTATCGGCCGGGAGGGTTATTCCATTATCGGACAGGGACAGATCGACGCGATCTTAAACGGCCGTCCGGAAGAGAGAAGAGGCCTGTTTGATGAAGCGGCTGGTATTGTCAAGTTCAAACGCCGCCGTCAGATCGCGGAGAAAAAGCTTGAGGCGGAGCGCGCGGATCTTACGCGCATTACGGATATCCTGAGCGAATTATCCAGACGCGTGGAACCGCTTCGCAGACAGTCGGAAAATGCCAGAGAGTATTTGCGGCTTAGGGATGAGCAGAAGCTTTATGATCTCAATCTGTTCTTAAGGGAAACCGAGGCGCTGCTTATGCGCATGGAAGAGACGGAAGAAAAGCGCAAAACCGTATCCGGCGATCTTGAAACGGCAAAGGAAGAGGCGGAAAAGCTTAAATCACATTATGAAAAGCTGGACGAATCCCTTCTTTCACTGGAAACAGAATTAAGCGAAAAAAAGGAAGCGCTGCAGAAGGCAGGGCTTCTTACCAATAACCTCGAAAATCAGATCAGTCTTGCAAATGCGCAGATCGAAGCGGAAGAGCGCAGTGAGCGGCAGTCTGCGGAGCGCCTTCGCCAGCTTTCCGCCTCTATCGCGGAAAAGAAGGAGCTTGCGCTGTCCTACCTTCGCTCGCTTAAGGCACTCTCGAATCAGCTCCTCCTCGTTGCGAAAAAGCAGGCGGAGGAATCAGCGGAGCTTCTGCCTGTCGCTTCGGGAGAGCTAAACGCGCTCCGTGAAAAAACGGAAACCTTTTCAGAACGCATTCAGACGCTTCTGGGACTTTCGGACGAGGCGCTCCAGGCTGCACTTTCTGAGGAAGCTACTGCAGAAAAAAAAGACGGCGCAGAAGCAGAGGACGACGAGGAGACGGAAGAGCCTGAGTGGCTGCGGGAAATCCGTTCGAAGCAGAGTGAGCTTAACGGTATTTCCGACCGCGAGACACGCATTCGCGGATGGCTGTCCCGCTCCCGTGAGGAGCTTGAGGCCAGGAAGCAGGAGCTTCGGGATTTAAACAGGAGTTTAAATGACCGCCAGCAGGCATACCATACCGCAGCGACAAAACGCGAATCCCTTAAAAACATAGCGGAGCGCTACGAAGGCTATGGCCAGAGCATCCGCCGTGTCATGGAGGTCAGAGACCGTGTGCGCGGCATTCACGGCGTCGTCGCGGATCTGATCAAGACCAAAAAAGAATATGAAGTCGCTGTGGAAACAGCACTCGGCGGAAGCATCCAGAACATCGTAACCGACTCGGAGGAGACGGCAAAGGTGCTGATCGAGCATCTTAAGAAAAACCGTTTTGGACGCGCAACCTTCCTGCCGCTTTCTGCGATCCGCGGAAGGGGACAGAAGGAGTATGAGGCCGCGCTTTCGGAACGCGGCGCGGTGGGACTTGCTTCATCGCTCACTGAGACGAAGGACACGTACCGGGAACTGAACGAGTATCTGCTTGGCCGCTGTCTTGTTGTGGACAGTATGGATAACGCGATCGCCATCGCAAGGAAGTTCAAACACAGTCTCAAAATCGTTACGCTCGACGGTGAGCTCTTAAGCCCTGGCGGATCCATTTCCGGCGGAACCTATAAAAACAGTTCAAGCCTGATCGGGCGCCAGCGTGAGATCGATGAGCTGAAAGAACGTATGGACGAAGCGCTCCGCGAGGTAGATAAGCTAAATGTCCGAATCGTTGAAACCCAGGGAAAGATATCGGAAACAGAGGAAGAAATCCGGTCCTTTGAAGAAGAGCTGAGAGAGATCGGCCTCGAGAAGAACAGCCTGACGCTCGGTATCATGAGCGATATGAAGCTGCAGTACAGCGGACTTTCGCAGAAGACCGAATTTATTGCCGAAAATATCGGCCGGCTTGAGACCGAGCTTCTGCAGCACGAGGAAGAGCGCGACAGACTGATGGCCGAGCGGAAAAATGCCGTATCCGGTATTGAGCAGCAAAGAGTGCAGATCGAAGAGCTAAAGGCACATATCGGGCGTATCGGTGCGGAAACGGAGAAGCTCTCTGCAGAAATCGAGGCGCTTGGCGGAAAGCGGGATTCGCTGTCATCAGACAGACGCGGATTCTTTGAGCAGCGTGAGGAGCTTTCGCGCCGCACGGTGGAACTCGAAAAAGAACTCATGCGTATCGAGAACCAGAAAGAAAAGGAACAGCAGCGGTTTGATTCTCAGACGGAGTACATCTGGAACGAGTACGAACTGACGGCCTCCGCAGCGAAGGAATGGTATCGCGAAGACCTTGGAACGACAGCAGAGCTTAAGTCAAAGGCGCAGGCTGCGAAAAATGCGATCAGGGCGCTCGGCCCTGTGAATATTCAGGCGCTTGAGGAATATAAGGAAGTAGCGGAGCGGCATGAGTTCCTCAAGGGACAGCATGAGGACCTTGTAAAATCAGAACAGGCCATCCTTTCCATCATTGAAGAGCTTGATGCCGGCATGAAGCGGCAGTTCAATGAGAAATTTGCACAGATCAAAGAGCAGTTCAACGAAGTTTTCAAGCTTTTGTTCGGCGGCGGACAGGGTACGATCGAGCTTGTGCGGGAAGAAGGGGATGACGTGCTCTCGGCAGGTATCGCCATTATCGCGCAGCCGCCCGGAAAGAAGCTTCAGAACATGATGCAGCTTTCGGGAGGCGAAAAAGCCCTTACCGCGATCGCCCTCCTGTTTGCGATCCAGAACCTGAAACCTTCGCCGTTCTGTCTGCTTGATGAGATCGAGGCGGCACTCGACGATTCCAACGTATCGCGCTTTGCCCAGTATCTGCATAAGCTGACGGAGCACACGCAGTTTATTCTGGTTACGCACAGGCGCGGCACCATGGAGGCGGCGGACAGACTGTACGGCGTTACCATGCAGGAAAAGGGCGTCACGGCACTTGTGTCCGTTGATCTTGTGAGCGATCAGCTGGAGAATTAAATTATTTATCGAGTTTTTAAGGAGCCATGTATTTGCGTGGCTTCTTTTTTGTTATCTGCTGTAAATTAATAAAAAAAGGAGCCAGAAGGCAGATTAAATTGATAAATTCCTTGTAAATCACTTTTAAAAGATATATAGTAGAGTAAATGTATACAGTCTGCATTAAAAAGGTGCGTTGTGCTGTGAATGTCTCGTCAATTTGCATATAAGCCGCTATAAAAATTGAAATACAGTTCACTCAGACACGAAGTCCATCATTTTAGATATGTCAGAAATATATTGTATACGAAATATTTTAGGAGGGACAGAGATGACAAAGCTACGAATTCACAAACAGAAATGTAATCGGATGCTGGCAGCATTGTGCGTGTGCCTCCTGACATTGAGTCCGTGCACAGAAGCACTTTATGCATTTGGATACCCGGGGGGGGGTACTGATGTAACGGTATCTTCCACAGTATCTGATGCAGAGCGGGAGCATGATCAGGAGAACAGGGAAGAGAACAAGGCAACAGCTTCTGAAGGAACACATGTCACAGATTCTTCGGCAGAGACAGCTGAGCAGGAAAGTGATGCCACATCCTCAGTGCCGAAGCGTTACCCGGCATTTTCCCATGAGGAAGAATTTGACGGAGTGACCGTAAAGCTTTCTGCAAAACGCGGAGTGCTTCCGGAAGGAACAACGGCGGAAATCTATGAACTTGACCGTTATGAGCTTAATACAGATGAGGATATAGATCTGGCTTTTGATATTAAGCTCTATGACGAAGACGGCAACGATCTTGGGGACAGCTGGAAAGATCGTGGAGAGGTGACGGTGAAATTTACCGGGTCACGTATTGATGAGCTGAAAGAGAACGCTGAAACAGTTGAAATTCTGCATATTGCCGATGACGCTGAAGAGCTTGTGAAATCGGTTGATACGTCCGCGAACGCAGGTCGCCGAACCGGACTATCTTTTGATGCAGAACATTTCTCTGTTTATGCGCTGAAGGCGGTCGCGGCGGCAGCGGAAAACGCGGAATATGATGCGGATACGAAAACGCTTACGATACATTCTGTAGAGGGAATGACGTTTTCCATGAATGGTAAAAATCCATGGCCAGACGGGTCAGATCAGGCGGTAAAAGTAGTTATTAATGTTGGGGATGAAGAACTACCGAAATATACTTTAAATTCCCAGAGAAAAGCAAAAACAATTATAATTGAACGCTGTGGCAATATAAATGAAAATTTCTTCAATCTTTTATCTCCGGAAACGATAGAAATTGAACGCTGTGGAGATATTTTGGGAAAGATGGCTGCATCCGGAAATAGGACAGTTACTTCAATAATAATAAACGAATGTGGGTCAATAGGAAACGGCGCATTTAGCGGATTTCGAGGCCTGGAAACCTTAAAGATTAATGATTGCGGTGATATTGGAAACAGTGCCTTTTCAAACTGTAATGCACTTGAGAACGCAGAAATTTCCCAGTGCGGTAATATTGGGAGTTCCGTATTTTCTTCAACTGCGCTGAAAGACCTTACCTTAAATTGCGGCGATATTAAAAGCGGTGCTTTTAAAAGTACACCATCCATAGAGAAACTCATTATTCAGAAAGCTGGAAACATAGAAAATCGAGCTTTTTTGGGTATGACCGGGTTAAAAACTATAGAGATTAATGAGTGTGGAAGCATAGGAAATGAAGCTTTCAGTGCATATATTTATGATACAAATACGAGTAAGCCATGTGAAAACTTGGAAACCGTTAAAATTGGAAGCTGTGAGAGCATTGGAGATTCTGCATTTAAAGAATTGACCAAAATAAATGTTCTCGAAATCGAGTCTTGTAAAAAGATCGGTAAGATGGCATTTAATAATACTGGAAACGAAAACCGTCCAATTACTAAGTTGGAGTTAAAAAATTGTGTGATTGGCGATTCTGCATTTTATATGTCACATATTTCAGAGATCATGCTACAGGATATTCCTGAAATTGGAGACGATGCTTTTTACTGTGTGGAGGCAAGTGATGTTACCCTGTCAAATGTTGCACAAATTGGGAAAAATGCTTTTGCCGGGTCTCGAAAGCTGAACAAGCTTTCAATTGAGAACATAAAGAGTATTGAAGACAATATGTTTAAAACGTATGATTCGGACAAAAACTATGTTACTACAATTACTCTCAAGAACATAGGATATATTGGGAATTACGCTTTTGAAAATTTCCCATTGCTCGAAAACGTTATAATAGAGGGAGACTGTCAGTACATCGGCGCACATGCATTTACTGGATCTAAAAACCTTAAGACAATCGACATTTCTGACACAACCAGACTGGGATACAGTGATTCGTTTGTCAAAGTAACAGATTCTAAAGATCCATCCGTTCATCCGATCTATAATCGTGTGAAAGCAATCTTGTCGGGTAAGTTTGGTCTTATCAATCCCGAGACAGAGGTTGATGCGATTTCTCCGGATGGGTGGACATCCTACCGTACCGGAATCAAGAACAGCACGGATAAGACCGGCAGTACGCAGCTTACCAAGGAAGCAAGGTGGAGTGATGCGGAAAAGACGGTTGCCGATGTACAGATCAAAGCATATTACACACTGAACCGGCAGATGGATTTCATCTTTGTCGCGGACTGCTCAAATTCCATGTCAGGCATTGGCAGCAACGATGCTATGAATTCGAATTTCTACAACATGCAGTCGAAGATGATGGATGTGACGGAGAAACTGCTGTCTGATACAAGTGAGCTGGATACCCGTGTTGCATTCGCGACCTTCGGCGAGGAAGAATCCTCTGTTTCCGATTTCTTTGTAAAAGGGGATGAGGCGAAGGCAGAGACGTACATCTGGAATGATATCGTCAATTATTATTCTAACACCAACTATAGTGTAGGTTTAGAGAAGGCATCTGAGCTTGTAAAACAAAACCGCGCAGCAGGACGCAATACGACCGTTATCTTCATATCTGACGGGCAGCCGTACTATGATGGCAAGGTTGAAAATATTCCGCCCGAATACTATGGCACAGAGCAGGCAGAAGCGATCCGCGCAGACGGCGCGAAACTGTTTGCGGTCCTGCAGCAGGTTCCTGAAGATGAGTTGGAATCTTCACAGGCAAATATGCTGAAACTGACGGCAGATGAGGGCAATATCTTCTCATCGACAGACCTGGATGGCTTCAGCCATGCAATCAACGATGCAATCGAGTACGCTTATACGAATTTCCAGCTGACAGACGTAGTAGATCCTGCGTTTGAGCTCGATGAGACAAGCATTAACGTTACAGGCGGAACTGTTACCCTTGGAACGAATGCGGCGGGACTTACGACCATTACCTGGACGTTTCATCAGAGTACGGAACCGTTTAAGGAATATATCCTTACATTCCAGGAAAAATTAAATCCGAACAGTGACGGAAGCTATCCGGATGGAAGCTTTGATACAAATGAAGGAGACGCCGTTTTTGAAGCAGACAAGGTTCCGGTCAATCAGGTAAAAACCCCTGTTCTGGAAAGAGAAAATGAGAAGAAAACAGGCGATCTTATCGTAAAGAAAACAGTCAGCGGCAACAATGCGAACAGAAATTATGCATTTACCTTCCGCATTGAAGCGGAGGAAGCAGGAACGCCCCTTTCGGGAAGCTTTGGAGATGTTACGTTTACAGACGGCGAAGGAAGCTTCACGCTGAAGGCAGGGGAGCAGGCAGCCGTTACCGGGCTTCCTGAGGGAACGTCATACAAAGTACAGGAAACCGACGGGGTTCGTATGGGATATACGGTAACCGTTAATGGTACAAAAACAGATACTGCAGAAGGCAGCGTGGTTTCCGGTGAGACGGCCATCGAAACCTTCAATAACCACAGAACGAGCGGCGGCTCCTCCGGCGGTGGCGGTGGCGGCGGCGTAGTGCCGGGAAAACCTTATCATCCGGAAACGAAGGATCCACTAATTCCGGAAGGCGAGACAGCTGAATCAAGCAGTTCTCCGCATCCGGAGATCAACTCCCTGCCGATCATGGGCGTGGCAGGTCCGGCAGAAGAGATACAGGACGCTTCTGACAGCGGAGCACAGCCTCTGGAGAATAAGAGCCTTAGCGTTATTGAAGCGCTGCAGGCAAAATACACACAGAATCCGGACCTCGGCGGCTGGCTTACCGTACCGGGTACAGGCAGCGGTTATCCCGTTATGTACTCCGCCTATAGCTGGGAATACTACCTGCATCATGATTTTAACAAGCAGAGCAGCAACGTCGGCGTACCGTTTATGGGCGAGGCTACAGAGATCGGCGGCGACAATACCCTGATCCACGGTCACAACATGAATGGCGATCTGCAGTTTGGATGGATCTGGAATTATCTCTATCCGGAATTCCGTGAAAAGCATCCGACAATCGATTTTAAGACGATCTATGATGCGGACGGACAGTACGAGGTTATGGCAGTCTTTATCGCACCGGTCTATGCCGCGGAAGATACGAATGTATTTAAGTGGTATCAGTATGTCGGAAAGCTGAATAAAGCACAGTTTAATTATTACGTTGAAAATGCAAAGGCGAACTCACTCTATGATACCGGTGTAACTGCGGAATACGGAGACAAGCTGATCACGCTTGAGACCTGCGCGAGCAGCACGACAAACGATCGTCTTGTGGTAGTTGCCAGAAAGAAAGCCTTGTGAAACGCATCTGAGTTCGATATAATTCCTTTAAAGTAATTTTGGTTTTTAAGTATGAAAAGGAGTTATTATGCAGTATACATCATCGGAAGCGGCAAAGCTTCTTCAGAAGCTGAACGAGGAACTTGGCGATATCCAGAGAATGGAATCGATGTCATCTTCATTTAACGCGGCACTCGGCGAGGACATCGAAAGTGTAAGACCGGAGTATGATTTTGAGACGGTCCAGGATCGGATCGCAGAGCTTCAGGAGAAGATCCGCAGGGTAAAGCATGCCATCAATGTGTTTAACTGCTCACAGGTGGTCCCGGGCTTTGATATGACGATCGACCAGATTTTGATCCTGATCCCTCAGCTTAACAGAGAGAAGGCAAAGCTTGACGGGATGGCGGGAACGCTTCCGAAGGTCCGGGAAACTGCCATGGGCGGTTTCCGCGGCGGCTCCTCACCGGTCATCGACTACAGATATACGAACTATGAGATCGCGGATGCAAAAAAGGCGTTTGAGGCGGTGTCAGACAGGCTTGCGAAGGCCCAGATGGCACTCGACCGTGTGAACACGACGGAACGCTTTGAGATCGATCTGGAAATTTAAATACTGTTTTACTTAATCGGCACATACGATGAATGGTTTATTTGTCGTATGTGCTTTCCGTCATTCACGGAACCATTCCAAACTTTTAACAGGATGAACGTGGTTTAAGGTTGATTGTTATCGTTATCCGTTTTTCTCCGGTTATTTGTTATGGTTTAAGACAAGAGCATATATCATATGATTTTCTGGAAGGTTCCGGGTTTGAGAAAACCCGCCGGTATCCGTGCCGGCCTGCAGGAGGGTTCGGTTTGAGCCTGCATTATTCACTATTCACTATTCACTATTCTTCATAATTCAGACACTTCCCTTACGGTTACATTAAACCTTTTTTAAAGCCCTGTTATTTCCTTTCCCGTTTTGTTAGAATAGCCTCGTCCTGAGATAAGCCGTGTGAGTTCGGCGACAGGATCATTTACGCTCCGGCAATCCGGAGCGATCGGGAGGAGATTTTTATGAAGAAAAGAGCATTTACAGCAGCAGTCGTTCTTGCGGCAGGACTTGCGGTAACGGCATGTTCCGGACAGGGCGCACAGGAAAGCTCTGCAGCGGCGGAAACGACCGCGGAAGAGATTGGAGCGGATGAAACCACGGTATCCGCAGCAGAGACAGAAGAGACTTCCAAAGAGGCTGCTACGGAAGCGTCCACTGACGCGATCGAGATCAATTCTGACGAAAGCAGCGCGACAGGAGATGAACTCACGGGTGTAGAGCTTAAGGCTTTGTATCAGGGATTTGGCGAGTCGGTTCAGATCGCAGTAAAGGATAAAAGTCTTGAGGAGCTTGCGGAGCTCATGACCTATCCGTCCTACATCGGTGTTGACGGCGGTGTGACCGTAAACGACGAGGCACAGCTTTCCGACATCGGAGCCGATAAGATCTTTACGGACGAGCTTGTTGCGGCAGTTGAAAACGCTGATATTGCCTCCATCGAGGTTTCTGAGGCCGGCTTTGTGATCGGCGATCCTTCCGGCAAGCCGAATATCACGCTTGGGCTCGGTGAGGACGGCACGATGGGCATCACCGGAATCAACTATTAACTGCTAAACGAATTACCGGATTTTTCCAGCCCGTTTTTCAGTGCGGATTACAAAAACGTCCTGAAGCATAAAGCCAGGCATTGCGGCAGTTCCCGTATTTTCCTCTGGAAATGTACGGGAACTGTATTTTTTTACATAAAATTGGATTATTTTGCATAAAATGCTTGACAATATACAGAAAAATGAATAAAAATAAGTCTCAGAAAGGATGGATAGAATTATGGCAAGTTTGTGGGGCGGACGTTTTGAAAAGGATATGGATGACATTGTAAAGGAATTCAATGCGTCGATCGGATTTGACAAACGGATGTACAATGAGGATATTGATGGAAGCATCGCGCATGTAACCATGCTTAGTGCACAGGGAATTGTGTCCGAGACCGAAAAGGATGCGATCATAGATGGGCTTGAGGCGATCAGAAAAGACATTTCGGAAGGAAAGATTCAGTTTACCGTGGAGGATGAGGATATCCACATGGGAATTGAGAGCCGCCTGATCGAGCGTATTGGAGATGCAGGTAAAAAGCTGCACACGGCGAGAAGCCGCAATGATCAGTGCCAGGTGGACGGAAGGCTTTATCTTAGAAAGGAACTTCTGGAGATCCGGGACAGCCTTTGTGCGCTTGAATCCGTTATCCTTGAGAAGGCTTCGAAGTATGCGGATCAGATCGCGATCGGCTTTACACATCTGCAGCACGCACAGCCGATCACGCTTGGCTTTGTGTTCATGGCTTATTTTCAGATGTTTAAAAGGGATATCGAGCGTCTTACCGATACCTATGAACGACTGAACCTCTGCCCACTTGGTGCCTGTGCCCTTGCCGGAACGACGCTTCCGATCGACAGGCAGAAGACGGCTTTGCTTCTCGGTTTTTCTGCACCTACTGAAAATGCGATGGACAGTGTGAGTGACCGCGATTACAGCATTGAATTTTTAAGTGACGCAGCCATTTCCATGATGCATCTTTCCCGCTGGGCGGAAGAGTTTACCTGGTGGAATTCTTCGGAGTTCTCCTATATTGCGATCGATGACAGCTTCTGCACCGGAAGCAGCATCATGCCCCAGAAGAAAAATCCGGATATGGCGGAGCTTCTGCGCGGAAAGGTCGGCAGGATTTACGGCGATCTGATGCAGCTTTTGACCGTGATGAAGGGAACCCCGCTCGCTTATAATAAGGACTTCCAGGAAGACAAGGAAAGTCTTTTCGATGCTATTGATACCTGGAAGACCAGTATCCGTATCTTCGCAAAAATGCTGGAAAAGACGGAATTCCGCACGGATATGATCGAGCATCAGCTTAAAAACGGATTTTTAAACGCAACGGACATTGCAGAGCACTTTGCAAAGCAGGGCATTCCGTTCCGGGAGGCGCATTCCATTGTCGGACACATGGTAAAGGCATGCGAAAATAAGGGATGCGATTTTGAAGATCTCACCGAAGAAGACCTGCAGGCGATTGATCCGCGTCTGACAAAGGAACTTCTCGGAGACATCAGCATGAAAGCCTGTGTGGATGCAAGGGTATCCTTTGGCGGCACCGCGCCGGTCGAAGTGCGCCGTCAGATTGAAGTTGGAAAGTCGTGGCTTTCCGGATATGCGCCGGTTTAATAAAAATATCAGGTTCACACAGCAGAATAAAACGAAAAACTAATTCATAACAAATACCCCCGCTCATCAGGCAAGCTCTGATGGACGGGGATTGTTTTCGTTTCCGATTACTGAAAAACAGCATTTGCAGTATCAATGGGCTGCTCACAGCGGTTATCAATATCCGTTAAATTGTGAGTAAAGACACTGTCGCTGAAATCAAGGCGGACATCCGTGGGGACATTCTCCAGAAGGACTGCAGTTTCATTGTTTGTAAATTCATTTTCCGTAAAACGCTCATCGCTCGGAGAACCGTCTACCGCATTAAAGTGAAGACCGGTTATGTTATTTTCAAATACACAGTTCGTTGCGTTGACCCAGGTTGCTCCGGTGCCGAATGCAAGGATGCCTGTTTTCAGGTTCAGGAAGCGGCAGCCCTTTGCCCATGCCCGGTTGGAAACGGAAAGTCCAATTCCGCTGCCGTCTCCGATGAAATCAATGTCATTGAAATAGGTGATCCAGGTTCGTTTATAAAACGGACGCATCTGAATGCCTGCGGTGAAGACAGGACGCTGCCCGTCTTTTTCAAGACCATAGAAATTAAACGGCCGGTCATGGATGACGATCGTATCCGTATAGGTAACAGGCGGAAGATAGATGTTTACGATATCGTCGATATCACGTTCTTCCGCCAGCTTGTCAATAAACGCCTGAAGTGCGGCGGCATCAGACAGATCCGCGTTTTCAGAGCTGTAATTGAAAATTGGACGGAAGGTGATGTAAAAATTCATGCGAAGCCGGATAATATCTCCGTTTTCCATCTCGAGAGTCCAGATGATCTGCGACTGTTCAGGACTTTGACGGAAAAAATCGATCAGACTGATCTGTGCCGCCTCAGGATAGCCGTCATTCTGCAATGGATCGCTGCAGTTGATCGGTGTTTCGCTTTCCGGCTGATCGATGCGGACACTTGAGCGCTTTACCTTCTTCATAAAGATGCCGGATGCATCCGCGCCGGTATCCTTATGATTGATATAGAGCCGCACCGGAAACCGGTAGCGTTCCTCATCCCCATAGGATTGACGGGTTTCGCTCATGACCTGATAACGGTCATTGCTTACATTCATGATGACCTGATAGGTTCCATCGCTGTCGGTATAGGTGACTTCGCTCATGGAATCATAGGTTTTCGGGCGCGTGTAAATGTAAATACAGATGCCGGCGAGCAAAATAAGAAGGCAGAAGAGCAGGGCGCGGCGGATTTTGACCGGAATGCGCTTCGGCGGTTTAAGCTCGCTGCGTGAAGAGACTGGTTTGGCACAATGCGGGCAGAAGGATGCTTCCTTTGGAAGCGGATTGCCGCAGTGCGGACATTTATGGTCCATATAAAACTCCTTAAACTAGTTTTTGATTTCGGTCTTTTCAGAGCTCATTTTGAATTCATTCGGATTTATGCAGAATTCAGCCTGAAGATCAGAGTTCGTCCAGAAGATGAAGTACGGTTTTATAGCGCTTTGCCGGATTGACCTGCGTACAGCGGGTGACAATGCGGCCAAACCGGCCGTCGGCAAGCCTTCGTGACGGGTGTTCTCCGGTAAGCATGACGTTGATAACGATCCCGAGCGCGTAGATATCAGAACGGGCATCAGACTGGGAGAGGCCGTACTGCTCCGGAGCGGCATAGCCGGTGGTCCCGAGAATCTGTGTATCGCCGCCGCAGTCCGGTTTATGCAGTCTGGCAGCGTCAAAATCAATAAGTACGGCATCGGAGCCGCGCAAAATGATATTTTCCGGCTTCACATCGCGGTGTACGGCGCCGGCCTGGTGCAGGCCCCACAGTCCGCTGCACAAGCCTCTTACGATCTGACGGGTCTCCTCCTGCGTAAACAAAGCGCCTTTCAGCATATCCCCCATATTGTCGCCGCGGATATATTCCTCGAGAACGAGATTCTGATCTCCATCCGCCGCTACCTCGTAGATCTCGGGAAGATTTCTGCAGGTGCAGTTCAAAAGCCTGCGGCAGACTTCCGCGTTTCCGCAAAAAGAGCGCAGAACAAATTTTTTCTCCGAGGCGCGGTGCTTTATCAGCTCCACGGTTCCCCGGTCACTTTTTTTCATCAGCCGTATCGGCTCAAATTCTGTTTGAAGCGCTTCTTTCAGCCATGTATAATAAATGAAGATCACCCCTCACCGCGACGTATTCATCGG
This sequence comes from Eubacteriales bacterium, assembly GCA_030524135.1. Lineage (GTDB taxonomy): Bacteria > Bacillota > Clostridia > Lachnospirales > Lachnospiraceae > Avilachnospira. The sequence continues at coordinate 26,068 of JAUNHA010000014.1, forward strand.
TTATTTTAAGGCCTTTTTCCGCTAAAGTAAAGGGATAAGAGCCTTTGAACGGCTGCTGTCGTCTGATTTTTTTGATAATCTGCCTCTGAAACACAAAACACTATGCAGCGAGCATATTGTATGCGGCAGGGATGTTCTGTAAAATATTTTTATAAGTAAACGACAGCAGGAAAGCAGGGTGAAAAGGCATGAGAATATTTGACGGAAAAGACACCAACAATCTGAAACAGGAGCTTATGACGGAGGCGGACATCGATTCCTATATCAAAAACAATGAGCGTTATTTTTCAGAGCGCAGCATTACGGATCTGCTGGCAGAGCTTTATGAGCGCCAGAACATTTCAAAAGCGGAACTTGCACGGCGCGCGGGCATGAGTGAGGTATATCTGCACCAGCTCTTTTCCGGCAGACGGAATCCTTCGAGGGATAAGCTCCTCTGCCTGTGCGTGGGGATGGGGCTTACGCTTGATGAGACACAAAAGCTTCTGAAGGAAGCAGCGTATGTACAGCTGTATCCAAGGATCAAACGGGAAGCCGTGATCTGCCATGGAATCATTCACCATACGCCGCTTGGTGAGATCAATGACAAGCTCTTTACGGAAAATGAAAAGACGCTTAGCTGAGCTTTTTCTCGAAATTCTGATGACACGGCATGAAAATGCGGATATAATAAACACATCATTTTGAGCAGAAGGAGTTTAACAGAGAGAAACTATGGCTGGTTTTTTTGAACGCTTAAAGGAAGGACTCACCAAGACCAGAGACAACCTCGTAAATGGTCTTGACAGCGTATTCGGGGATTATTCCCAGGTTGATGATGATTTTTTCGAGGAGCTTGAAGAACAGCTTGTTATGGCGGATATGGGTGTTCCCACAACGCAGAAGGTTCTGCAGGAGCTCAGAAATAAGATCCATGAACAGCACATTAAGGAGCCGCAGGCCTGCAGAAGCCTTTTGATCGAGAGCATCGCTGAGCAGATGAAGCCGGCTGAGGATGCGTATTCCTTTGAAAATGAAAAATCTGTCGTTCTTGTGATCGGCGTAAACGGCGTCGGAAAGACGACATCGATTGGAAAGCTCGCTTCAAATCTGAAGGCTTCCGGTAAAAAGGTGCTGCTCTGCGCTGCCGATACCTTCCGCGCAGCCGCGATCGAGCAGCTTGAGGAGTGGGCAAAGCGCAGCGACGTTGATATCATCAGCCAGCATGAGGGATCGGATCCTGCATCCGTTGTATATGATGCGATCGCCGCATTCAAAAAGCGCAATGCGGATATTCTGATCTGTGATACCGCGGGGCGGCTTCATAACAAGAAAAATCTGATGGACGAGCTTGGAAAGATCAACCGCATCATCGAGCGCGAGCTTCCCGGCGTGCACCGTGAGATCCTGCTTGTGCTTGACGGCACGACCGGACAGAACGCACTCATCCAGGCGAAGGAATTCCTGAATGTGACGGATGCGACCGGAATTATTCTTACGAAGATGGACGGCACTGCAAAGGGCGGCATCGCGGTAGCGATCTCGTCAGAGCTTTCTATTCCGGTTAAATATATCGGTGTGGGAGAGAAGGCGGAGGATCTGCAGAAATTTGATCCGGAAAGCTTTGTAAAGGCGCTGTTCGACTAGGGAGACATCATGATACAGGATATTTTTCCGCACAAACTGAATAATCATTATGATCCGGATGCTGTTCCAAATGCGGACAGCATCATTTTATGTTTCACGGAGGAAGGCATACTCTGCAAACTGCCTTTGGAAACGGATGCAGAGGGTACTGAAAAGGAAGGGGCTGATACCGGAAAGACGGAAGATGCCTTCTTACTTCCACGCCTTCAGGAAATAACGGATTCCGGAGTTACGACCGCCGGAGATGACTTTCTTTATCTTTTTTCCATGGACCGGACCGGCTATTTTCTGTTCAGAAATGAGAATATTCCAAATCTTCATGGTTTCAAAATTCATTCCCTGAGAGCACTCCGGGAGAAAGCCTCGGTGCCGGTGCATCTGATGTTTGCACTCTATACGGGGCGGCAGCTTGCAGCCTGGTATCGCAATAACCGTTACTGCGGGCGCTGCGGAGCGCTTACGGCGCCTGATGCAAAAGAGCGCGCGATCCGCTGTCAGGCATGCGGACAGCTCGTTTATCCGCGCATCAATCCTGCGGTGATCGTCGGTGTTACGCATGAGGACAGGCTGCTTCTGACAAAATACCGCACCGGTTTTCCGCACTATGCGCTGGTTGCCGGATTTACGGAGATCGGAGAGACGCTCGAGGAAACGGTGGCGCGCGAAGTGATGGAGGAGACCGGCCTTAAGGTAAAAAACATCCGCTATTACAAGTCCCAGCCCTGGGGCATCGCAGATGATCTGCTGGCAGGGTTTTACTGTGAAGCAGACGGCAGTACGGAGATCTGCATGGATTCCTCGGAGCTGAAGCTTGCAGAATGGAAGCGCCGGGAGGAAATTGAGCTGCAGCCTGATGACTACAGCCTGACAAATGAGATGATGCGTCGTTTTAAGGAGGGTTTAGGATAATGGAAAAGTCCGGTTTTTGGCTTTCTCTCAGGCAGTCCAGAGAGGAATTCTATGACAACCTCGTCTTCTTTTTCAAATGGGCTGTATTTGCGTTGATCGCGGGCTTATGCGGCGGTGTGATCGGGGCGGCGTTTGTGAATCTGATCAAATGGGCGACACAGATGCGGATAAGTCATCCCTGGCTTTTATTCTGCATGCCGGCAGCCGGCATTCTCATCGTTTTTCTCCACGAGTGTTTTCATGAGAGAGGAAACCGCGGCACCAATCTCGTGCTGGAAGCGGTTACCGGAGATAAACCGGTAGACAGGCAGATCCCCGCGCTTATTTTTATTTCGACCGTATTGTCGCATCTTGTGGGCGCTTCAACGGGAAGAGAGGGTGCGGCGCTTCAGATAGGCGGAGGCCTCGGAGGATTCGTGGGACAGCTCCTTAATCTGGATGAAAAAGACCGGAAGGTTGCGGTCATGGCCGGAATGAGCGCTGTTTTTGCGGCTGTCTTTGGCACGCCCGTCGCAGCGGCTGTCTTTCCGATCGAGGTGATCTCCGTCGGGATCATGCATTTTTCAGCACTGGTTCCCTGTATTTTTTCAGCCTTTATTGGATATTATGTATCTGTTTCCTTCGGAATCAGCTTTGAAAGCTTTACCGTTACACAGATTCCCGCGTTTTCAGTCAGCTCCGCGGCGCTCATCATACTGCTTGGACTTTTATGCGGACTGTGTTCGAAGGTGTTCTGTAAGCTCCTGCATCTTGCAAACCGGCTGTACAGCCGTTATACACCCAATTCCTATGTGCGCATTCTTGCGGCTTCTGTTATCTTTATCGTGCTGACGCTCATTTCCGGTACCGATCTGTATGAGGGGACGAGCATGGCGATCATAGAACGCTCGCTTGCGGGAAGTATCGTATATGAAGCGTTCCTTTTAAAGATGATTTTTACCGCGATCGCGCTCGGCGGTAAATTTAAGGGCGGCGAGATCGTTCCCGTCTTCTGCGTCGGGGCCGCGCTCGGATGTACCTTTGGAAATCTTGTTGGATTCGCACCGTCCCTTTGCGCCGCCTGCGGGCTTGCGGGTCTGTTTGCCGGCGCCACGAACTGTCCGGTCTCGACACTTCTGATCGCGCTTGAAATGCTGAGTCCGGAGGCGATGCCTTACTACAGCCTTGCGATCGCTGCGGCGTTCCTGTTCTCCGGATATACAAGCCTGTATTCCTCGCAGCGCATCCTGTATTCAAAGACCAGACCGCAGTTTATCAACCGGATGGCAGAGTAATTGTGTGGTGTAAAGAAAAACTACTTGACACCCCTGAACTTTCCCTATATAATAGCGCATGTTATGGAGAAAATTGTACGTCAGGGCATGTTATTTGATTTATACGGGGATCTTCTGACAGAGCATCAGAGGTCAGTGTACGGCGAGCTGGTAAACGACGATATGTCGCTTTCCGAGCTTGCAGAGCAGTATGGAATCAGCCGTCAGGGCGTCCACGATCTGATCCGCCGTTGTGATAAGATACTCGAGGGCTACGAAGCAAAGCTTCATCTTTTGGAGCAGAAGCTTGCAAAGGAAGAGGAAGCGAAATAATCTATGGCATTTGAGAATTTATCCGAAAAACTGCAGAATATCTTTAAAAATCTCCGCGGCAAGGGAAAGCTTTCCGAGGAGGATGTAAAGGCAGCGCTCAAGGAAGTCAAGCTTGCGCTTCTGGAGGCGGACGTAAACTTTAAGATCGTCAAGAAGTTCATAAAGGATACGGAAGCAAGGGCGATCGGCGAGGAGGTCATGCAGAGCCTGACCCCCGCCCAGATGGTGATCAAGATCGTAAACGAGGAGCTCGTAAAGCTCATGGGCGGAGAGCCTGCGGAGCTTAAGCTTAAGCCTGCGGACGAGCTTACCATCATCATGATGGCAGGTCTGCAGGGTGCAGGAAAGACGACGACTGCGGCGAAGCTCGGCGCCAAATTCAAGGCAAAGGGCAGAAAAGTTCTTTTGGTTGCGGGAGATATCTATCGCCCGGCTGCCATTAAGCAGCTTCAGGTAAACGGTGAAAAGCTGGGACTTGAGGTGTTTGCGCCGGGGGCTGATATAAAGCCTCCCGAGATCGCAAAGCAGGCGGTCGCCTATGCGAAGGACCATTCCTTTAATGTCGTGATTCTTGATACCGCCGGACGTCTCCACATCGACGAGGATATGATGCAGGAGCTTGAGGACATCAAGGCTTCGGTTCCGGTCGATGTGACGGTGCTGACAGTGGATGCAATGACCGGACAGGACGCAGTCAATGTAGCGACCATGTTCTCGGAAAAGGTCGGGATCGACGGCATCATCATCACAAAGCTTGACGGCGATACAAGAGGCGGTGCGGCCCTTTCCATCCGTGCAGTAACAGAAAAACCGATCTACTATGCCGGCATGGGAGAAAAGCTTTCTGATCTTCAGGAGTTTTATCCGGACCGTATGGCATCGCGTATTCTCGGAATGGGAGATATCTTATCCCTGATCGAGAAGGCGCAGTCCGAAATGAACCTGGAAAAGCAGAAGGAAACGGCCAGAAATCTTCGCAAGGGAGAGTTCAACTACGACGACTTCCTTGATCAGATGCATCAGATGAAAAAGCTTGGCGGACTTTCCGCGATCATGAGCATGATGCCCGGAATGAACGGCATCAGCACGGATGCGCTGGATGAGAGCCAGATGGACCGCGTGGAAGCGATCATTCTCAGCATGACAAAGGCGGAGCGGCAGAATCCGAAGCTTATGAACCCTTCGAGAAAGCAGCGCATCGCAAAGGGATCCGGCACGGATATTTCCGAGGTGAACCGGATCATCAAGCAGTTCGAACAGATGCAGAAAATGATGAAGCAGATGGGCGGCATGATGGGCAGGAAGGGAAAAGGCGGCTTTGGCGGCCTCGGCGGTCTTGCCGGAGGAAATCCGTTCAAAGGGCTTAAGCTTCCGTTTTAAAGGCAGGGCGTTCCCCCCGCAGCATGAATAAGCGAATATAGAAGCCGCAGGCTTTTATAGAATATATTACAAACATTTTTTGATTTAAGGAGAGAAAGAGCATGTCAGTTAAGATCAGATTGAAGAGACTGGGACAGAAGAAGAGCCCGTTTTACAGAGTAGTAGTTGCGGATTCCCGTTCCCCGAGAAACGGACGTTTCATTGAGGAGATCGGCTACTATGATCCGAACCGTGAGCCGAGCGTGATCAAGATCGACGCTGAGGCAGCAAAGAAGTGGCTTTCCACCGGAGCACAGCCGACTGAGACCGTAGCAAAGCTTTTAAAGATCGCAGGTATTTCCAAGTAAGATAATTTTCAGAGAATACGAGGTGGCTTATGAGAGAATTGCTCGAAGTAATGGCAAAGTCACTGGTTGATTATCCGGATGAGGTAGAGGTAACCGAAACACAGAAAGAGGACCTTCTGGTGCTCAAGCTTCGCGTTGCCCAGTCCGATATGGGTAAAGTGATTGGGAAATCGGGACGCATCGCAAAAGCCCTGAGACAGGTGCTCAGTGCGGCGGCATCCAGAGAAAAAACCAAGGTGGTCGTGGACATCGATGACTGATGTATGCGGCTTCCGTGATGGGGACGATAAATGAACGCGGATTTAAGAGTAGGCGTTATTACCAGAACTCATGGAATAAGAGGAGAGGTAAAGGTTTATCCAACAACCGACTCTCCTCTTAGATTTCGTGATCTGGAAGGTGTTTTATTAAAACTTGGAAAGCGCATGCGCGCGCTTACCGTGGACGAGGTCAGTTTCTTTAAAAACCTCGTCATTGTTAAATTCAGAGAAATTAACACGCTCGAAGAGGCGGAAGTGCTTAAGGGCGGAGAAATCTATATTGACCGCGAGGACGGCGAGCCGCTTGCGGAAAATGAGTATTATATCGCGGATCTTCTCGGCATGGAAGTGTATGACGCTGATAACAAAACGCTGCTCGGCACATTAAAGGATGTGCTGCAGACCGGCGCAAACGATGTCTATATTGTTGCGAGAGAGGGTCAGAAGGACCTTCTGCTTCCTGCGATCAGAGATTGTATCCGGCAGATCGACGTTGAAAATAACAGAATGGAAGTCCATGTAATGCCAGGACTTCTGGATCTTTGATTATCATGAATTTTTATGTAATGACCTTATTCCCTGAAATGATCATGCAGGGCGTTTCCACGAGTATTACAGGACGCGCCATGGCAAAGGGCGTGATCGGTGTTGAGGCTGTCAATATCAGGGATTATACAAATGAACGGCACGGCCATGTAGACGACGCTCCCTATGGAGGCGGCGCGGGAATGGTCATGCAGGCGCAGCCCATTATGGATTGCTACCGTGCACTAACGGATAAGATCGGGAAAAAACCGCGTGTGATCTACCTGACCCCGCAGGGCAGGGTGTTCAGCCAGAGCTACGCAAAGGAGCTTGCGGCAGAAGAAGAGCTGGTTTTTCTCTGCGGACACTACGAGGGCGTTGATGAACGTGCGCTTTCGCTTCTGCAGACAGAAAACGTTTCGATCGGAGATTATGTGCTGACAGGAGGAGAGCTTCCTGCCATGGTCATGATCGACTGTATCTCAAGGCTTGTTCCGGGGGTTCTCGGGAAGGACGAATCCGCCGATATTGAAAGCTTTCACGACAATCTGCTTGAATATCCGCAGTATACACGGCCGGAAGTCTACGAAGGGCTTAAGGTTCCCGATATTCTGCTTTCCGGACACCATGCGAATGTCGAAAAATGGCGCAGGGAGCAGTCCATTGAACGGACGCTTGCCGTAAGGCCTGATCTTTTGCCGGATGCGGTGCTTTCAAAGAAGGAGCGCCAGTATCTGGAACGGCTTCTGGCTGAGCAGAAGGCTGCCATGGCAGAAAAAGAGAACATAAGCCCGATGACGGAGCCGGATGCCTGTCAGTAAAATCATAACTATTTTATATCATTCAAAAGTATTAAAGGAGTATTAAAACAAAATCATGGACGGAGACGCTGCGATACAGCTCGTTGTAATTATTATTCTGATCGGTCTGTCGGCCTTTTTTTCCTCGTCGGAAACGGCGCTTGTATCCTGCAACAAGATACGCATGAAGAACCTTTCCGACAGCGGAGATAAAAAAGCCGCCACGGTGCTTCGGGTGACGGAAAACCAGCCGAAGATGCTTTCCGCGATTCTGATCGGCAATAATATCGTAAATATCAGTGCATCAGCACTTGCGACGCTGTTTGCAACAAATCATTTCGGAAGCGCCGCGGTAGGTGCCTCCACAGGTGTACTGACGCTTCTGGTCCTTCTTTTCGGAGAGATCACGCCGAAGAGCGCAGCCTCGGTCAATGCCGATCAGATGGCGCTCGGCTGTGCAAATATCATCGGAACACTCATGACGCTGCTGACGCCGGTCATCTGGCTTGTAAATCTGCTGTCGGGGCTTGTACAGAAGCTCCTCCGTATCAATACAGACGGCGGGCAGAATGCCATTACGGAGGAAGAGCTCCGTACGATCGTGGATATGAGCCATGAAGAGGGCGTTATTGAAAGCGATGAAAAGCAGATGATCACGAATGTATTTGATTTCGGGGATCAGGCTGCAAGGGATATTATGATCCCGCGTGTCGACATGACCTGTGTAGATGTAGAAGCCGGCTATGATGAGGTGATCTCCATTTTCCGTGAGGAAAAATATACCCGTATGCCTGTATATGAAGACGATACGGACAATGTGATCGGAATCCTCAACATCAAGGATCTGTTCCTGCAGGCTAAAAACGACGGAAGCTTTTCACTCCGCAGCCTGATGCGTGAGCCGCTCTATGCCTTTGAGCTCAAAAAGGTTTCGAAGCTGATGACGCAGATGCGGGAATCCTCCAGTAATGTGGCGATCGTTCTGAATGAATACGGATCCTGCGTCGGCATGATCACGCTTGAGGATATGCTTGAGGAGATCGTAGGCGATATTCATGATGAATACGATGCGGAAGAGGAAGAGGAAAACAAGCGCCTTCGCGTCGGGGAAAATGAATACCTCGTAGACGGTTCGATGAAGCTCGACGATCTGAATGAACTGATGGGCACAAAGCTTGTCTCAGAGGATTACGATTCGATCGGCGGATATCTCACGGAGCATTTTGAACACCTTCCGGATCAGGGAGAAGAGCTCACGGAGGGAAATCTTCGTTTTGTCATTGAAGAAGCCAATGACACCCGTGTGGAGAAAGTACGTATTTTCATTCTTGACGAAGCGAAGAGCGTATGATAATATATTAAGGCTGCATTGACGAAAAAACCGTTTTTCGTATGTATCAGAGATTAAAAGCAGGACGGTCCGCTGGCGCGCCGCGTTAAGAACGTCGGATAATTTTAAGGAGGAAAGAAACATGCAGGAAATCATCAAGAAGCTTGAAGACGAGCAGCTCAGAAAAGAAGCGCTCGCTGACTTCAAGGTAGGCGACACCATCAGAGTGCACAACCTCATCAAGGAGGGTAACCGCGAGCGTATCCAGATCTATGAGGGAACCGTTATCCAGAGACAGGGAACCGGCGCAAGAGAGACCTTCACCGTAAGAAAGCTTTCCAACGGCGTAGGCGTAGAGAAGACCTGGCCGATCCACAGCCCGTTCGTAGCGAAGATCGAGGTTGTAAGACACGGTAAGGTAAGACGTGCGAAGCTGTTCTATCTGCGCGACAGAGTTGGTAAGGCTGCAAAGGTTAAAGAGCTTATCAAGTAATCTAATCGAAACTGATATGGGGCCGGCATTTTGCCGGCTCTGTTTTTGTATACAGAATGCGCTGCTGAAAGGAATTGCAGGGAGATCCGGTTATAAACCCTCGGAAATGATCTGTAAGATTTCCGTTATATCATTCGGTCAGCCCGTGTGGTAAAATGAAACAGGGGTGATGCGCTATGCGTACGGATAAGGACCATTCACAATTAAAGAGATTGTATGCCTTTGTGCTGCTGCTTAGTACAGCAGTTTTTCTTTCTGCCTGTCAAAAGCCGGAGAAGCCGGCAGGAAGCTCAGCACCAGTTGCGCAGAGCACTTCAGAATCACCGAATGCAGAAGCTTCTCCGGCAGAAACCGATCCGAATACCACAGGCGCTGAGAGCGCCGCAGGAGAAGTGATTTCGCATCCGATCGGCAGTATGGAGGATGATTACATCCTTCCCGATGCCTCCGTCTATGCCTACCCGGAAGAGCTTCTTTCATCACTCAGCAGCGAAGAACTCAGAGTTGCCAGAAATGAGCTCTATGCCCGGCATGGACGCGCATTCCGGGACGAAACGCTCCGCGCTTATTTTGAAGGAAAAGCGTGGTATCAGGCGAAAGCATCAGCAGTGTCAGATGACAGCATACTGAATTCTTTCGAAAAAGAAAATTTAAAACGTATTCTCAGGACAGAGCAGCGTCGGATCCCGCTTCAAATTCCGGAATTTTCCAGAGAGGAGTTTCCGGTGCTTGACGGCTCGACCGCAACACTGCCGATCTCCCAGGCGCTCTACCGGCTTGTGACGGATTCCTCACAGGAAGAAGCAGAGGATGCAATCTACCATTCCAAAACAACGAGCTCTTACCGGAGGCTGGCAGAAAAGGATCCTTACGACGAAGCTTATCCGTCTCTCGTCATTGCATACGAGCCTTCAGAGGAGCTCTATGCGGAGCTTTCCGAGGACGGTGACCCGCTCCTCATAGAACCTGTCGGAAAAGACGCGCTTGTATTTATGTCAAATGCAGAAAACCCGGTAACATCGCTTACTGAGGAACAGCTTGTAGACATCTATGCGGGCAAATCGCGGTTCTGGGAAGGAACCGACGGCAGCACTCCGATCGTGGCTTTTCAGCGGCCTGAAGGGTCAGGCAGCCAGAATCTCATGGAAAAGCTTGTCATGCAGGGAACGCCCATGGCGAAAGCCCCTTCCGACCAGATCTTTTCGGAAATGGGTGACATTCTGGAAGCGCTCTCTTCTTATGACAACAGTAAAAATGCAATCGGCTATTCTGTATACTATTATGCCAGGAACATGTATGAGATCCCGGATCTGCGTTTCATGGCGGTGAATCAGATATTGCCCGACAATGATACGATCAGGGATGGCAGCTATCCATACGTCAATGAGTTCTATGCAGCGATCCGGAAAGACGAGCCGGAAGGCTCTCCGGCCCGCGTGTTATTCGACTGGCTTACGTCAGACGACGGGCAGGCGCTCATCAATGAGCTTGGATATGTGGGCATGAAGGATGTCAGAAGAAAGCTTCCGGATGGCTTCCTTCCTGAGGATGAATACGGGACAGATTCTCAAAGTGTTTCCGAAGAAACCGGCAAAAGTCCTGTTGTTTCACTGAAAAAAGACCAGGTGCTGCTTGCTGACGGCAATAATTTCCGGGGACAGTCGGGGACCGTCATTTACGATGCAGCCTTTAAAGAGCTTGACTTTCTTCCTGACATTGCAACAGATGGAATGCCGCTTCTTGCGGCATGGGATCAGAAGGAACTGATCCGGATGCGGGATGACAGCACAAATTTATACGGGATTTATTCGTTGGAAAAGAAAGACTGGGAGATAAAGCCCGTATACAACGGTATTTCTCGGAACAAAAACGGATTTCTGCTTTACCGTGAGGTGAGCGGAACGGGGAGCGTCGGGAGCATCTACAGCTTTGCGGATCCAGAAGGCAGGATCATGAAAGAGGGCAGGAGTGAAGACATATTAAAGCTGTACGAAAAAGGAATTCAGCCTTATCCGGATATGAATGCAGCAGAATTTGCCTCTGCATATCCGGAGCTCATGAAAACATATCATGCATCCGCAGCAGATATTGACTTCTGGTGGCCGTCGGATTATGATTCACAATCCGTCGCCGTGATTCGTTCAGGAAACGTCTACCATATCTGTAAACTTTCCGGAGAGCTTCTTTTCTCCATGGATGCCGGGACCTTAATCAAAGAGCTGCAGGTAAGTTCTGAGGAGGCTCCGCTTATTCTTGAAGAATTCAGCTCAAATCAGACCGCTCCGGTCACGATTTCTGATGGAATCTACTGTCAGCGCGTCTATTTTTACGCGCCTCTTGACGGTAAATATGAATACTACGGGTGGAAGGCTCTGATTTTTGATCACGGGAAGCTTGTGAAAACGCTTAACGGAGACAAACTCGGCGGTCTGATACCGGGTGACGGATTTTATCTGGATATGAGCGGAAATTATATTTCCGTATACAATTACGAGGATCAGCTTGTAAAACGCGTGCTGAACGGGGATGCACGAAACGACTGAGTTTTTCCGGTGTTTTCCGCAGCGGTGTCTTCAGCTTGAAAAAGAAATAAAAGATTGGTAAAATAATCGCCATGGGATTATACACGTATGAGGACAATTCAATCTTAAGAACAGTCGTGCAGTGGCTTACGAACATCATTGTCACCGTTGCTTTTGCATGGTTTCTTGTTTACGGCGTTCTCGGCCAGGAGATGGTCAGCGGACACAGCATGCTGCCGACCCTGGCAGCGGAGGATATGTGCCTTGTAAACCGTCTCTGTTATGACATCGGCAATCCAAAACGCTTTGACGTCGTCGTATTCGAACGCGAGGATACAAAACAGACCAATATCAAACGGGTGATCGGACTTCCCGGAGATACCGTCCAGATCGTCGGAGGCTCCGTTTACATCAACAACCGGAAGCTGGATGACCCGCATATCGGTGCTGTATCGCTTCCGGGCCTTGCGGAGAATCCGGTAGAGCTGCAGAAGGGAGAGTACTTTCTTCTGGGGGATAACGCGGATTCATCTGAGGACAGCCGCTTTGCAAACATCGGCAACGTCAAGCGGGAAAATATAAAAGGAAAGGTTTGGTTTCGCCTGAAGCCATTTAAGAATTTAGGGTTTATAGACTGATGAAAATACAATGGTATCCCGGACACATGACAAAAGCAAAACGCAGCATGGTTTCGGATGTAAAACTTGTGGATCTCGTGATCGAGCTGCTGGATGCGCGCGCGCCCCGCTCAACGGAAAATCCGGATATCCGGAAACTTACGGAGGGGAAGAAGCGGCTGGTTCTTCTCAACAAATCTGATCTTGCAGACGACAGAGCGACAAAGCTCTGGATCGATAAATTCCGCGCGGAGCACTGTGAGGTCGTTGCGCTCGATTCAAGACGCAGGGACGGCATCGGCCTCGTGAAGCAGGCGGCGGCCCGCCTTTCCGAAGAGAAGTGGGAGAGAGACAGGCGCAGGGGAGTACTTCAGAAGCGCGCCGTGCGTGCAATGATCTGTGGAATTCCCAACGTCGGAAAATCCACATTTATCAATTCGCTTGTGGGAAAGGCTTCCGCAAAGACCGGAGACAAGCCGGGCGTTACAAAAGGAAATCAGTGGCTTTCGGTGAGCAGCGAATTTGTGCTGCTCGATACGCCGGGCGTGCTGTGGCCCAAATTCGACGATGAAACGGTTGGAACGCACCTTGCGGTGATCGGCGCGATCAATGATGAGATCATAAACCGTGAAGAGCTCGCGATGTGCCTTATTTCCATCCTGCTCTCTGATTATCCGGGGCTCCTTGCCGAGCGGTATGCGATCACGCAGGACGCGCTTTCGGAAAAGCGTTCCGAGGCAGAGGAGAGCGGCGTACTTGGTCTCAATCATGAAGCGCTTGCCTATCTTGATCTGATTGCTGCAAAACGCGGATGCCTGAGGCGCGGCGGCGTACCGGATTATGAACGCGCGGCAAGGCTTCTGATCGACGACTTCCGTTCCGGCAGGCTCGGGAAGATCTCGCTGGAGCGTCCGTTATGAGAAAACTGTCAGAAGAAAAAATAGCTGCTGAGAGGGAGAGGCTCTCAGCAATGCACGCTGTGGAGAAATCCCTTTACGCACAGGGGTTTGAGTACGTTATAGGCGTGGATGAGGTCGGAAGAGGACCGCTCTGCGGACCGGTGACGGCTGCTGCCTGTATTCTTCCGAGGGACTGCGAGATTCTTTTTTTGAATGACTCAAAAAAGCTTTCAGAAAAGAAGCGGGAACTTTTATATGACGAAATAAAAGAAAAGGCCCTTGCCTATGGAATCGCCTCTGTTTCTCCTGCACGGATCGATGAGATCAATATATTGCAGGCGACGTTTGAAGCGATGCGGGAAGCGGTTTCTACCTGCTGCAGGAGGCTTGTATCAGAAGCTCCCGAAGCGGAGCTTCCGGCAAAAACGGAAGTATCAGCGATCGTTCTTGTAGACGGGGACAAACAGATTCCAAAGCTCCCCCTGCCCCAGCAGAATCTGATCAAAGGAGACGCAAATGCGCTTTCGGTCGCAGCGGCTTCCATTCTTGCGAAGGTAACAAGAGACAGACTGATGTATGAGTACGACAGTCTTTATCCCGGATATGAATTCGGAAAGAATAAGGGCTACGGAACAAAGGCGCATTATGAAGGTCTGAAGACGCTCGGCATTACTCCAATTCATCGCAGAAGCTTTCTCAAGAATCTGGACCTTCATGAATAATTTATACGGACAGAACAATAAGGAAAACCAAAACCGCAGGGCGGTCGGAACCTGTTATGAAACGGCTGCCATGCGGTTTCTTGAAACGCAGGGCTACCGGATTCTCTGCAGAAACTACAGAACAAGGCGCGGGGAGATCGATCTGATCGCACTTTGCGAGGACGGGAGAACGCTCGCGTTTATTGAGGTAAAATACAGAAAAACTGCGCGCTGCGGCATGCCTTCAGAAGCGGTTGATGTCAGAAAACAGATCCGGATCCGGAATACGGCAGAACAATATCTTCTGGAAAACGCGCTCTTTGATGCCGCAGTCCGTTTTGATGTGGTGGAAATACTCGACAATAAAATCAGGGTGATCAAACATGCATTTACAGCTTATTTATAAAAATGATAAGGATGTGTTTTTTCTTCATGAAGACGCTGTCCCGTATCTGAGCTTCCGCGCGCTGGATGAAACAGGTATGTTTCCAAACGCCTTTTCAACAAGGCTTGGCGGCGTATCGGAGGGGCATCTTGCTTCCATGAACCTGACCTATGCGAAAGAGGGAGAAAAGCCGGAACATGTGCTTGAGAACTACAGGCGGTTTGCAGCCTCAGCCGGATTTGACATCGGGCGGATGGTCGTATCCCAGCAGACACATACGACCAACGTGCGCGAGGTTACGGAGGCTGATGCAGGCATGGGAGTGCTGCGTGAACGCAGCTACACCGATGTGGACGGGCTTGTGACAAATACGCCGGGGCTTACGCTTGTGACCTTTTACGCGGACTGTGTGCCGCTTTATATTGCCGATCCCGTACACCGGGCGATCGGGCTCAGCCACAGCGGATGGCGCGGGACGGTAAACCGCATGGGAGCGGTTACGATCAGGAAGCTTTCTGCGCTTTACAACAGTGATCCTTCGGAGCTCATCTGCTGTATCGGGCCCAGCATCTGCAGAGACTGCTTTGAGGTGGGCGGAGAGGTAGCGGCTGAATTTGAAGCTTCGTTCGGCTTTTCCCGCAGAAGTGAACTCATTTACAGGATCGATCAGAAAAACGGTACGGAGGAAGGCGCGGTTCCCGAAGGCAAAACAGCTGCTTCCCTTACGCCGATCGGTCCGGAAGAGAAAATCGATCGGGCGAAGAAATATTATGTCGATCTCTGGCGGGCAAACGAACTGGTATTTCTGGATGCAGGGGTTCTGCCCGAAAACATCCATACGACAAATATCTGCACCCGCTGCAATCCGGATGTGCTGTGGTCACACCGGAAATTCGGCACAATGCGCGGAAATCTTGCCGCCTTTCTTTCCATCAAATAAAGATTGTGGTAAAATAGCAGGAAACGATATTATACAGAAAATAAACAGGAGTGACCCATGGCTGAACAGAAGAAAAATATTATCCTGACAGGCGACCGCCCGACCGGACGCCTGCACATCGGACACTATGTAGGCTCCCTCAAGCGCCGCGTCGCGCTGCAGGAGAGCGGAAAATATGACGAGATCTATGTGCTGATCGCTGACGCGCAGGCACTTACGGACAACGCGGATAACCCGCAGAAGATCCGTGACAATATCATTGAAGTTGCACTTGATTATCTGAGCTGCGGTCTTGATCCGGAAAAGACGACGATCTGCATCCAGTCAGAGCTTCCGGCACTGACGGAACTCAGCTTTTATTATATGAATCTTGTCACCACAGCGCGCCTCGAGCGCAATCCTACGGTAAAATCCGAAATCAAGATGCGCGGCTATGACGACGGCGGCGCAGGCATTCCGGTCGGCTTTTATACCTATCCGATCTCCCAGGCTGCGGATATTACGGCATTTAAGGCGAACTGCGTACCGGTAGGCGACGACCAGATGCCCATGCTCGAACAGTGCAGGGAGATCGTACACAAATTCAATACCGTGTATGGGGAAGTGCTGGTTGAGCCCCAGATCATGCTCAACGACAACGAGACCTGCCGCAGACTTCCCGGTACGGACGGAAAAGCCAAGATGAGCAAATCGCTTGGAAACTGCATTTACCTTTCCGATACAAAGGAAGAGCTTCACAAGAAGATTATGTCCATGTATACGGATCCGAACCACATCAATATCACAGATCCGGGACAGGTCGAGGGCAACGCCGTATTTACCTATCTGACAGCATTTGCTACGGATGCGCATTTTGAGAAATATCTTCCTGACTATCATAATCTGGATGAGATGAAGGAGCACTACAGACGCGGCGGCCTCGGGGACGTAAAGTGCAAAAAGTTCCTAGAAAAGGTGCTGAACGAAGAGCTTGAGCCGATCAGGGAGCGCCGTGCAAAATGGGCAGCGGATATCCCTGCCGTATATGAGATCCTGAAGGCAGGCACGGAAAAGGCCAGAAGGACGACGGAACAGACGCTCGCTGACGTGAAGGCAGCCATGAAGATCAACTACTTTGAGGACAGCGCGCTTATTTCCGAGTGGCAGAGCCGCCACGAGGCGTAAGCTGCATGGCGAACAGGCACGGGCTGCGCGGATCCATGCTCGAAGACATGGTGAACCGCAGCAATGAGTTTTACCGGAAAAACGGACTTGCGCTGATACAAAAGGTTCCGACGCCGATCACACCGGTGGAAATGAACCGGAACCGTCAGATAACGCTTGCCTATTTTGACCAGAAGAGTACCGTTGACTACATCGGCGTGGTACAGGGGATTCCCGTCTGCTTTGATGCGAAGGAGTGTGCAGTCACCACGTTTCCGCTCCAGAATATTCATGCGCATCAGATCAGCTTCATGCAGGAATTCGAGCAGCAGGGCGGTATCGCATTTATTATTCTGTGTTATACAGCACTTGACGAAATGTATTACATTCCGTTCCGCGAGATCCTGCGCGTGTGGAAACGCATGGAAGACGGCGGCAGAAAATCCTTTACCTATGACGAGATCGACAGATCCTTCCCGATCCGTCAGAAAGGCGAATGTCTCTGTCATTATCTGGAACCGCTTTCAGAGGATATCGAAGCGCATGAAGCGCTGTGAGATACAAAGAAAAAACGGGAAAATAACGAAAATATGGATAAAACATGCTTGACAGCGGATATCCGTTTTGCTATTATACATGAGTATGCCGCATAACTAGGTAGAAGTGCGTCTTTTTTGATGCCACCGAAATTAGCGAGTAATGATGAAGGAGGTACCTTATATGTACGCAGTAATTGCAACTGGCGGAAAGCAGTACAAGGTAGCCGTAGGAGATGTCATTCGAGTAGAAAAGCTTGGCGCTGAGGAAGGCGCAGCAGTTTCCTTTGACAAGGTTCTCTTAATTGGCGGCGATGAGCTTACCGTAGGAAAGCCGTACGTTGACGGCGCGTCTGTAAAGGCGACTGTTACAAAGAACGGCAAGGGTAAGAAGGTTATCGTTTACAAGTACAAGAGAAAGACCGGATATCACAAGAAGAACGGTCACAGACAGCTTTTCACGGAAGTAAAGATCGACGAAATTTCCAAATAATGAACTGTTAAAGGTTCAGCTTGTTACCTGAAAAGGGAGGTGTTATAAATGGCTCATAAAAAGGGTATGGGTTCTACAAAGAACGGCAGAGACAGTAATTCCCAGCGTCTTGGAGCAAAGCGTTCTGACGGACAGTTCGTTCTGGCCGGAAACATCCTTTACAGACAGCGTGGTACGCACATCCATCCGGGTGTCAATGTAGGCATCGGCAAGGATGATACCCTGTTCGCAAAGGTTGACGGAACCGTTAAGTACGAGAGAAAGGGCAGAGACCGCAAGCAGGTCTCCGTATACCCGGAAACCGTTGCTGCTGACTGATCTGCAGCGGATTAATAGGATTTGATGAGAGTTGGGACTGTGTTGTATTGAGATATGCACAGTCCCAATGTTCATTCTGAGGAGAATTTATATGTTTGCTGATACAGCAAAAATTGATATACGAAGCGGAAACGGCGGAAACGGACACGTTTCCTTCCGCAGAGAGCTTTACGTGCCGAACGGCGGTCCTGACGGAGGAGACGGCGGAAAAGGCGGAGATCTGATCTTTGAAGTGGACAAGGGGATGAATACCCTGACAGACTTCCGCCATAAGCGCAGATATTCTGCCCAGGACGGCGAGGAAGGCGGAAAGAAGCGCTGCCACGGCAAGGACGGAAAAGACCTTGTCGTAAAGGTCCCGTACGGAACGGTCGTGAGAGAAGCTGAGACAGGACAGGTCATCACCGATATGTCAGGAGACAATCTCCGCGAAGTGATACTCAGGGGCGGAAAGGGCGGACTAGGCAATATGCATTTTGCAACGCCGACCATGCAGGCGCCGAAGTATGCCCAGCCGGGAAAACCCGGTCAGGCGCTTACCGTAAAGCTGGAGCTTAAGGTGATCGCCGACGTTGGCCTGGTCGGCTTTCCAAATGTCGGAAAATCAACGCTGATCTCTGTCTGTTCCAACGCGCGGCCGCAGATCGCAAACTATCATTTTACGACCATCCAGCCGCATCTTGGCGTTGTGGAGCTTCCGGGCGACCGGAATTTTGTCATGGCAGATATACCGGGGCTGATCGAAGGGGCCGCCGGCGGAGCGGGGCTCGGACACGATTTTCTGCGTCACATTGACCGCTGCCGTGTCCTCGTGCACCTTGTCGATGCAGCAGGAACCGAGGGCCGTGACCCGCTTGATGACATTGAAAAGATCAATGCGGAGCTTGCGGGGTATAATCCCGAGCTTCTAAACCGCCCTATGGTGATCGCTGCCAATAAGCTCGACGCCTATGTGCCGGAGGAAGGCGCAGAGGATCCTGTAGAACGCATCCGCAGGGTATGGGAGCCGAAGGGCATCAGGGTATTCGGCATTTCTGCCGTATCAAGACAGGGCGTTCCCGAGCTTCTCGAGCATGTTGCAAAGCTTTTGTCCGAGACTGACAGTCACGCGAAGATCTATGAAAAGGAGTATGACATCGAAGCGCATATGTACGATGAACTTCCGCTCACGATCAGCAAAGTGGATAACGGCTTGTTTGCAGTTGAAGGACCCCGCATCGATAAGATGCTCGGATATACCAATCTGGAATCGGAAAAGGGATTCAATTTCTTCCAGAACTACATGAAAGAACAGGGAATCATCCGGCGTCTTAAGGAGCTTGGTCTCTCAGAGGGCGATACGGTAAGAGTTGCCGGAATGGAGTTTGAATATTATGATTAATCTCAGCAGTAAGGCGCGCAGCGCCTTAAAGGGTCTTGCGATGAACGTCGATCCGATCTTTCAGCTCGGCAAGGAATCCCTGACCCCTGAATTTACCAAAGCCGTGGATGAGGCGCTCGAAAAGCGTGAACTCATAAAGATCACGGTCCTGAAAAATTGTGATGATGATAAAAACGCGCTCGCACAGACGCTTGCAGAACGGACAAATTCTCAGGTAGTCCAGGTAATCGGACGGAAAATCGTTTTGTTCCGTTATCAGAAGGACGCGAAGAAAAGGAAAATTGAACTGGAGCATTAAACAATGGACGGTATTTTTGCGGAACATTTACTGACGATCAGAAAGGAACTGAAGAAAAAACTGTCCCCATCGCGCTATGAACATACGCTCGGTGTCTCATTTACATCAGCCGCGCTCGCAATGCGCTATGGAGAAAATATTGAAAAAGCAGAGCTCGCAGGGCTGCTTCATGACTGCGGAAAATATGGCACAGAAGAATCGCTTGTCGAAAAATGCGACAGACACGGTGTCTTTCTGTCAAGGGAGGATCTCTCAAGTCCTGCCGTAATTCACGGAAAATACGGCTGTTACCTTGCGAAGACCCGGTTTGGCGTGCGGGATGCGGATATTCTGAATTCGATTTCCTATCATACAACAGGAAGAGCCGGAATGTCTCTGCTTGAAAAAATTGTTTTTATTGCGGATTATATCGAGCCCTCAAGGGACAAGGCGCCCGATCTTCCCAGCATACGCGAGCTTGCATTTACGGATATCGACAGATGCATGTACGAAATACTGGAAGGAACGGTCGCTTATCTGGAGGAAAAGGGCGTTCACATCCATAAGGATACCCTGAGCGCAAGAGACTGGTTCAAAAAGAATATGTAAAGGAGCTTTCTATGGCAGAGAAGGATAAGATCAAAGAACTCGTAAAGATCGCATACCATGCGCTTGACGAGAAAAAAGCCTCTGATATCACGGTCATCGACATCAGCGGGGTTTCCGTTGTAGCCGACTATTTTATCGTGGCCTCCGCTGAAAACATCCGCCAGACAGCCGCGCTTTCCGACAACGTTGAGGAACAGCTCGGGAAGGCAGGCTATGTATGCCGCCAGGTCGAAGGGCGCGCGGCTGCAAACTGGATCCTCATGGATTATAACGACGTGATCATCCATATCTTTGATAAGGAAAACCGTCTGTTCTATGACATCGAGCGGATCTGGCGCGACGGAAAAAAGGTTCTTGATGTCGAGGCATTAAACTGATGCCTGAAAACGATGCGGAAAGAATAAAAAACAGGCGGCGGATCGGAATCATGGGCGGGACCTTTGATCCGGTCCACAACGGGCATCTGTTCATCGCCGCCCGCGCCAGGGAGGAGTACGGCCTTTCGGAAATCTGGTTTATGCCGGCCGGAGAGCCGTATTTCAAGAGCAAAAAAAATGTCACGTCCGCCGACATGCGCCTCGAGATGACGAGGCTTGCAGTAGACGGCAGGGAAGGCTTTTCAAGCTCTGATTTTGAGATCAGGAGATGCGGCAGGACCTATACGGCGGATACACTCATTCTCCTTACGGATGCTTATCCTGACTGCACCTTTTATTTTATAATAGGAGCCGATTCTCTTTTCCAGCTTGAGAAATGGGACAGACCGGAAATTATTTTTTCCCATGCGGTCATACTTTGTGCGGGGAGAGACGGGCAGGCGGGTGTCGATGCGGAGATTCTCCGGCTTTCAGATAAGTTCCGTTCTTCCCGCTGCGATATCCGGCGCATTCATGCGGCGGAGGTGGACATTTCCTCCACAATGATCAGGGAACGGGTCCGGGAAGGAAAGGATATATCCGGTTTTGTACCGGCTTCTGTTCTTCAATATATCAGAACGCACCGCCTCTATCTTCCGGAAACCGGGGCTTGACAGAAGGGAAATTCAAAACGGCATATTTTGTGGTATCAGGGCAAAAAAAGGACAAAATATATCAATTTGTTGTTGACATATCTGCCGCTTTTGATGATAATAATAATTATATGTATGCGAAATATGCATATATAATAAAGTGTTCACAGGAGATACACGAATGAGTATTTTGGGAAAGATCATGGACAGCGTAAAATTCAATCCTGAAGATAACGAGGACGATTACTTCATCGACGAATATGGGGATGAAGATGATGATTACGATGATCCGGATGAAGGAAGAAAGGGCGGACTTTTCGGCAGACGCGCTTCTGAGGAGAAATCCCAGCCTGAGCGCAAATCCGGCGGATTTTTAAGCAGAAAAGTAGTTCCGATCAGGGAAGGAAGAGACGGCGGTATGGAAGTAACAATGATCAAGCCGACAACGCTGGAAGATTCCCGCGATATAGTCGATTATCTGCTGGCAGGAAAAGCAGTCGTGCTCAATATGGAAGGGATGAATATGGATATCGCGCAGCGTATCATTGATTTCACCTCCGGCGCGACCTATTCCATGGATGGAAATCTTCAGATGATCTCCAAATTTATCTTCATCGCAACACCGGGCAGCGTTGAACTTTCAGGTGATTTCCAGGATATTCTTTCCGGAGCCGGAAAGGCCCAGACTGTAAGCGGGCTTAACTTCAATGTCTGATAAACGTGATATCTCAGCCGCAAAATGGATCGTTATGTATCTGTTTGCGGTTGTTATTCTTGTTCTGGCCGATCAGCTGACAAAGTATCTTGCGGTTCTGTTTCTGAAGGGACAGGATCCGGTTTCGGTTCTTCCAGGGATACTTTTGTTGTTATACACGGAAAATACGGGAGCTGCTTTCGGGATCTTAAAAGGAAAGCAGTGGTTTTTTTATGCCGTAGCTCTGATCGTGGTGATCGGCGTGACCTTTTTCTTAAGCAGGCTGCCCAGAAAAAAAAGATATCTGCCGCTTTATCTGGATTTCTGTTTTATCGCGGCAGGCGCGATTGGAAACGTGATCGACCGGATGAGACTTGGTTATGTTGTGGATTTTATTTACTTTAAGCCCATCGACTTTCCAGTATTCAATGTAGCGGATATTTATATCACCTGTGCATGTGCCGTACTCGTGTTTCTTTTTATGTTTTATTACAAGGAGGATGAGCTCCGCTTCTGATGCGGAGCGTATAGTTTCTCTTAAAAATAATGATACTGAAATTTGATCGTGAAGAAAAAACAAGGCTTGACTCATATCTTTCGGATGCTCTGAAGGATATGAGTCGTTCTCATATACAGAAACTGATCAGGAGCGGAGAGATCACTGTAAATGGTGCGGCTTCAAAGCCCGGCTGCCTTCTTTCGCCGGGAGACGAGATCGAAATTCCCGAAACAGAGCCATGCGAGCCCGAGATTCTTCCTGAGGATATTCCGCTCGATATCGTATACGAGGACGCTGATCTGATCGTCGTCAACAAGCCGAAGGGCATGGTCGTACATCCTGCGGCAGGCCATAACGGCGGAACGCTTGTCAATGCGCTTTTATACCATTGTAAAGACAGCCTTTCCGGGATAAACGGTGTGCTGCGTCCGGGTATCGTTCACAGAATCGATATGGACACAACCGGCCTACTGATTGCCTGCAAAAACGACAGTTCGCACCGTTCGATCGCGGAACAGCTTGCCGTACACAGCATCACAAGACGCTACCTCGCACTGGTGCACGGCTGTATCCGGGAGGACGAAGGAACCGTTGACCGTCCGATCGGCCGTTCCGACAAGGACAGAAAAAAGATGTCGGTGGTATCTCCTGAAAAAGGAAAACACGCGGTCACGCATTACAGAGTGCTCGCCCGCTGTCCGGAAGCGAGTCTTGTGGAATGCAGGCTTGAAACAGGCAGGACGCATCAGATCCGTGTACACATGGCGTCGATCGGCCATCCGCTCTTTGGAGACTGTGTATACGGTACAAAAAAAGACCGCTATCTCTCTTTCGGACAGTTTCTGCATGCGAAGGTGCTTGGTTTTGTCCATCCTTCTACCGGAGAATATATGGAATTTTCAGCACCGCTTCCGGATTATTTTCTGGACGTACTGAAAAAGCTGAAACTGACTCAAGAATTAAGCGAATATTAAAAAAATTAATAATCGTTATATGCTATAATATGTACCTATGTTGACAAAAGCGCTTAACAAAAAACAAATCATAATCGTATCGGCGGCATCTCTTGCGCTTGTTCTTACAGCTGTAGGTCTTGATATCGCGCGTAAATCCGCACCGCTTCCTGAAGCGAGGGGAGAGGAGGCTACAGTATCCTCCGCAACGGCATCAGAGCCTGCAAATTTCCTTTACTCCGGTATTTCCTCAAAGCTTACCGAGATCGTCGAGGACAAGCCCTATGAGCCTGCGCCTGATGTTTTAAACCTCGCCTATTTCTATCCTGACGGGGCTGACACCTCGGATGTTATCAATTCCTATGCGGGCCGGCTCTATACGGAGCTTACCACAATGGAAGCGCAGTACATGGCGGATATCTATGACATGAGCGACCGCACACCGCTTTCAGTCGCACAGTCCTTAAATCTGCCGACATCACGGGTAATGGGAAAATACAACCCCAACAACGCCTCGCACAACCCGGATAACCCCGCTACATGGATCGTCGGCAGCTTTAAAAATGCCAATGTTGCATTTTATGACGGCGACGGAAACCGGATCAACGCGTACTCAGCCGTAAAAGAGATCATGTCACTTGCTTCGGTTTATTCCTATTATCACGGCATGTATGACTATGATTCGATGCGCGATTACGCGATCAAGCTCTGGAAGCAGTCGCATCGGTATTCCATCAGTCTCGGAAATGTATATTACTGTTCCGGATGCCTGAATAAGACGATCCAGGAGGAGGCTGAGGAAGCTGCGGCTCAGGAAAAGGAGCAGCTTCTGCTTGAAGAATCACTCGCAAAACGAACGGCGGCATCATCCGGAGAAACACAGGTCATCTATGCGCCCTCCGGCACGACCGGAGAGGTAGGACCGGGTGTAACAAGACAGAGTACGGAAGGAAGCCGCGCGGACGAGGCTACTTTATTCTTTGATCTCAATGAAACGCAGTCTGCAGGTGCATCCGCAGGAGCCTCATCAGAAGCACAGCCTTCGGAAGCCGGAAGGAACAGCGGGAATGAGACAATGATGGTAACTTCTGAGGCAGAGACCTCTTTGGAGACCGCTGCAGCAACGCTTCCTGCCGTACCGGCGGAAACAGCGGTTCCGGATACATCAGCTCCTCCGACTTCGACAGCAGCGCCGGAAACGCAGACAACAGCCGCACAGGAAATCACAGCTGCGGGAGATGAGGCTACCTTTGCTGCCTTTTCAAACGGAAGCGGTGCCCTGGGACTTAGCTATTTTGGAAAGCAGATGCTCGCCGACAATGAAGAGGCTACGATGTTTGGAGCGGAGGCAGAAACTGTCGCTGAAACAGCCGTAACCGAAGCCGCACAGACAGCTCAGGCGGAGAGTGAAACGGCTGCAGCAGTTGCAGAGACAGCTCCGGAAACTGCAGCCCAGGTCTCTGAAGCTGCCCCTGAAAGCAGCTCACAGGCAGACGGTCCGGGGGCATTTCTCGGACAGGACGGACTTCCCGCCGAATCCGGGACGCAAGCCGGGGAGGAGACCACAGCCGCGGTCATGACCTCAGGCGTTTCTTCAAATGAAAGCACACTTCCGGCAATCGGCGAAACTGCGGAAGATACGCAGGAGACATCTGCAGCCGGAGAAAAGGTAAGTACGACCTGTCCCGGACATATCGATCTCTATATTACGGTAACGATCTATGGCATCGACGATTCGAACGGACTGATCAAGCTTGATACGATCGGTTCGGACAGCAGTAATTTCAATGATGAATGGACCGGCTGGACAGATGAAATGCGTGCTTATGCGAACGCGCTGAACGCGGAGGACTGGTTCAAGCGCTATGGTCTTACGATCTCGGCGATCAATGTCAGAAATCCGCTCACAGAGAGTGAAATTGACAGTTATCTTTCCCGTCTCCCGGCAGATATTTCACAGAGCCGCAGAAATGTGATTGATTTTGCGCTTCATTCGGTTGGAAAGGTGCCGTATTACTGGGGCGGAAAAGCGTACGCGCCGCGGTATGAGGCAAACAACTTCGGCACGCTGGTTTCTCCGGATACAAAGGGAAGAGTGCTGAGAGGGCTCGACTGCTCGGGCTGGGTCAACTGGGTATACTGGTCAGCGCTCGGTTCAAGGCTTGGAGGTGAAAGCACCTCCACGCTGATTGGATGCGGAGAACGGATCTCCCGTTCCGATCTGAAGCCTGGAGATATCATCGTAAGAACAGGTGCTGACGCGCACGTCGTCATGTTCCTTGAATGGGCAGGAAACGGCAATATGATCGTTGTGCATG
>JAUNHA010000062.1:0-1244 GCA_030524135.1 Eubacteriales bacterium
GAAAGCGTCTCTTCATTGTAGCTGATCTTAGCCGCTTCCGTCGTCACACCGAGATCCCTTACCTCAAATCCGCCTTCCTTTACAGCCTCGCAGCCGTAAATGAGATCCGCGGTCTCAGGGCAATCCGTCTCCACAATAAAGGAGCCGTACGCATATCCGAAGATATCCTCAACGGAAAGGCTCTTTGCAAAGTCAAAGCCGATCATATTTCCGAAGCAGGACTTGAGCACCGCCTCTGCCGGACCGCCAAGCGTCGGCGTATAGACGGAAATCATTTTTTTATTGGAGACCGCCTTATGAATGGTCTTAAACAGCGCCGTGAGGCTTCCGATCTCCGGCAGTCCGTTCTCCTGATACTTTGGACGCAGCCAGAGCACGCAGCTTCCGGCTTTCTTAAACTCCGGAGAAATGATATTTTCAGCCTTTTCCGTCGTAATCGCGAAGGATACAAGCGTCGGCGGAACATCGAGCTTTTCAAAGCTTCCGCTCATGCTGTCCTTACCGCCGATCGCGCCGATGCCGAGATCAAGCTGTGCCGAGAACGCACCGAGCAGCGCGCAGAGCGGCTTTGACCAGCGTTTTCCGTCATGTCCCGGCTTTTCAAAGTACTCCTGGAAGGTAAGGTAAACATCCTCGAAGGAAGCGCCTTCTGCCACGAGCTTTGATACCGATTCCACAACCGCAAGATAAGCGCCCTTATACGGATCCTTCTCCATGATAAACGGATTATAGCCCCAGGCCATAACGGAGCAGTCGTCCGTATGTCCCTTTTCAACGGAGATCTTTGCCGCCATCGCCTGGATCGGCGTCATCTGATGGGTTCCGCCGAACGGCATCAGGATGCTGCCCGCGCCGATCGTGCTGTCAAAGCGCTCGGAAAGTCCCTTTTTCGAACAGATATTAAGGTCGGATGCAAGTGCGGAAAGATTGTCCGCAAAGCCTCCTTCCACCTTTTTTTCAATCGGCTCAGGTCTGTCCGTCTCTATTACAATATGTTTTTCCGCACCGTTGGAGTTCAGGAATTCGCGGCTGATATCCACGATATTCTTTCCGTTCCAGTTCATGACAAGACGGGGCTCTGCCTGTACCTCTGCAACCACGGTCGCCTCAAGGTTCTCCGCGTGCGCAAGCTCCATAAAACGTTCAACGTCCTTCGGTTCAACGACGACCGCCATACGCTCCTGGGATTCAGAGATCGCAAGCTCCGTGCCGTCAAGTCCGTCGTACTTCTTCGGCACCTTGTC
>JAUNHA010000062.1:1344-3502 GCA_030524135.1 Eubacteriales bacterium
TCTCCCGGAGCCGGTACTTCCCTGCGGACATTTTTCGCCGGAGCTGCCGCAACGACCGCACCGATCTCCATACGTTTTGCCGCATAGCCGTCATGATAGATCTCATCTACCATGCCCGTTGCAAGGCCGATCTGGTTTCCGTAAGAGGAGTATCCGGCAGCAGCCGTCGTTACAAGCTTTCTCTGCGGAAGCTTGCCCGGAAGGGTCTCTGAAAGCGGTCTGGTCGGATCTGCCGCGCCTGTTACGCGCATCGCGTGATAAACATAGGAACGTCCTGAAAGCGGATCGCGGATCGCGCCGCCGATGCAGGTCGCAGCGCCGCCGAACGGCTCGATCTCAGTCGGATGATTGTGCGTCTCATTCTTGAAAAGCAGCAGCCAGTCCTCTTCGTTTCCGTCCACATTTACTTTGATCTTTACCGTGCAGGCATTGATCTCCTCGGATTCGTCAAGCTTATCAAGCTTTCCTTCCTTTTTCAGCACCTTTACCGCAAGCGTTGCGATGTCCATGAAATTGACCGGCTTTGTTCTGCCAAGCGCCTCCCTGGAAGAAAGGTAACGCTTCCACGCCTCCTCCTGCTCCGGATCTGAAAATTTCACGCCGTCGATCGTCGTAAGGAAGGTCGTATGACGGCAGTGATCAGACCAGTAGGTATCGATCATACGGATCTCCGTAATCGTCGGATCTCTGTGTTCGGAAGCAAAATAATCCCTGCAGAATTTGATGTCATCAAAGTCCATCGCAAGACCGAGCTTTCCTCTCAGCGCTTCGAGCGCCGCGTCATCCATTTTGATGAAGCCTTCCACAGTCTCAACAGTGGTTGGAATTTCATAATTTACTTCAAGCGTCGTCACCGGATCAAGAGATGCCTCTCTCGCCTCTACCGGGTTGATGACATACTCCTTGATCTTTGCGATCTCCGCGTCAGAAAGGCTGCCATAGAGCTTATAGACGCGTGCCGTACGCACCAGCGGGCGCTCGCCCTCCGAGAGGATCTGGATACACTGTGCCGCGCTGTCCGCTCTCTGGTCATACTGTCCCGGCAGATATTCTACGGCAAACGCCGTGCAGTTCTCCTCCGAAACGCCCTCGGGAAGATCCGCGCCGTAATAGTCCGCAGCATCATTGGTATTGAGATGCTTCGTCACGAGATCAAGCTGCGGCTCCGAAAAAACAGTATGTACCGCCTTTTCAAAGTCAGCGTCGGAAATTCTGTCTGCGTCATAGCGGTTAAAGATACGCACCGCCTTCAGACTGTCTATGGAAAGAAATCCTGAGGCATCCGCAAGAAGAGCTTTTGCCTCATTTTCAAGTCCGTGTTTTTTTTCTGCATATACGCGCTGTACCATGCTTACCTGTCCTCTCCTGCATATGCCTTGAGCGCTCTCTGTCCGATGTCGCTTCTCATATGCATGTCTTTGAATTTTACCTGCTTTGCAGTCTCATAGGCTTTATCAATCGCCTCTTTCAGCGTATTACCGGTCTCCGTCACGCCGAGCACACGTCCGCCTGAGGTCACAAGCTTTCCGTCCTTAAGTGCCGCTCCGGCTACATAGATCTGGTGATCTCCCTGCGGAAGGCTGATCTCATATCCCTTCTCATAATGCTCCGGATAACCGCCGGATGCGATCACGATGCAGGCTGCAAAAGCCTTCTTCCAGGAAACCTCGATCTCCGAAAGGCGTTCCTCCGTGACCGCCTGCATGACCGTAAGAAGGTCTGTATCGAGAAGCGGAAGCACGACCTGCGTCTCCGGATCTCCGAACCGGCAGTTGTACTCGATGACTTTCGGTCCGTCCTTTGTCAGCATAAGTCCAAAGTAGAGACAGCCCTTAAACCTGCGTCCCTCGCTGTTCATGGCTTTCATGGTGGGAAGGAAGATCTCCTGCATGCAGCGCTGCGCAATCTCTTCCGTATAATACGGATTCGGAGCAATGGTTCCCATACCGCCTGTATTAAGTCCCTGATCCCCGTCAAGCGCGCGCTTGTGATCCATGCTCGATACCATGGGAACGACCGTGTTTCCGTCCGTAAAGCTTAAAACGGACACCTCCGGTCCCTCAAGGAATTCCTCTATGACGATCTCGTCGCCGCTCTTTCCGAACTTGTGATCTTCCATGATCGTATGGACAGCTTCCGCCGCCTCATCCCGCGTCAT
>JAUNHA010000062.1:3602-7967 GCA_030524135.1 Eubacteriales bacterium
ACTTGTGATCTTCCATGATCGTATGGACAGCTTCCGCCGCCTCATCCCGCGTCATACAGATCAAAACACCCTTTCCGAGCGCCAGCCCGTCCGCTTTGATGACGATCGGAATCTTACAGGTCTTCACATACTCATACGCCGCGGCCGGATCGGAAAACACCTCATATTCCGCCGTCGGAATATGATATTTTTTCATCAGATTTTTAGAAAATACCTTGGAGCCCTCCAGGATCGCCGCGTCCCTGTCCGGTCCAAATGCGGGCACACCGATCTCTGAAAGCGCGTCCACCATGCCGAGCACGAGAGGATCATCCGGCGCAACGACCGCGTAATCGATGCCGTTCTCCCTGCAGAAATTCACAACGCCCGGAATATCCGTTGCCGCAATGCCGACACACTCCGCGTCCGCTGCAATGCCGCCGTTTCCGGGCAGCGCATAGATCTTTGAGACCCTGCTGCTCTCCTTCAGCTTTTTTATAATAGCGTGCTCTCTCCCGCCGCCTCCGATGACTGCTATTTTCATGAAAACCGCCTCCTTCTCAATCCATTAATGATGGAACAGGCGCATGCCCGTAAAGCACATAGCCATATTGTACTTGTTGCAGGTTTCAATAACATGGTCGTCACGAATGCTTCCGCCCGGCTCTGCAATGTAGCTTACGCCGGATTTGTGCGCACGCTCGATATTGTCACCAAACGGGAAGAACGCGTCAGAACCGAGCGCCACGCCCGAAATACCGGAAAGATATGCCTTCTGTTCTTCCTTCGTAAACGGTTCGGGTCTGGTCTTGAAATAGAGCTGCCATCTGCCGTCGGCAAGCACGTCGTCACATTCGTCGGAAATGTATACATCGATGACATTATCCCTGTCCGCGCGGCCAAGCCCGTCAATAAACGGAAGTGAAAGTACCTTGTCCGCCTGTCTTAAGTGCCAGATATCCGCCTTCTGGCCTGCGAGCCTTGTGCAGTGAATACGGGACTGCTGACCGGCTCCAACACCGATCGCCTGACCGCCCTCTGCAAAGCAAACGGAATTCGACTGCGTGTACTTAAGCGTAATAAGCGCGATGATCAGATCCCGCTTTGCAGCCTCCGGGATATCCTTATTTTCCGTCACGACATTTGAAAGGAGCGCCTCATCGATCTTAAAGTTATTGCGTCCCTGTTCAAAGGTGACACCAAAGACCTGCTTTTTCTCGATCTCCTCCGGCACATAGGATGGATCGATCTGCACGATGTTGTAGCCGCCCTTCTTTTTATCCTTTAAAAGCGCAAGCGCCTCATCCGTATAGCCCGGAGCGATCACACCGTCCGAAACCTCACGTTTTAAGATCTTTGCGGTCGTCACATCGCAGACATCGGAAAGCGCCACCCAGTCGCCGAACGAACTCATGCGATCCGTTCCCCTTGCCCTTGCATAGGCGCATGCGAGCGGAGAAGCATCCAGTCCCTCGATATCATCGACAAACGAAGCCTTTTTCAGCTTTTCCGAAAGCGGAAGTCCCACTGCGGCAGAGGTCGGAGAAACGTGTTTGAAGGAGGTTGCTGACGGAAGCCCCGTCGCCTCCTTAAGCTCCTTTACGAGCTGCCAGGAATTCAGGGCATCCAGAAAATTAATGTAGCCCGGGCGTCCGTTCAGAATCTCAAACGGAAGCTCAGCACCGTTTTCCATATAAACGCGCGCTGGCTTCTGATTTGGGTTGCATCCATATTTTAACTGAAACTCTTTCATACTCCGCTCCTCTCCGCTTATGCGTTCTTTCTCGTATTCTTATTGATCATTCTGTTCTGTGCGCTTCCGTCCCGGAACGAAACGTAGCGTACATACAGGGAAATCTTATTGTCAGAATTTAAGCTGTTCCAGATCCTGTCCGTAAACGCATCGATGTCGTTGTCAACTGCCACGCGCTCCGGCTCTCCCTGGAAGGTCGGGATCGGATTTCCGTCACAGGCATAGGTATGGATGAAATGGCCAAGCCCGCACAGCGCCTCATACTCATAAAAATAACGGTTGCAGCCGCTTCCCGCTTCATCTGCGGACTTTAAGATGCTCATCTTATAAGCATAGCCTCCGTCCGTAAAGTGCATGAGCGCACTGATACGCGGAGTGAAATTCGGCGCGTCCGGCTCAAAGCAGCGCGTCCTGAGCGCCTCTTCGAAGGATTTTCCTTCCTTCATAAATTCATATACCGTATCCGTCTGGTCGCCGTTTGTTACAATCAGATCGTCTCCGATTTTTCTGACCGGCTTATAGATGATAAGGCTCGGATCTTCCACAAGACTTTCGTCTGCCGGGTAGATGATAACATCCTCTCCGTCCTCTTCAAACACACGGTTTCTGCTGTTGCTGCTGCGTCCCATGATAAAATATGCAAAGACTGCATGCATGGCATCCGGGGTCGTTCCGACAATAATGCCTCTGCCCGGGTATGCGTTCTCCGAAAGCAGCTGTCCGATATCGTTGATCTTATAAATATTTTCCATCCTGTACCACTCCTGCCTTAATTTTTGCACTGGTTTGCGGGTTCCTGTTTTTCCCCGCGTATCTTCCCTGCCACAAGCTCCGCTGCCCTGGGGAGAATCTGCCATTCCGCTTCCTGCATCACGCGTTTCTGTAAAATCTCCGCTGTGTCTCCTTCTTCGATATATACCGCCTTCTGCAGAAGGATCTTTCCGCCGTCCGGCACCTCATTTACATAATGCACCGTAGCGCCCGTGACCTTTACGCCATAGGATAAGGCGGCCTCGTGTACCTTAAGCCCGTAATATCCCTTTCCGCAGAAGGACGGAATGAGCGAGGGATGAATATTGATAATCCGCTCAGGATACTGCTTAACAAAGCCTTCGCCAAGAATTGCCAGAAAGCCGGCAAGCACGATAAGCTCTGCCCCGCTCTCCTTAAGACACTTAAGCAGGCGCCGCTCAAAGTCTTCCTGTTTTTCGGCCGCATCCTTTTTGTCTGTCTTTCCATCCGCGTCCCGGCGGGCTTTCTCCTTCGTCACGGTAAGGGCCGGTATTCCCGCCTCTTTTGCACGCGTAAGGCCATAGGCATCCGCCTGGTTGGACACCACAAGAACGATCTCCCCGTCGGGAATCTTTCCGTCACGCTCTGCATCGATCAGGGCCTGTAAATTCGTACCGCCGCCTGAGATCAGTACGGCGATTTTGGTTTTTTCTGACATTCGGTCTTTCCTCCGGTATTTCTTCGAGACTTTAAAGTTTCCGCGCATACGGAAGGGTCCAGAGTATTACAGAAGAACGACAGCATCCTCTGAACGGATGATCTCTCCGAGATGATATGCCTCGATTCCGTTCGCTTTGAGAACGGAGATCGCCTTCTCTTCCTCTGCCGCCGGAACAACGATGCTCATGCCGACGCCCATGTTATAGGTATTGAACATATCATGCTCCGAAACACCGCCGCGCGCTTTGATGAGTTCAAAGATCGGAAGCACTTTCACATCGCTCTTTTTGATCTTCGCGCCAAGTCCCTTCGGAATGGAACGCGGGATATTCTCATAGAAGCCGCCGCCGGTGATATGGGAGATTCCTTTTACCGTCACTTCAGAAAGAAGGGCGAGCACCGGCTTTACATAGATCTTCGTCGGCGTAAGAAGCGTCTCGCCAAGGCTTTTTCCGGAGAGCTCCGGAAGCGGCTTTGTCAGCTCTTCCTTTGAGATATGGTCGATGTCAAACACCTTTCTTACAAGCGAAAAGCCGTTGGAATGCACGCCGCTTGACGGAAGCGCGATCACAGCATCGCCTTCCTGCATGCTGCTGTTGTCAACGATCTTATCCTTGTCCACGATACCCGTCGAATAGCCGGCAAGATCAAACTCATCCTCCGGATAAAAGCCCGGCATTTCTGCGGTCTCTCCTCCGATCAGAGCTGCGTCAGACTGCACACAGCCCTCGGCTACTCCCTTTACGATCTCCGCGATCTTTTCCGGCACATTTTTTCCGCACGCAATGTAGTCGAGGAAAAAGAGCGGTTTTGCGCCGCAGCAGATGATATCGTTCACGCACATTGCAACGCAGTCGATGCCGACCGTATCGTATTTTTCCATGAGGAAGGAAAGCTTGAGCTTTGTTCCGACACCGTCAGTGCCCGATACGAGTACCGGTTTCCTGTAGCCCTCCGGCAGCTCAAACAGCCCGCCGAATCCGCCGATGTCCGATACAACGCCGGAGGTCATCGTCCGCGCGATGTGCTGCTTCATCAGCTCAACCGCCTTATATCCCGCAGTAATATCAACGCCGGCTTCCTTATAACTTTCACTATAACTCTTCATAAACCGCATTCCTTTCAGTAAAGAATATTTATCGAATACTTATCGTTTGTTTTGATCAGTGCAGTCCCGCCAA
>JAUNHA010000063.1 GCA_030524135.1 Eubacteriales bacterium
TCCTCATCCGGCTCTACAGCTACCCATGAATTGGTAACCATTGCGCCGTTTGCGTTTACATAGTACTTGTAGTTGCCGTCCTCAACAAGCGCGTCGGTAACCATTGCACCGTCATCGCCAAGCCAGAACCAGTTGTTTCCGGACTTCTTCCACTCATCGGTTACATAGTCATCATTATTGTTGTAATAATACCATGATCCACCTTCTTCTACCCAGCCCTTAGCTGCGAAAGAAGTCATGGATGCACCGATAGCGAGTAAAGCTGCTGCAGAAAGAACTGCAACTAATTTTGTCTGCTTTCTCATAATAAATGCACTCTCCTTTAAAGATTTTGCCCTTGTTTTTAAGGACATTTTTTGATTTTACGAGGCTTAGTTTACTACCGATAAGTAATTTTATCAACACTTTTCTGCCAAAAAATAAGATTTTCTGTCAGAAACCGGTGAAAAACTGCTTCGGAAGACCCTTTGCCTCACCTACATGTTGCATTATATACCCACTCTCGTGGGAATGTGTTACTTTTATCTTCCCGATTTCTTACGTTTTCCTTACGAAAGAACAGGGAAAATCCGAAAGAAATCGCTTCGATCATTTATACCTCAAACAGCAGATCGCCGTAGCTCGGCATCGGCCAGTAGCTGCGATCCACGATCATCTCGAGCCTGTCCGCCGGCGCACGCAGGGCTTCCATCGCAGGAACCACCTTCGCACGCATCGCTTCTGCACGGAGCTTCAGATCCTCGATCGCACGCACCTCCGTACGCGTTACCTCCAGATGTTCAAATGCCTTCTGCATCTCATCAAGAAGTGCCGCGCATTCTGACAGGCGCTTTACCTCCGGGTGATCCGGCAGAACACTTTCTCCGCAGAGCGTGCGTACCTTATGCATCCGCTCCACGACCTCGGACAGATGCCCGATATAGGAGATCACCGCCGGGATGATATCCTTGCCAGCCACGTCAAGCATGGTCTTTGCCTCAATATTAACCGCCTTCGAATATGTTTCATATTCGACCTCGGCGCGCGACTCAAGCTCCGTCTTTGAAAGCACCTGGAAGCGTTCAAACAGCTTCACTGACTTCTCGGAAGTAAGTGCCGGAACCGCCTCTACCATGCAGCTGATATTCGGAAGTCCTCTGCGTGCAGCTTCTTCAACCCACTCATCGGAGTAACCGTTTCCGTTAAATACGATGCGCTTGTGCTTTGCAAGCAGATCGCGGATCATATCATGTACCTTGAGGTCAAATTCTTCCTTCGTCTTCGCTGTCTCCAGTACATCGCACGCATCCGCAAGCGCCTCTGCGGCGATCGTATTCAGGATGACATTCGGAGAAGAGGTCGAATCCGAGGAGCCTACCATACGGAACTCAAACTTATTTCCGGTAAACGCAAACGGCGAGGTACGGTTTCTGTCCGCCGTATCCATTTCAAATTCCGGCAGCGTACGCACGCTTGTGTGCAGGCGCTCGCCCTTTTTCGAAAGCGCGCCGGCACTTCCGGTCTCTGTCAGATGATTCAGCACATCCTCAAGCTGCTGTCCGATGTATACAGAGATAATCGCAGGCGGTGCCTCACAGCCGCCGAGACGCTGATCATTTCCCACATCGGATGCAGAATAGCGCAGGAGATCCGCATGCTTATCTACCGCGCTCAGCATCAGTGCAAGTACGAGCAGAAACCGGATATTCTCCTCCGGCGTATCGCCCTGGCTCAGAAGATTAATACCGTCGTCACTTGAAAGCGACCAGTTGACATGCTTTCCGGAACCATTCAGTCCCTTAAACGGTTTCTCATGAAGCAGGCACTTCATATTGTGGCGGTACGCCACCTTTTTCAGCGTGTCCATCACCATCTGGTTCTGATCCACGGCGAGGTTTGCCTGCGTGTAGATCGGCGCAAGCTCATGCTGTGCCGGAGCTACTTCGTTGTGCTGGGTCGTAGCCGTCACGCCGAGCTTCCACAGCTCGATGTTGACCTCGTGCATGAATGATCCGATACGCTCACGGATAGAACCGTAATAATGGTCATCCATTTCCTGACCCTTCGGCGGCATTGCGCCGAAAAGCGTACGTCCCGTATAAACGAGGTCCTTGCGCTTCAGATATTTTTCCTTATCTACAAGGAAATACTCCTGCTCCGGACCGACCTGCGGCATCACACGGCGGGAAGTCGTATTTCCAAACAGCTTCAGAAAACGCAGCGCCTGCACGCCCACCGCCTCCATGGAGCGCAGCAGCGGTGTCTTCTTATCAAGCGCCTCTCCCGTATAGGAGCAGAATGCTGTCGGAATGCAGAGCGTAACGCCGACAGCGTCTTCCCTGATAAACGCCGGAGACGTGCAGTCCCAGGCGGTATAGCCTCTTGCCTCAAAGGTCGCGCGCAGTCCGCCTGACGGGAAGGAAGATGCATCCGCCTCTCCCTTAATAAGCTCCTTGCCGGAGAAATGTAAAATCGCATGTCCGTCCCCGGATACGCCTTCAATAAAGGAATCATGCTTTTCCGCCGTGATTCCGGTCAGTGGTTGAAACCAGTGTGTAAAATGGGTTGCGCCGCGCTCGATCGCCCAGTTCTTCATGGCATTCGCAACGACATCCGCAATACTTCTGTCCAGCTCATTTCCATCCTCGATCGTCTTTTTCAGCTTTCTGTAGACATCGCGGGGCAGACGCTCGCGCATCACCTCATCCGAAAACAGGTTCTTTCCGAAGTTCTCGCTGATCAAATTTGTTTTCAACTGTTCCATATACTCCTCCGAGGTCTTTTATAGTAATCTAATCTCATCAATATCATTTCCGATTGACATGTAATTGCCGGACGGAAAACTTGTCCAGAATTTTGAAAAATCAAAGCGTTTTCTTTTTTTTAAAATCAATATTATCGAACAGGCATCCCGGATCCGTTTTGTCTGTGTCAAACACCAGTATAACATTTGTCTGATCTTTTAACATCAGAAGATGCCCTTTATTTAATCGGTTTTGTACAACATTAAAAACGCGGATCTTGCCCGGGCGAATGCATTGAAAACTGGTTTTCAGAATCTCCAGCATCTTTTGCTCTGTTTGTCCTTCAACAAAGTAATAATATGTCTGCATCCACTACTCCTTTTTATTGAGATTTTGCAGCTCATATATCTGTTCAAGATCCGGAGAAATCGAAAACAAATCATTTTCGACTGCATTACGCAGCGAATCTGTATTCCTTTTTAAGAAATCTGATGCATAAACACATTCAATCCGAAGGTCTTCTCCATCATATGTTTTTCTTAAAAAACTGAAAGTATGCTTTGGAAATGGCATATCCAGAAGATCAGAATTATGTGAAGTAAAAAATAACTGTTCATTCTGTCCCAAAACTTCTGCCATAACCGATAATACAGCTTTTTCGACATCGCTTCCAATATAGGAAAACTTTTCATCACAGTAATAAAGAGTATTTCTGTGACGAATCATGGCTGTCAGAATTCCCGCAATATCTATACCCGCTTTTGTTCCTGAAGATAAAATGTTCTCCTTGACAACTTCCCCGTCCTGCACAAAAATATCCTTATCCCGATATTGAATAATAAAAGAATTATCCACCTCCGCAGATTTTTCTACATTTTTTATCGAAGGATCCAGCGACATCAGTATTCTTTTCAATACTTCCAGATAAACACTATCGTCTATTTCATTTCCGAGCGTTCCGCTTTTTGAGCCGACATCCATCGGATGTGTAAAAAGCCAGCCACCAGACGGAATCGCTGCCAGTTTTTCCATCGAGCTTCCGATTTCCGGAATATTCTTGTCCGGTTTCAGCTTCATAATACACATTTCATAACTGTCATTTTTCCCGATTGATGCAGAGAACACCTCAACTTTTATATTCCCGGGTTTATAGCCTTCAGTTGTCCCGGTATCTTTCGAAAGCGGAGAAAAGAGTGCATTCACCCGATATAGCATATGTTTCCGATCCGGGATAAAATCGATTGAGAAGCCGGCTTGTTTCTCTCTGTTGTTGATCAGCCGCGTTATGATATCGATGTTTTGTCTGGCAATCAAATTGAATATCGCCTTCATCATCATTCCTAAGGAAGTTTTTCCAACCGCATTCGCTCCCATAAGTATGTTGATTCTTTTAAAACGAAAATTAGGGTGATCAGGTAAAAATTCATTTTCTATATAAGAGTTCACTACCTTTTTGGGATAAGAAAAGTTGATATGGAAATCTTTAAACGCACAAAAATTATCCATTTTCAAATCCATTATAATCATAGCGTCTTTCCTCCTTGTATTACTTCGCTTTTTGCGAACCAATATTGGCAATTATACTATTTTTAAGGCGAAAGAACAAGCTTCTGATAAAAAAAACAGAACTTTTACTCTGTCATATACTATCAGATAAAAGTTCTGCTTTCAAATCATTTTTTCATTGATGTCTTATGCAGCTGATCGCCTTACATCGGCGGACCGCTTGTAAGTCCCGGCATCAGATTGCCGAAATCGTCGTATCCGCTGCTGCTGCCCGAGGATGATGAGCCGCCGGGCGTCACGATATTTGTACCTGTGCTGCCGCCGGGGCCTGAACTGCTGCCCGAGCTTCCGGAAGAGCTTCCCGGTCCGCTGCCCGTGCTCGTGCCGGTTCCGCTGCTGCTTCCTCCGATCGTGATCACGGAGCTTCCGCCCGGTGCCGAGCTGTTGTTAGACGTGCCGGAAGATCCCGGCGTAAGCGTGCTTCCGGTATTTCCGGAAGGACCGCTGCCCGTATTGGAAGAGCTTCCCGGCGCGGTTGCCGTCGTTCCGTTATTCGTACTGCTGCCTGACGTACCCGTGTAAGCGCCGCTCGCATTAAAGCTGTAATTGGTACCGCCGATATTAAGCGTCGTGTTCGCAGCCATCACACCATTTGACTGCAGATAATAATAGGTTCCGCTGATCTGGATCCAGTTGCCTGCCACCATCGTGCCGTTCGACTGGAAATAATACCAGTTTCCGTCGATCTGCTTCCAGCCTGTCGCCATGATGCCGTTGTTCGGATCACAGTAATACTTTACATTGTTCGTATTGTCGGAAAGCCATCCCGTCAGCATCTTTCCGTCCGATGGATCCAGATAGTAGTAGGTTCCATTCTGCTGATGCCAGCCGGTCTGCATCTTTCCATCCGTGCCGAAGCAGTACCAGTTATTGTTGATGCGCGCCCATTCACCGACCACGGCAGATCCGTCGTCGAGGAAATAGTACCAGGCGTTGTCCATCTGACGCCAGCCCTTTGCCATCGCGCCGCTGTCCTTAAGATAGTAGTACTTCGTCTGACCGTTCACCGTCTGGTTCGCCCATCCGGTCGCCATCTGACCGTTTGACTGCAGATAGTACCACTCATTCCCGATCTGCTTCCAACCGGTCACCATCTGACCGTTCGTATCGAAATAGTACCAGATATTGTTGATCTTATACCATCCGGTCACCATGTAGCCGTCGGTTCCGATATAGTAATAAACATAGGCTCCTGAGGAATTCGTCATGCGCAGCCAATTGTTGTATACCACCTGACCGTTGTTCACATAATAATATCCCTTTTCATTCTGCATCCAATCCGCCTGTGCGGCTAAAGGAATCGCCGCCGCGATTGAAAGTCCAAGCAGCGCGCCGAGCGCCTGCGCTTTTAATCTACCCATTACGCCTCCCTGCAATTATCCTGCGAGCAGTCATTAATATCCACAAGTATATCATACTCGTTCACAAAATGTATATCTTTTTCATTACATTTCCCCAAATATTGTGTCTGGATTTGGTAAGATTTTCTCCAGCTTCCTGTAATATGTCTTGCAGTAACGGTACATACGGATCGTGTAGTCTGAAAACTGCACGCCAAGCTCTTCCTTATACACTGCCCAAAGCGCCCACAAAAGTCCGCCAAGCGCCATATACGCCCAGAATACCCGCTCTTCCTCTTCCGACGGTTCCCGCTCCAGATACAGCCGAAGAAGATGCTCCGCCTCTGCTTCATTCAGAAAAGAGTAAATGCTGCACATCGAAATATCGATCAGCGGATCGCACATTCCGCAGTACTCCCAGTCGATCAGGCGGACCTTCTCCGGATCTCTCAGATCTCCGGGCTGTTCCGCACCGGGAAGAAAGAGAAAATTATCCGCAACAGAATCGATATGCGCAATCGTCTTTTCGCGTGGCAGGCGCTCCAGATAATCCGCGATCCGCCCTGCCTGCGCCCTTACCTTTTTATAGTCCGCAAATGGAATGACGCCCTCCGGCGCGGCTTCCGTTTTTGCCGCCTTTTCGCAGAGACGTTCATAGTATTCGATCCGCTCCCATATATCAAACGTACGGCTCACCCGGATGCCGGATTCGTGCAGGATGTGCAGCTTCTTCATGCAGGCCCGCATATCAGCTTCATTCTTCGGGTCCGCATTGCGCGCGCCTTCATAAAACACGGAGATCTTGTAGCCGGTATCCGCATTAAAGTAGATCAGCTCATCCGTAAGGCCGAGTTTGCTTACCGCGTCGTACGCCTCCTTTTCCTCCCGGCGGTTGATCAGAAGATCCGTGCCCTCCCCGGGGATCCGGCAGATATAGGAACGCCCCTTTACGGAAAACAGCCATGAATTATTTGTCATGCCGGCTTTCAGGCAGCGGATCTCCTGTATCTCCGATTCCGGTACCTGAAAGACCTCGCTTACAAGCTCCATCGCGCGCGAACCGGAATGATAAATATAACGGTCGTCAAATTTCCGGAGTTCCTCGATGTTTTCAAACTCGTAAACCGTATTTTCCGGCTGGCAGTTTGCGTGTATCTCAATATTTTTCCATGTATCCGCCTCTTTGATCGTCCCGAAATAGGCGGTGCAGCGCCGCTTTGCCTGACCATTCAGCATCTCCATGAGCACATGCTCCCAGTAGTACTGATCCGTTCCGGGCATCTCGTAATAGCGCTTTAAGACCGGAAGAAACTGTGCGGAAAACTCCCTGGAAAAATAGGCAGGACCGTACATATACCAGCAGTCCCTTCCGCCGGGGAAGGTTTCACGGATGCGCCTGTCCTTCCCGTCAAACAGCAGCACCCACTCCGGCGTGCTGCCCTCAGCATACGCGGCGGAATACCATGCGCCGCCTTCATAGCCGTGATAAAGATTTTCCCGAAGCCAGTTATCCGAATTCAGCAGGTAGCAGTTTTTTCCCGCAAGCACGGAAAACGCGTGGTACATAGTGGCAAGCGTATTCTTCACGGCATATTCCGGATTATAGAGAAGCTTCACTCCGAACTTGTCGATCAGATACTCGAACTTTTCCTTCATATACCCCACCATCACGGTGATATCCGTAACGCCGGCCTCATGAAGCTGGCGGATCTGGCGCTCAAGCATCGGCTCGCCGTATACCTCGACAAGTCCTTTTGGTGTTTCATAGGTGATCGGCACAAAGCGGGAACCGAACCCCGCAGCAAAAATAAGCGCGCGCTCAACACGGTATGGCTCCAGAAATGAAAGCCCCTGCTCCGTTACCGTCCTTCCGTCTAAAAATCCCTGTTCCGTGCATTCCCTGATCAGTGTATTAACCGTACCGAGAGAGAGCCCGAGCCTGCCCGCGATTTCCCGCTGGGAAGCTTCCGGGGTCTCCAGATAGCTTCTTAAAATCAGAACCTGTCGATTCATAAAATTGACTGCCATGCCTTTCTTTTGTTCATTTTTATTTACTATAACACTTTTTTGAACATCAGAAAAGAGAAAGATACGCAAAAAACGGTATTTTCCAAAAACGGAAAAAAGCAGCTTCCGGATCAGGCGCACATACCGCGGCTGCTGACCGCTTCTGCAGTTATAATTACTTAATGGTAGTAAACTTGCCTCGTAAAATAACTGCCCGATATGAGGGCAAATCTTAAAGGAGAGTGCATTTATTATGAGAAAGCAGACAAAATTAGTTGCAGTTCTTT
>JAUNHA010000064.1 GCA_030524135.1 Eubacteriales bacterium
GCGGCGCTGATATATTCGGCAATGAGACCGAAGAGAGGAGGCATGATGCAGGTGCCGACATAGGCACTTGCCATTTGGACGCCAATGACTGCCTGGGATCTGTCTGCTCCGAAATGTGCCGGGGTGGAGTGAATGATGCATGGGTAGATCGGTGCACAGCCAAGTCCGATCAGAATCAGTCCGGCAAATGAATACGTTATGCCGAATGGCAGCAGAAGCAGTATGATTCCGATCAGAATGCCTGCCTGCCCAAGACGAATCATCTGCCTGTCATTCAATACGAGTGTGAGAAAGCCGCTTAGAGCTCTTCCCACAGTAATTCCGATGAAAAACAGTCCTGCATAGCCGGCTGCGGTCTGCGCCGGAATGTGATCATGAAGTACAAAATAGCTGCTCACCCACAGTCCTGTCGTCTGTTCGATAGTGGAATAACAGAAAAAAGAAAGCATGATGGCTTTTGCACCTGGAATGCGGATGATCTCCTGAAGGGAAAGCGGCTGTCTGTTTAATTCTGTATCAGAAGAAACAGAATTGCCTGAATCAGGGCCGGGATCTGCCGCCGCACCTTTCTTCCAAAGCGGCAGGCTCAGGAAAAGAATCAGAGTGAGCGCGATCTGCAGGATACCGATCAGGCGGTAACCGTCATTCCAGGTATGTCCACCGGTTAGAAAGGATCCCATGACGACCGGTCCGAGAGACGCACCCACACCCCACATGCAGTGAAGCCAGCTCATATGACGGCTCTTATAATGCAAGGCTACATAATTGTTGAGAGAGGCATCCACGCTCCCTGCCCCGAGACCATAGGGAACTGCCCACAGACAGAGCAGGGGAAAGCTTTTGCTAAGCGAGAAACCGATCAGAGCACAGGCTGTCAATGCAACGCTTACAGCGGTGACTCTGCCGGTGCCGAAACGGAGTGTCAGGAGTTCGCTCTGAAGGCTTGAGATGATCGTTCCGGCAGCGATGATCATTGATACGATCCCGGCAAACGAGACGGGAACATTCAGTTCCGGATATATGGAAGGCCACGCGGATCCGAGCAGCGAATCCGGAAGCCCCAGACTGATAAAGGACAGGTAAATGATCGGGAGCAGGAATGAAAGCATTGCGGAAACCTCACTGATTGTGTTTCTATAAGAATAGCGTCATTTGTGT
This sequence comes from Eubacteriales bacterium, assembly GCA_030524135.1. Lineage (GTDB taxonomy): Bacteria > Bacillota > Clostridia > Lachnospirales > Lachnospiraceae > Avilachnospira. Next base: position 1,159 of record JAUNHA010000064.1, read on the forward strand.
CTTGATACAATCATTTTCCCGACATATAATATAATAAAAACGACGAAAGAGAAAAAAATGGGATTTAAAACATGCGGGCTCTCCGTGAATACGGAGGGGAAGGAGATGCAGGAACACGGAAGCTTTGGCTTTCCCTGCGCAGCATACCGGGCAGTGTACACAAACAGCAGGGAGAATATCATACCATGGCACTGGCATGAAGAAATAGAGATCGTCTGTTTAAAAACCGGTTCGATGGTATTCTGTATTCCGGGAAGAGAATGTCTGCTGCACGCGGGAGACTGCCTGATGATCAATTCCAATGTTCCTCATTACGCAGCGGCAAAAGAAAAGAGTGAGCTGCATTCACTCGTATTTCACCCACTGCTTATCACAGGAAGCAACCTGTCGGCGATTGCCCGAAAATACATAACTCCGCTTATATCCTGCGGGACAGGCAGCTTTCTGTTTGAAGACGGAGAGCTGAAGCAGGTGAAGAAATGCTTTTATAAGGCCTTTGAAGCGATCGGCACAGAGCGTGCGGGGTTTGAATTTGAAGCCAGAAATTCCCTTTCGGATATTTGTTTTTTCCTGTATCAGAAGAATAAAAAAACAGTGGAGCCGGAGAGCGGCGAAAGCCCGGATACAGCCCGCATCCGCGCAATGCTTGATTATATCCACCGGAATTTCGCACAGGAGATCCGGCTTACGGATGTTGCAAAGGCTGCCAGCATCGGCAACCGCGAATGCTTACGGTGCTTTCAGCGTGCCATACAGCTCTCTCCGATGCAGTATCTGATGAGGTACCGGCTGTCAAAGAGCGCGGAGCTTCTGGAGCATGATGCGAAGATCAGCATTTCTGAGACCGCCAATGTCTGTGGATTTGAGAGCCCGAGTAATTTCTCAAAGCTGTTCAGACGAAACTATGGCCTGTCGCCGAGAGAATACCGCATGAAAAAACAGGCTGCCATTCAGACAGCCTGCGGTTCATAATACTCATTTACATGAAGAATGGACTCTGCACGGGCAACCTCCTCCGCGGTCGGCTGGGGGACGCCGTCAAGGCGGTAAGGAATGCCGAGCTTTTTCCATTCGTTTACAGCCATTGTGTGGTAGGGCAGGACCTCAAGACGCCTGAGTGTCTTAAGAGAAGCAGCAAAGCGGTGCAGCGCTTCCAGGTCCTCCGGCTGATCCGTTACGCCGGGAACCAGTACATGCCTGATCCACATATCCTTTTGATGCCCGGAAAGCCATTCGGCCATACGGAGAATATTTCCGTTTGAGACGCCGGTGAGTTCCTTATGAAGTGAGGAATCCATCTCTTTTATATCAAGCATAATGAGATCTGTCGATCGCATCAGACGCTCAAATTTTCCATAAAAAGGCTCATCCTCCGTATAGGGGTTGCCGGCGGTGTCAAGCGTGGTATGAACGCCGTGCGCCTTGCAGATCTCGAAGAATTCAGTCAGAAAATCGATCTGCAGAAGCGGCTCGCCACCGCTTACGGTAATACCGCCGGTTTTGCCCCAGTAACGGCGATAGCGGTATGCCTTCTGAAACAGCTCCTCTGCCGTATATTCCGTGCCACCGGAAAGTGCCCAGGTTTCGGGATTATGGCAGTAGGCACAGCGCATCCGGCAGCCCTGCATGAAAACAACGAAGCGCACGCCGGGACCGTCAACCAGTCCAAAAGTCTCAAGTGAGTGGATGTGTCCTTTCAGTTTTCCTTCCATTGCAAAGCTGCCGTCCTTTCTTATTTCCTTTTATTTGTTACATTTCCGCATGGCAGGTACGGGAAATAACGTCGAGCTGCTGCTCCTTTGTAAGGTCGATGAACTTTACGGCATAACCGGAAACGCGGATCGTGAAGTTTGCGTACTCCTCCTTCTCCGGATGCTCCATTGCATCGATGAGCTTGTCGCGGCCGAAAACATTGACGTTAAGGTGATGTGCACCCTGATCAAAATATCCGTCCATAACCTGTACCAGATTTACATCGCGTTCTTCCTCGCTGTGTCCAAGCGCATCCGGATTGATGGTCTGCGTGTTGGAAATACCGTCAAGCGCCCACTCATACGGAAGCTTTGCAACGGAATTAAGGGAAGCGAGGAGACCTGTCTGCTCAGCGCCGTAAGACGGGTTTGCACCAGGAGAAAGCGGCTCGCCTGCTTTTCTTCCGTCCGGCATGGAACCGGTTGCCTTGCCGTATACGACATTTGAGGTAATGGTAAGGATCGAAGTTGTAGGCTCCGAATCACGGTAGGTATGATGCTTCTTGATCTTATCGAGGAAGGTCTTAAGAAGCCATACAGCGATCTCATCCGCGCGGTCGTCATCATTTCCGTAACGCGGGAATTCGCCCTCGGTCTCATAATCCACAACGATGCCGGTCTCGTCACGTACGGTCTTAACCTTTGCATATTTGATCGCGCTGAGCGAATCCACAACATGTGAGAAGCCGGCGATACCGGTCGCAAAGGTGCGGCGGACGTTGGTATCAATGAGTGCCATCTCGGCTGCCTCATAATAATACTTGTCGTGCATGTACTGGATGAGATTCAGCGTATTTACATAAAGGCCTGCAAGCCATTCCATCATAGCGTCGTAGCGCTGGATGACCTCGTCGTAATCGAGATATTCAGAGGTGATCGGACGGTACTCAGGGCCTACCTGAACGCGGGTCTTTACGTCAACGCCGCCGTTGATCGCATAGAGCAGGCACTTCGCAAGGTTTGCACGCGCACCGAAGAACTGCATCTCCTTTCCGGTCTGTGTTGCGGATACGCAGCAGCAGATAGAATAATCATCGCCCCAGACAGGCTTCATAACGTCGTCATTCTCATACTGTACGGAGCTGGTACGGATAGAAATATCAGCGGTGTACTTCTTGAATGCCTCAGGAAGCTTGGAGGTGTAGAGTACGGTCAGGTTCGGCTCCGGAGACGGTCCCATGTTCTCAAGGGTGTGCAGGAAACGGAAATCGTTCTTTGTTACCATGGAACGGCCATCCACACCGGTTCCGGCAACCTCAAGCGTTGCCCATACCGGGTCTCCTGAGAAAAGCTGGTTATAGGACGGAATGCGGGCAAACTTTACCATACGGAACTTCATAACGAGGTGATCGATCAGCTCCTGCGCCTCGCTCTCCGTAAGGATACCCTTCTCAAGATCACGCTCAATATAGATGTCAAGGAAGGTGGAGATACGGCCAACGCTCATTGCCGCGCCGTTCTGGGTCTTGATCGCTGCAAGGTAGCCGAAGTACAGCCATTGAACAGCCTCTCTGGCATTTGTCGCCGGTCCGGAAATATCAAAGCCGTAGGCCTTTGCCATTTCCTTCATCTGGCCGAGCGCATCCCACTGCATCTTGATCTCTTCGCGCTGACGGATCACATCGTCAGTCATCGTGCCATCGCCGCAGTTATTGAAATCCTCGGCTTTTTTTTCCATGAGGAAATCAATTCCGTAGAGTGCCACTCTGCGGTAGTCGCCGACGATACGGCCTCTGCCGTAGGTGTCCGGAAGTCCGGTAATGATCTTATTGTGACGCGCCTTTTTCATTTCAGGTGTATAAGCATCAAATACGCCCTGGTTGTGGGTCTTCGCATATTTTGTGAAGATCTCGTGCAGACGCTCACTCGGCTCATAGCCATAGGTGCGGCAGGCTTCTTCCGCCATCTTGATGCCGCCGTAGGGCATGAATGCACGCTTTAAAGGCTTGTCGGTCTGGAGACCTACGACCTGCTCAAGGTCTTTCATGCTCTCATCGATGTATCCCGGCGCATGTGCGGTGATCGAAGAAACGATATCGGTATCCATATCGAGGACGCCGCCCTTTGCACGCTCTTCCTTCTGAAGCTGCTGCAGTCTGCCCCAAAGCTTGTCAGTTGCAGGGGTAGGACCAGCAAGAAAGCTTTCATCACCGTCATACGGCTTGTAGTTATTCTGAATGAAATCACGGGTATTGATCTCTTCTTTCCAGAGACGGCCTTCAAAACCGTCCCAAGCTGCAAAATCCTTCATAGTACCTCCTTTGTAAAAACGGGAAGCTCCCGCCGGGTGAAAAATATGTACCTTTGATTGTACTTCTTTTTATACAAAAGTTAGTTATAACTAACTTACGGCATTATCATATCACAAAATCTGATTTCGGCAAGTCTCTGAAGGCTGAAAATTTCATTGTTTGTTAATAAATACACAAGCTCGGGAAAGATGAGTTTGCATGATGTGAAGGAACTGTTCCATCTGCGGGGTGACGCATTTATTTTTATGATAAACAAGCTGGCTCCACATAGTGATTTCGCCGCATTCCGTATCAAGGATCGTAAGCTGTCCCTGCTTTACATAGTCCCGGATCACATATTCGGGTAAAAATGAGATACCTTTATTTTGGAGAAGAAAACGGGTGATCACATCCGTATTGCCGACCTCCCAGAACGGATGTAGCTCATATCCCTTTTCCGCCAGCAGCTGCTCCATTGCATACCGGTAGCTGATGCCTTTTTCCGTCAGATAGAGCGGTTCCTCCAGAAGACGCTCTATAGGAATATTTTTCATTCCGGCAAGCGGTGAAGCGGAGGAAGCAGTAAAATGAATCCGCTCCGGCTGTTCGAAAACCTTGACCCAGTCAGGGTAGCAGACCTTTTGATCAAGAAAATATAAAAGATCGATATCGTTTTGCCGCAGCATATTGAACAGGTCCGGGACAAGCGCGGTATGCGTGCTGATCTCGAGATTCGGGCAGAGAGTGCTGAGTTCCATGATGACAGGGGGCAGAATACTGATCACAAAAGATTCGCATGTTCCGATCCTGAGCTTTCCGGAAATAGCTTCTGTTTCCCTGGCGGCTGTTTGGGCGCGCCTTAAGGCATTTAGAACATCAAGCGCATGCGGAAGAAAGCGTTCCCCGGCTTGTGTCAGCTTCACATGGCGGCCAATTCTTTCAAATAATTGGATCCCCAGCTCTTCTTCGAGCTGTTTGATCTGCATGGTCACGGCGGATTGGGAATATCCGAGCTGTTCGGCGGTCTTTGAAAAATTGCCGAGTTCTGTGATACGTACAAAAGTAATGAGCGTCCTGAGCTCCATAAAAACCTCCGGGTCACATTTTTAATCATCAAAAATATTGAACATATTTATTAAAAACATAAATTTTACAAATAATAAATCCTATGGTAGCATTGCGAAAACAGGAAGTCAAGGAGACAGGCGTAATGCGAAAAACAAACATAAAACAGAATGCCCGAAACGAGAAGATAGGGGCTCTGATGCAGACATTTATCACGGACACGGTCCGCTTTTATAATGAAATGGAACAGGGATCTGTATGCCGTCATACGGGAGAGAAGAGCTACGAACATCTGCGTTCACTTCCAATTCCGGAAGAGGGGAGAGCATTGGAAGAGGTCTATGGGGAGATGTTGCAAGAGGTCTATGCTGACATGCTTTTGCCGCAGCACCAGCGCTTTTTTTCCTGTATTCCTTCCACTGCTTCGCTGCTTTCCTGGATGGGCGATGTGATGACGAACGCGTTTAATCCGCATGCAAGCTGTAAGATCAATGCACCGGCTGCCGATCTGATCGAAAAAAAGCTGATCGCCTGGATGTGCGGTCTGGCGGGGTACCCGGTCAGCGCAGGAGGGTTGTTTGTATCCGGCGGATCAGTTGCAAATCTGACAGCGCTTACTGCGGCGCGGGATGCAAAGCTTGAGACAGGGGAGAGGGACAGGGCTGTCATCTATCTTTCGGATCAGACCCATTCCTCAGTTGCTAAAGATCTGCATATTATAGGATTTTACAGGGATCAGATCCGCATCATTCCCTCAGACGCTGAATTTCGTATGGATATTACGAAGCTGAAGGAAGCGGTCGAAGCAGATCTGCAGGCGGGGAAGAAGCCGTTTGCAGTTGTCGCTTCCGCAGGCTCGACAAATACGGGGAGTGTGGACCCGATGACAGAGATCGCCCATATCTGCCGATCCCATGATATGTGGATGCATGTGGACGGGGCATTCGGCGCCTCGGCTCTGCTTTCTGAAAAACAGAGGAAAAAACTCGCGGGCATCGAATATTCGGACAGTCTGAGCTGGGATGCACACAAATGGCTGATGCAGACTTACGGATGCAGTGTTGTACTGGTGAGAGATCAGAAACTGCTTGTAAATAGTTTCGCTGCGCATCCGGAATATCTGAAAGATGCAGAAAACGATCAGAGCGGCATTGAGTTCTGGGACCTTGGACCTGAGCTTACAAGACCGGCAAGGCATCTGAAGCTGTGGCTAACACTGCAGACGATGGGAAGCAGGGAGTTTTCGCACGTGATCGATCATGGCTGCATGCTGGCAGAGTTTGCTGAAAAACTGGTAGGAAGTGCACCGGGCTGGGAGCTTATCTCACCGGCAAAGCTGGGAATTGTCAATTTTCGTTACATATCAAACACATCCATTCCGGAGGCGGAGCTTGACGATATCAATCAGAAAATCGCGCGGGAGATAAGCGAGAGCGGTTATGCTCAGATCTTTACGACCCAATTGCACGGAAAAAGGGTAATCAGACTATGCACGATCAATCCGCAGACAACGGAGGAAGACATCAGAGAAACATTTGAAAGAATGCGGCAGAGCAAAGCTGTTAAAAAAAGCAGGGAACTGTTAAT
>JAUNHA010000065.1:0-3588 GCA_030524135.1 Eubacteriales bacterium
TCTGACCGGGGACAGTGAGAAGGAGCGTGACGACATGCAGGAATATTATGAGAAGCTGCAGAGGGAAGTAAAGGAAGGCAAATGTACTCTCGGGATCGAACTTGGTTCTACCAGAATAAAGGCGGTCCTGATCGATTCGGAAAAGCATCCGGCGGCATCCGGCAGCTACAGTTGGGAAAATCGTTATGAGGACGGCGTATGGACGTATAGTCTTGAAGATATCCGGACAGGCATTCAGGAGGCGTACGCGGATCTTGCAAGAGACCTCGAAACAAAATGCGGGGAACAGCTCCGCCGCCCTGCGGCGATCGGAATCAGTGCCATGATGCACGGATATATGGCGTTTGATCAGAATGGGGAGCTGCTCGTTCCGTTCCGCACCTGGCGCAATACGATGACGCAGGAAGCAGCGGAAAAGCTGACGGCACTCTTTTCTTATAACATTCCGCAGCGCTGGAGCATCGCGCATCTCTATCAGGCAATGCTTAACAAAGAGGCGCATCTGCCGGAGCTTGCCTTTTTCACGACGCTCGCCGGATACATTCACTGGATTCTGACAGGGGAAAAGGTCCTGGGCATCGGGGACGCATCGGGCATGTTCCCGATCGATTCGGAAAAGAAATGCTACGATGAAGAGATGCTTGGAAAATTTGAGGCGCTGGCTGAGACAAAAGCTTATCCATGGAAGATCCGGGAGATCCTTCCTGCGATCCGCCTTGCGGGTGAGAGCGCGGGAAACCTGACGGCGGAGGGTGCGGCTTTCCTTGATGTGAGCGGAAATCTGGAGGCGGGCGTTCCGCTCTGCCCGCCGGAGGGCGATGCGGGAACCGGTATGGCTGCGACAAATGCCGTCGCGGTGCGCACGGGAAATGTTTCCGCCGGAACCTCCATATTTGCGATGGCGGTTCTGGAGCATGCGCTGAAGAAGGTTCATACCGAGATCGACCTTGTGACGACGCCGGACGGTGCGCCTGTCGCAATGGTGCACTGCAATAACTGTACCTCGGATATCAACGCCTGGATGGGGCTTCTGCGGGAGTTTGCGGAGACCATGGGCTTTGAACCCGATATGAATGTCATGTTTGAAAAGCTGTTCCATAAGGCGATGGAAAGCGCGCCGGACTGCGGCGGGCTTCTGTCCTACTGCTTCCTTTCGGGAGAACCGGTTGCGGGGCTTGCGGCAGGAAGACCGATGTTTGTGCGCACACCGTCCGCGAAGCTTGATCTGGCGAATTTCATGCGGACGCACATTTACGGTGCGATCGCGTCGCTTGCGCTTGGCATGGATATCCTGTTTTGCGAGGAGGATGTAAAGCTCGACCGGCTGATGGGGCACGGAGGACTCTTTAAGACAAAGGGCGTCGGACAGCAGATCATGGCGGATGCCATGGGCGTTCCGGTTTCCGTCATGGAGACGGCAGGCGAGGGAGGCGCCTGGGGCATTGCGCTGCTTGCTGCATATCTTGTGGAAAAGAAGGACGGACAGACGCTTCCGGATTATCTGAATGAGGCTGTCTTCAGCCGGACGGAAGCAGAGACGCTTGCGCCCGACAAAGCAGGGCAGGCAGGCTTTGCGGCATTTCTCAGAGCCTATCGGGCAGGACTGCCGGCGGAAGGCGCCGCTGTCAGCCATATCGCCGGATGAGCGGAAAACAGGATTTGCAAAAACGGGATTTATAACAATCGGTTTTGCAGGACGGCGAAACGTCAGAATTACAAAATGTTACGATTGTAACTAGGCAGTCCGCAAAAGGATACCTATAATTAGTACGAAGAATGAATGTCTTTTAAAAGACGGAAACGGAGTAGACAGTATGCTTGAGGAACTGAAAAAAGAAGTTTACGAGGCGAATATGCTTTTACCAAAATACGGGCTGATCACATTTACCTGGGGAAATGTCTCCGGGATTGACAGAGAAAAGGGATTGTTTGTGATCAAACCTTCAGGCGTGGATTATGACAAGCTGCGTCCCGAGGACATGGTAGTTGTGGATCTTTCCGGCAAAAAGGTAGAGGGTGATCTCAATCCGTCTTCCGATACCGCAACGCATGCGGTGCTCTACAGCCGTTTTCCGAAGATTGGAGGCATTGTGCACACGCACAGTCCCTGGGCGGTTTCCTGGGCACAGGCAGGCAGGGATATCCCCTGCTATGGAACGACGCATGCGGATTATTATTATGGAAGCATTCCCTGCGCAAGAAATCTCACGAAGGAAGAGCTTGATGCAGGATATGAGTATAATACGGGCGTGCTGATCGCGGATCTGTTTGAGGAAAGAGGGATCGATCCTGCGGCGGTTACGGCAGTGCTCTGCAAAAATCACGGACCGTTTACCTGGGGGAAAAATGCGGAGGATGCCGTACACAGTGCGGTCGTACTTGAGCAGGTGGCGATGATGGCAGCCAGAACAGAGACGATCAATCCGCGTGTGGAGACGGCGCCGCAGGTCCTGCAGGATAAGCATTACTTCAGAAAACACGGACCGAACGCAACCTATGGACAGGCACAGGCACGTTGACGGAAGAGAGGGTAAGGGTAGCGATGAACTATTTGATCGGTGCGGATATCGGCACCTCTTCAACGAAGACAGTTCTGTTTGATGAAACCGGAAAACCTGCCGCGAGCGCAAGCTTCTTTTACGAGGTAAAGCAGCCGGAAAACGGATGGGCGGAACAGGATCCGGAGGACTGGTGGCAGGGCGTCAGACAGACGATGCGCGAGGTGATCGAAAAGAGCGGCGTAAATCCGGAGGACATCAGGGGCATAGGCCTGTCCGGGCAGATGCACGGACTTGTGATGCTGGATGCGGAAGGGAAGGTGCTGCGTCCGTCCATTATCTGGTGTGACCAGCGCACGGGCGCGGAGGCCGACTGGATGACAGCGCACATCGGCAGGAAAAAGCTGGTGGAGATCACCGGCAACCCCGCGATCACCGGCTTTACGGCGGCAAAGCTGCTCTGGGTAAAAAATCATGAACCGGAAATTTATGCGGCATGCAGACACATTCTCCTGCCCAAGGATTATATCCGCTACAGACTGACCGGAGAATTTGCAACGGAGGTATCGGATGCCTCCGGCATGCAGCTTATGGATATCAGGGCGCGCGGCTGGTCTGAGGAGATCTGCGGACTTCTGGGCGTGGATATGAGCATTCTTCCGAAGATGTACGAATCCCAGGATGTGACGGGCACGGTGACTGAAAAAGCCGCTGCCGATACGGGGCTTGCCGCAGGCACGATCGTCTGCGGCGGCGCAGGAGACAATCCTGCGGCTGCGATCGGAACGGGCGTGTACAGGGAAGGACGCGCGTTCACGACGATCGGTACCTCGGCCGTCGTGTATGCGGTATCAGATGAGATCCGGATCGACCGGAAAGGGCGCGTGCACAGCCTCTGCGCTTCGGTTCCGGGAAAATGGACGGTAATGAGCTGTACGCAGGCGGCAGGACTTTCCCTTCAGTGGCTGCGGAATACGGTCTGTACGGAGGAAATGCGGCAGGCAGAGGAGACCGGTGAGGATGTCTACAACCTTATGTCAAAGGAGGCGGAAGGCGTGCCGATCGGCGCAGGAAAGCTGATCTATGAGCC
>JAUNHA010000065.1:3688-7567 GCA_030524135.1 Eubacteriales bacterium
TGTCAAAGGAGGCGGAAGGCGTGCCGATCGGCGCAGGAAAGCTGATCTATGAGCCCTATCTGATGGGCGAGCGCTCCCCGCATCTCGACCCTGACTGCAGGGGAACCTTTATCGGACTGTCTGCGGGACATACGAGAGCAAATCTCATCCGGGCCGTCATGGAGGGCGTGTCCTATTCCCAAAAGGAATGCGTGGATATTTTCAGGGAAATGGGCGTGCCGGTCGATGACATGCTGGTCTGCGGGGGAGGAGCTAAAAATCCGTTCTGGAGGCAGATGCTCTGCGATCTCTACGGCTGCCCGGTCAGCACGATCCGTTCCGAACAGGGCGGTGCGCTGGGCGTTGCGATCCTTGCAGGTGTCGCGGCGGGTATTTATCCGTCGGTCGAAGCGGCCTGTGAACGGATGATAGAAAAAAAGGATACCTGTGAGCCGGTTTTGGAACACACGAAGGCCTATGAACCGTATTTTGCACTCTATAAGAGCCTGTACGGCGTGCTTGCGCCCAAATTCAGAGAGCTGGCAGAGATATAAGTGCCGGATCCGCCGGCAGGATAATCGGCAAAAATGGCCATGACGATAGGATAGGAGAATGAATATGAGAAAACTGGATGCCGTTGCGCTTGGGGAAAGCCTGATCGATTTTACGCCGAAGGGTTGTTCCGAAGACGGTATGAAACTGTTTGAACAGAACCCCGGCGGAGCTGTGGCGAATGTGATGGCTGCAATGGCGAAGCTTGGCAGAAAGACCGGATTTATCGGAAAGGTCGGTGCGGATATGCACGGAGATTTTCTGACGGAAACCATGCAGGCGGCGGGCATTGATACTTCGCATGTCGTGCATGACGATACGGTCTTTACAACGCTTGCGTTTGTAGACCTTAAGCCGGACGGACAGAGAGAGTTTTATTTTGCGAGAAAGCCGGGCGCGGATACCTGCCTTAAGCCGGAGGAGATCGATGCGGATTACATTGCCTCCACCGCGCTGCTGCATGTCGGATCGCTGTCGCTTACGGATGAACCGGCGCGCAGCGCGACGCTTAAAGCACTTGAAGACGCAAAGCGTGCGGGCACGATCGTAAGCTATGATCCGAACTACCGCGCGATGCTGTGGAAAAGCCCTGAGGCTGCGATGACAGGAATGCGTTCCGTGCTGGATCAGGTCGACCTGATCAAGATTTCCGATGAGGAAACAAAACTGCTGACAGACTGTGAAGCGCCGGAGGATGCGGCGGATGTGCTGCTTTCCAAGGGGATTAAAATCGTGACCGTCACGCTCGGACCGGATGGCGTGCTGGTCGCTTCAAAGGAAGGAAAGGCACGTATTCCCGGCTTCCGGGTGAAAGCGGTGGACACGACGGGCGCGGGCGATTCCTTCTTTGGCGGTTTTCTGTGGAAGCTGATGGAATTCGGCCTTGGAAGCACGAAACAGCCGCAGGAGCTTACGCTTTCCGAGCTCAGGGAAGCCGGGCAGTTCGGAAATGCCGTGGCAAGCCTGAATGTGGAAAGGCGCGGCGCGATACCTGCGATGCCGACCTATGAGCAAGTCATGGAGCGGATCGAAAGAGGCTGATAGAACAGGAAAATAGTGCGGCAGAATGGACAGTGCCTGCCGAACGGTTTTTGGAGGAAACAGATGGAAAAACAACATAAAATGATCGTTGCGGGGCATGTGTCTCTGGATATGACGCCGTCCTTTCCGGAGGGCGCCGGAGGCAAGAGCCTGCGGGAGATCATCAGACCCGGAAAGCTGATCAATGTCGGAAGGGCTGCACTTTCGCCCGGCGGATGTGTGACCAATACGGGACTTGCACTGCACTGGTTTGGTGCGGATACGACTTTGATCGCAAAAGTCGGAAATGATGATTTCGGACGCATGATCGTGGAAAAATACCGTTCAATGGGAAATGAGCCGAAGTTTATTGTTTCGGATGAGGAAACAACTTCTTATACGATCGTGATCGCACCGCCCGGATGCGACCGCGTATTCTTCCATGATTCGGCGGCAAATCACAGCTTTAAGAGCTCGGATCTGGATTATGACGAGGTAGCAAAGGCGCAGTTCTTCCATTTCGGCTACCCGACGATCATGCGGGAGTTTTACCGGAATGACGGGGCAGAGCTCACGGAACTCTTCCGGAAGGTGAAGTCCCTCGGACTTGTGACCAGTATGGATGTGGCTGCGATCGACCCGGAAGGAGAAGCTGCAAAAACAGACTGGAAAAAGGTGCTTGCAAACACGCTGCCGTATGTGGATTTCTTTGTGCCGAGCATTGAAGAGCTCTGTTTTATGCTTGACAGAGAGCGGTATAATGAATGGCAGGAGCACATCGGGGACGGGGATATCTGTATGCATCTTTCCCTTTCGGAGGATGTGGAGCCTGTCGCGAGGGAGGCGCTCAGCCTCGGGTGCCGTGCGATCATGCTGAAGTGCGGCGCTGCAGGCATGTATCTTATGACTGGAAGCGAAGCGGATATGTGCGGTATTTCACCGGCGTTTGACGGACATGGCTGGGGAAATGTTTCCGTATTTGAAGACAGCTTTGTCCCGGACTGCATTCTGTCCGGAACAGGCGCGGGAGACACGTCGATCGCGGCATTCCTTTACGGGTTAAGCCATGGCTTTTCTCCGGAGCGCTGCCTTCAGGCGGCTGCCGGAACGGGAGCATCCTGCATTACGGCCTATGATTCTCTCTCAGGGCTTCTGCCGATCGATGAGCTGCTTGCAAAGATCGACGGCGGCTGGGAAAAACAGCACTTTATCAGACCGTAACCGGTATCACGATACAATATCATTACATCATATAACACCACAACACAGGGGAAGCACCCAGGGAGGACAAATGACATGATAGTTTCTTTGAAGACAATTCTCGGCATGGCAGAGGCGACGAATACCGCGGTCGGCGCGTTCAATATCACGACGCTCGAGGGCCTGAGGGCGGTAATTGCCGCTGCGGAGGAGCTTAATCAGCCGGTGATCATTCAGTTTGCAAACGCGGCGCACAAGGGCTTCATCTCTCTCGAGATGATTGGCGCGATCATGATGGATTTTGCGGACAAGGCAAAGGTGCCGGTCTGCGTACACCTTGACCACGGTGCGGACCTCGATGAGGTAAAGCGTGCGCTTGACCTTGGATTTTCCGGCATCATGTATGACGGTTCAGCCCTTCCGTATGCGGAAAATGTGGCAAATACCAGAGCAGCGGTAGAGCTTGCGGCACAGTACGGCGCATCCGTTGAGGCGGAGATCGGTTCTCTCGGCAGAGAGGAGTTCGCATCCGCAGGCGGCACAGGCGAGGAGGAAGAGCTTGAGGGCTGCTATACCGATCCGGAGCAGGCGGCACAGTTTGTAAGGGATACGGGTGTTGACGCGCTTGCATGCTCGTTTGGTACGGTACACGGCATTTATCTGAAGGCGCCGAAGCTGGATATCGACAGAGTGGCGCGCATCAGACAGGCAACCGGTATTCCGGTCGTTATGCACGGCGGCTCCGGCATCAGCGACGAGGACTTTGTAAAGTGCATCCAGAACGGTGTGAGAAAGATCAACTTCTATACCTATGCGGCAAAGTACGCGGGCGATTATGTAAAGGAAAAGCTGAACGCGGAGAGCGGAAACGTATATTTCCATGACATCGCGACCTGGGGCATGGAATCGATGAAGAAGACCTACATCGATACGATCAGGGTATTCTCAAATCTGAAGTAAACGGCATTCATCCGGGGCGCTTTCTGATACAGAATAAAGTGCCGGAAGGAAATATGACATTTGTAATCCGTTCAAATTACAGAAAGCAGGTGACATGCGCACCTGCTTTTTTGTATAATCCCGAGTTTGACAGTTGAAAAAAGAAGAAAACGGCTAAACCCCAGAAAT
>JAUNHA010000066.1 GCA_030524135.1 Eubacteriales bacterium
GGAGGGGTGCTCTCTCTAGCTTTTTATTCAACTGACTACTTCTTTACTCTAACCTGAGCAAACGGCTAAAACAGGCCGCTTAAAAGCACATTCTGAAAGGAAAGCGGGTTCTTTAGAAAACTTTTATAATATCTTAAGGGAAGGCTTCGTAAAAAAGCGGAAAGACTATAGTAAAATAAACCGGTAATTATTCCTCCGGTTTTGGAGGGAAGCATACATTTTACCATCTACTAAAAAACTACGATTAAAGCAGGACACCATATATGACAGACAGAAAACCACAGCTTACGCGCGGCAGACAGAACGCCGCGCATCCGGCAGGCAGAAACAAAACCGGTCCCCGCCTGCCTGAGAAAAACAGACAGGCCCGCAGAAAGGCGGTCAGGAAGCAGCGTCTTCTCCTCGGCGGCTCCCTTGCGTTCTGCCTGCTGCTCACCGCCGCCATCGTCCGCGGCTGCAGAAGAAACGAAGACGGGGCACCGCTTCCCGGCGGCTCCGTACAGGCATCTTCCGAACCCGAAACTTCATTTTCCGCGGAAACGCTCCTTGTGAACGGAGTCGATCTTTCAGGCATGACCCGCTCCGAAGCACGGGAAGCGCTCCTTGCGCTCTATCCGTGGAATATTTCCGTATCATATGACGGGGAAACAAAAGCGCTTCCGGATCTCGTTGCGCCTGCGCTCGATGCATTTCTGGACAGGCTCTGCAGCGATGAGCCTTCCGGTGAATATACATTCTCTCCCACCGAAGAAACAGCTTTTGCCGAAGCGGCTTCCGCCACGGCTGAGACGCTTGCCGCCGGATGGGACCGCCCCGCCGTGAACAGTTCTATTTCCGGCTATGATGCCGGGAATGACAAATTCACCTTCTCGGACGGTACGGACGGACTTATCCTCGATCAGGAAAAACTTGTTTCCGATCTCACCTCTGCCGTCTCTGAAGGGCAGTTTAACACAGTCCTCACTGCGAGCTTCCGCGAAACGAAGCCCGAGCTCTCTGCTGAGGAAGCCAGGGCGCAGTATCAGCTCCTCGCCACCTTCACCACTGAGACCACAGACAACGCCAGAAGAAATACAAATGTGCGTCTTGCGGCCGAAGCGCTGAACGGGACGATCGTGAAATCCGGCGCTGAATTCTCTTTTAATGATACGGTCGGAGAACGCACGGCGGAAAAAGGATATCAGGAAGCCGCCGCCTACAACAGCGGCGAGGTCGTACAGGAGATCGGCGGAGGCGTCTGCCAGATTTCCTCCACGCTCTATCATACTGCCTTTCAGGCTGGTATGCAGATCACCTACCGGCGCTCTCATACTTTTGAACCGAACTATGTAACGCCTGGCCAGGATGCAGCGATCAGTTGGGGACTTCCCGATTTCCGCTTCATCAATACCTCAAAGGCCGCCATCGGAATTCGTGCAAGCTATGAAAACAGAAAAGCCACAGTCGCGATTTACGGGGTCCCTGTTCTGGAGGAGGGCGTAACGCTCAGTCTGGACTCTGAAAAAACCGGGGAGCTTCCGCCGCCGGAACCAAGCTATATTGAAGATCAGACCCTGCAGCCCGGTGAGGAGGTCATCGAAAAGTCCGCTTCAAACGGCAGTCACTGGGTCACCTACCGGGTCGTATCAAAGGACGGCGTCGTTACAGAGCGCGTAAAGGATCACGAAAAAACCTATAAGGGACACGCTACAGTCATCCGCCGCAATACAAGCGGCGTCGTGCTCACGCCTGAGGAGACAGAGGCACAGGAAACCACCACTGCCGCTGCCCCTGTTGACGGCATGCCGGATGATTATGTGCCGGGCGAAAGCGTTGCCCCGGAAAGCTCCGCGCCGGCAGAACCACCCGCGGAAACCTCTGCTGAAGCACCTGCGGAGACTCCTCCTCATGAAACCTCTGAAGCAGCATCCGAAGAAACGCCGGCAGCCACGATTTCCGTAGGCCCCGGCACCGGAGTCCTGGCAGCCCCCGGAGACGGCACAGCTTCCGGGGATGAAGCGATCAGCGAGCTTCCGCCGGAACCCGGATTATGATCGCAAAAGCCGTCCGGTTCCGGTATTTAAGCTTTCAAAATAAAAAGAGCGCCTGAAAAGGGGGATCGGATTTTTCCGATCCCCCTTTCAGACTTACAGAGCCTCCCTTTACGAGTGACTCTGCATCTGTATCGTATATGATCTTATAAAACTTCCATGTGATGATATTTATCAAGAAGCTGCTGGCGCAGATCCCATAACGGCCTCGAAAGATCCACATGTACCTCGTGCGGATTGACAAGACGCTTCGATTCCTCCCACAGCGTGTCCATGCTCTCCCTGCAGATCTGCTGCAGCTCCATAACCGTCGGACGGTTATTATAAACACATTTTCCATTCTTAAAAACCGGAATCATCAGCGGCCTGATTGTATAGGTTCCTGCTTTCATGAGCGTCTTCTTCCAGGTCTCGACCGGGTCAAAAAGCAGCAGGTCTTCATTTTCATCGTATGTTTCATCCGCAAGCGCGATCAGATCCGCAAACAGCTTTCCGCTCTCTTTTTCGCAGATACGGTAGATCACCTTATCTCCCGGATTTGTAATCTTCTCAACATTTTCCGAGACCTTGATCTTCGGAATATAGTTCCCCGTCTCTGGATCCTGAATGGCAGCAAGCTTATAAACGCCGCCAAAGGACGGGCAGTCCTTGGACGTGATCAGGTTCGTGCCGACGCCCCAGCTGTTGATCACGGCACCCTGGGTCTTAAGTGAAGCGATCAGTTCTTCGTCGAGATCGTTGGACGCAGAGATCACCGCATCCGTAAAGCCCGCGGCATCCAGCATCTTCTTTGCCTTTTTGGAAAGGTAGGCAAGGTCTCCGGAATCCAGTCTGATGCCGTAGCGCTTTGAATGAATTCCTTTTTCCCGCATTTCTTCAAATACCCTGATCGCATTCGGAACGCCGGACTTAAGCGTATCATAGGTATCAACCAGCAGGATGCACGCATCCGGATACAGCTTTGCATACTCGCGGAACGCGGTCAGCTCATCCGGGAAGGACATGATCCAGCTGTGTGCATGCGTTCCCATGACAGGGACATGGAACATCTGTCCGCAAAGCACGTTGGAGGTACCGATACAGCCGGCGATCACCGCCGCCCGCGCGCCGTAAATACCGGCATCCGGCCCCTGTGCCCGGCGAAGGCCGAATTCCATCACACCATCTCCCTGCGCCGCGTGAACGACACGCGCCGCCTTTGTCGCAATCAGGGACTGGTGATTGATGATATTGAGTACAGCCGTCTCTATCAGCTGCGCCTGCATGATCGGCGCCTTGACCTTTACCACCGGCTCACGCGGGAACATGACCTGTCCCTCAGGGATGGCATAGATGTCGCCCGTAAAGCGGAACTCCCGCAGATAGGAAAGAAAATCCGCATCAAACATATTGAGGGATGCGAGGTAATCGATCTCCTCCTCTCCGAACTTAAGACCCTCGATATATTCGATCACCTGCTCCAGGCCGCAGCTTATGGAAAAGCCGTTTCCATCCGGATTTCTCCGGTAAAAGGCATCAAATACCACATTGACGTTTGCAGTCTTATTCTTAAAATATCCCTGCATCATCGTGAGCTCATAAAGATCTGTCAGAAGCGTCAGATTTCTTTTTGTATCCATCACATCTTCCTCCCGTGATCTGCCGCAGCGCCGCGGCAAACAATTCTCCTGTTTTCCTGTGCCGGCGGCCGTGCCGTCCCGGCATGCCCGCTTTTCGTCTTATTTATACACCCTTTCCGGGCCTTTCGCAAGTTCTGCCGAAGAGACATCTGCAGAGGATCAGTTTGTCTGATCCTCCCGCGGGAATTTTCTTCTGATTCTGCAGAAGCAGATATAGTGCGTGACGCCCGTAAGGATCCAGCTGATCGGATAGCTGATAAACAGGGTCTCCATGGTATGATTTCCTGCAAATACCGTGAAGATCCACAGGATACGGAAGCCGCAGGCGCCGATCAGGGAGACGATCATTGGAAGCACCGCATAGCCCATACCGCGCATGGAACCAACGAGTACGTCCATGCATCCGCAGAGAAAATAGGTTGCACAGATGAAGCTCATCCGCACAAGTCCCGCACGGATTACCTCCGTGTCCGTGGAATAGATTCCAAGCAGCTGTGTGCCGAAAAAGCGGAAGCTAAGTCCCATGCCCGCGCCGATCAGTATTACGACAAACAGGCAGGTGTAAAGAATACGGTTGATCCTGCTGTAGCGTCCCGCGCCGATATTCTGACTCGTAAAGCTTAAGTTCGCCTGGTAAACGGAGTTCATCGCATTATAGACAAAGCCCTCCAGATTTGCAGCCGCCGTACTGCCCGCCATAACGACGGAGCCGAAGGAATTAACTGACGACTGGATCAGGACGTTCGAAAAGGAAAAGATGATGCCCTGAAAGCCCGCCGGAAGTCCGATGGAAAATATTTTCCGCAGCACCTTTCCGTCTACGGTCATGCGGGCAGGTGTAAAGCGCAGGCAGGAATTCTCCCGCATCAGCGTGATCAGCACGAGTGAGGCGGAGATCACGTTGGAGATCGATGTCGCAAGCGCAACGCCCGCAACGCCCATATTGAACACGATGACAAAGATCAGATTGAAAATAACATTGATCACGCCCGCAAACATCAGATAATACAGGGGGCGCCTGGTATCTCCGATCGCCCTGAGGATCGCGGCGCCGGAATCGTAAAGCAGAAGTGCCGGCATTCCGCAGAAGAAAATGCGGATATAGAGAACGGACATCGGCAGCACGTCATCCGGAGAGCCCATGAGAACAAGCATGGGTTCTGCAAGAAACCAGCCGACAAAAATCAGGATCACACCGCCGATCAGCGCGACCGTTACCGCAGTATGAACAATGTTGCTCACCTCTTCTCCGTCATTTTTCGCGTAGTTGCGCGCAACCAGCACATTTACGCCGACAGATAGACCGATGAAAAGATTGATCAGAAGATTGACTAAAGAAGCCGTCGAACCTACGGCAGCCAGCGCCTGGGGACCTACAAACCGTCCCAGCACCACGCTGTCAGCCGCGTTAAAAAGAAGCTGAAGGATGCCGCTCAGCGCCAGCGGCAGACAGAACATCAGGATCTTCGGGAGCAGGGCCCCGTGCAGCATGTCGATCTCGTGCGAGTCATGCGCAGATCCGTTTTTTTCTTTTTTGTTTAAAATATTCCCCATAATACTACTCTCCCGGTATCGCGTGTCAGCGGGCACGTGTAAGGTCAGCTTTAAACATAGCAGACGGCCGGACACGTCGTCCGACCGGTCTGGTGACTTCCGCTATTATAGTACAGAATAAACGCCGTATGCAAGTGCCAATATTACTGCGGCACGCTGCACCTGCTTTTGTCTGAAAAAAGCGCCCGGAAGCAGATTCAGGATAATGATAATGATCGCAACCGGATAGATAACACTGAGGATCGGCACTGAGATCGCGAGGATCGTATTGAGGCCGAATATCGAGATAATAAAGCTCCACGCTGTCAGCACCCAGATCCATGCATGGAAGGACAGGAAGGTAAACTTCATGGAGAAAAATTCCGCGCAGCTTGAGATCAGTCCGATACACACGTTAAAACAGGCGATAAAAAAGATCAGTGCAAGAATGACCGCTCCGGTGCTGCCAAAAAATCTAAGGCAGGCCGCCGTAAGGATCTCCGTCCCGTTCTCCGCGCCGGAAATGAGGCTTCCGCTCTTCATTCCGACAAAGGTCAGCATACCATAGATCGCCGCAAGGAAGATTCCCGCGATCACACCGCCCTTGATCGTTTCAAGCGCGATGCGGTCATTGTCCTCCACGCCGAGCGCACGGATATTGATCGCGATGACAATACCGAATACAAGTGCAGCCATCGTATCCATCGTCTGGTAACCGTCTACAAATCCGGTACCGAACGGATTGGCAGAATATTTCGGAAGCGTCTCTGATGCCGGCAGCTCTCCGTGAAGAACGCAGGCACCGAACATCAGAAGAATCAGCACAAGGAGCACCGGCGTCATGCGTTTTCCCAGAATGTCCTTGAGCCGTTCCGGGTGTCTTGCAAAAATACCCGCCGCAATAAAAAAGACTACGGAAAAGCTGATCGCTGCCGCAGTCTGTACCGGTATCCCAAAAACGCTTCCCTCTCCCAGACGGTCTGTCAGGAAGGAAAACATGGCATAACTCGTTCCCGCTGTTCTGGGAATCGCAAGCATCGGGCCGATGCACAGGTAGACTGCGATGGAAAAGACGACTGAAAACTGCGGATGGACCTTTTCGCACAGGCGATCAAGGCCTCCTGACTTCGCGACGGCTGTGACACCAAGGACGGGGAAGACGACGGCTGTTAACACGAATCCGATGAAGGCCGGGACGGATACGGCGCCGGCTCCATAGCCAAGGAATGGCGGAAAAATCAGATTTCCTGCTCCGAAGAACATGGAAAAGAGCGTGATTCCGATTAACAGTACGTTGCGCTTACTTAATGTTTGCATAACTTCCCCCTTTTCCGGCAGCCGGTGTCACAGCAGACCGGCGGCCAATATAATTTTATGTTATGTCTAATCATAACGTTAATGCATTGAAGTATACGCTTGTTTCCGGGAAAATACAAGCATTGTCGTTTAATTCACAAGGATTCTTCATAATTTCCATGAAATTGCCGGCCGGATCTCTGTCCCACACGCTGCAGCGCCTACTGCCGGTCTCCTGAAAGAGGCACACGGCTTTCGCGAAAAAGCCTATCTTTTTTTCGAAAGAAACTGTATAATCATTGCGAAATTGATTTAACCTGTTCAGGAGGAAGATATGCACAACGGCTTCAGGGAACAGCTCACCGAGAGCGATGTAAAAAGAATAGAGGATGAGATCAATCACAGAAAGCTTGTCGTCCGTCCTGCGGCGCTGAAGGCGCTCAAGGAGGCCAGAGCGATGGGCGATCTTTCAGAAAATTTTGAATACTATGCGGCAAAACGCGACAACAACCTCAACAACAGCCGCATCCGTTTCCTCGAGAAAATGCTCCGCACCGCCGTCATCATTTCGGACAAATCCGGCGCGGACGAGGTCGGCATGAATAACACGGTCGACGTCTATTTTGAGGAGGATGACTGCACGGAAACCTACCGCATCGTCACCTCTATCCGCGGAAACTCCCAGCGCGGCCTCATCTCAAATGAATCCCCGCTTGGAAAAGCCCTGCTCGGACACAAGGTCGGCGACCGCGTCCTGATCAAAGTAAGTCCCGATTACAGCTATTACGTCGTCATCAAACGCCTCGAAAAAACCGGCGACAGCGCCGACGACAGATTAAAACAGTACTAGAAGCAGCCATTTATGGCTGCTTCTTCAGCTTGGACGGCTTTGCCGGACAAGGTGGACCTTAGCGGCTTCATCTTGGAGCACCGAAGGTGAAACAAGATGGACCTTTTCAGCCGCAAAGCGGCTGCTTCTTCAGCTTGAACGGCTTTGCCGGACAAGGTGGACCTTTCCTTAACGCAAAAGGGGCTGTCGGGAAATAGGCAGTCAGAAAACAGAGGAGGATGTGATCCGAG
>JAUNHA010000015.1:0-7767 GCA_030524135.1 Eubacteriales bacterium
CGCTGCCCCATTCCGCTGGAAGCCCCCGTAATAAATGCAATTTTCGTCATATGATTCGTTTCCTGAGTTGATACCGTTCCGGACACGGGATCAGACGCCGTGTCCGGAAGGAAGTAAATGTCAGCTTATGCGCCTTAAAATGTGCTATAGAAATGCAGAATAATCCTGAATGTAATAATCCGAAAGTGCCCGTTTTCCGGCTTCGTCCTCTTTTGAGAACGCATCGTCCACTGCAACGACCGTCATGCCCGCAGCCTTTCCTGCGCGAATTCCCGCGGGAATATCTTCAAATACCAGACAGTCCTGCGCCTTTGTCTCAAGCCTGTCTGCTGCATGCAGATAAATATCCGGATAAGGCTTTCCCCGCGCAACCTCGCAGGCCGTACAGATCACGTCAAGGTAATTTCCGATCGCAAGATGTCTGATGCAGGCATCCACCATTTCCCGGTAATTAGAAGTCGCAATTCCTGTTTTGATGCCCTTTTCCCTGAGCAGCTTCAGAAATTCCAGCGCATAGGGCTTCAGCGGCACCTCATGCGCATATTTGTCAATGGACATGGCGATCCAGTCCGCCTTGATTTTTTCAATGCTGTCCGCAAGCGAAAAACGCTCCCGGAAATAGACAGCCGTTTCCGTAAAGCTCATCCCTTCAATATCCTTCTGAAGCTCTTTGGAAAAAGGCTTTCCGAAACGGCCCAGATACTCGATATCGATCTCTGTCCACATCCACATCGAATCGACCAGCGTGCCGTCAAGATCAAATAAAACGGCCCGTTTTTCGTTCAGTATTTCTTTCATTACTTACTGCTCATCCTCTGGCTGTGCATATTCTGTCTGCACGTTCTGAGCTGCAGTTTCGGGCTGCTGCATACCTGCCGCAAGCTCCTGTCTGTTCTGGATACATACCTCGTAGGTGCTGTTGAGTGCGTTGAACATCGCATCAAAGCGCTGTCTCGTGCTGTCCATGGAATTCTCCATGATGCCCTGTACATTTGCAAGAAGGCTGTCCGTATACTGCACCGCGGACTGACGGATATTGTTTGCATCGCCGACTGCGGAATCCAGAATGGACTGCGCCTCGCGCTTTGCATCCTCGATCACTTCATTTGCTTTGGCATACGCGCGCTGCATAACCTCGTGATCGCTTACGAGCTCATTCGTCTGTGCCGTTGCATCCGCGATCATGTTTTCCGCCTGGGTACGCGCATCCGCGAGAATGGCATCCTGCTGGCTGATGATCTTCTGATATTTCTTGATCTCATCCGGAACACGGAGACGCAGCTCCACAAGAAGCTCCTCCATCTCCTCCTTGTTCACCAGGATTTTTGTATTTGACAACGGCTGATACTTACAGCTGTCGATATATTCTTCAATTTCATTGATCAATTGCTCGATCCTGCTCATTTTCTTCTCCTCTCATCTATCTTCTCCTGCACAAGCTCCGCGACCTCAGGACATAAAAATTCGGAAATTTCCCCGCCGTAACCGGCGATCTCCTTTACGATGCTGGAACTCAGATAACTGTATTTCAGGTTTGTCGTAAGAAAGATCGTATCAATGTCCGGCGCAAGTACCCGGTTCGTCTGTGCAAGCTGCAATTCATATTCAAAATCTGTCACGGCACGAAGCCCCCGGACGATCGCCGAAGCGCCTGTTTCCCGCGCAAAATCGACGGTCAGTCCCTCAAAGCTCTGTACACTGACATTTTCAAGGTGCCCCGTCACTTTCTTTAACATATTAACACGTTCATCTAAAGAAAACAACGGAGTTTTTGCGTTATTTTTCAAAACCCCGATGATCAGCCTGTCTGTCAGTTTCGAGGCGCGTTCAATTATGTCAAGATGCCCGTTTGTAACCGGATCAAAGCTTCCCGGATAAATTGCTGTCACCATTTTCCAGTTCCTCCAGTCCGAGAAAGACGTGTTTCTGGTTCTTATACCGCTTTTCCCTGAGGACTTTATACCCGAGTTCCTCCGCCCCGGAAAGGTCTCCCGAAAGCGAGGTCTCCACGATCACGATGCTGTCCTCATCAAGAAGCCCGAGTGACGGAAGAAGCTTAAGCACCGGCCACTCCAGTCCCGCATCATAAGGCGGATCCATAAATACGATCGGACTCTTCAGATCCTCCCGTCCCTTAAGGCGAAGGAGTCCCGCGCTCACATCGGTCTGCAAAAGCTCTGTCCGGTCTTCAAAATGACATTTCGCGATATTCTTCCGGATACAGTCCGCAGCGCGCCTGTCCATATCGATCAGCACGCTCCTGCTCGCGCCCCGGCTTACCGCTTCAAGCCCCATCGCGCCGGATCCCGCAAACAGATCAAGGAACGGTCTGCCCTCCAGAGAAAAATGAAGCATATTAAAAAGCGTTTCCTTGATGCGGTCCGTCGTCGGACGCGTATCTTTTCCCGCGGGTGTAATCAGCGGCGTACTCCGCGCGCTGCCTGCAATAATTCTCATAGTTTATCTGTTTCCCTCACAATTTGTGTCAAGTATAGCATAAGGAATATCTCCCCCGCAAGCGCGAGACTTACAATATGCTCTGCGCTGAAGACATGCGCCGCCCGAGCTCCTCCGAAAGCGCCCGGTGCTCCTCCATCAAAAGCTCCGGATCCGACGACAGCAGCCTGTCCGCCTCCATTTTCGCCTTTTTGAGAATTGCCGCGTCATTGTAAATATCCGCAAGACCAAATGAAAGATCCCCGCTCTGCCGGATGCCGAAAATATCTCCGGGTCCCCGCAGCTTCAGATCCTCTCCGGCAATATAAAAGCCGTCGTTGGAAGCCGCCAGGATATCAAGCCTTTTTTTCGCCGTCTCTCCTTCCGAGGTATTCAGCATGATGCAGTAGGACTGATGCGCGCCGCGTCCGACACGTCCGCGAAGCTGGTGCAGCTGCGCAAGCCCGAAGCGTTCCGCGTTCTCGATCATCATTACTGTCGCGTTTGGCACATCCACGCCGACCTCCACGACAGTTGTGGAGACGAGCACCTGTATGCGTCCCTCCTTAAATGCCGTCATGACAGCCTCTTTTTTCTGCGCCTTCATCCGGCCGTGAAGCACGGAGACCGTGATCTCCGGTGGAAAGACAGAGGTCAGTTTCTTTGCATAGTCCTTTACATTTTCAAGCTCCGCGGTATTTCCAAGGCTCTCATATACCCCGTCCGCGCTTGCCTCATCCTTCTGTGTCTCTTTTTCGATCATCGGACAGATGATATACGCCTGCCTTCCCTTCTTTACCTCATCCAGAATAAACTTATATGCGGTTTTCCGGTAAGAAGGTCCTACCACGCAGTTTTTGATCTCCTGTCTTCCCGACGGTCTTCTGTCCAGAACGGAAATATCCAGCTCCCCATACAAAATGATGGCAAGCGTCCGGGGAATGGGCGTCGCGCTCATCACAAGGACATGCGGTTCGCCGCCTTTTTGGGAAAGCAGCTCCCGCTGCGCAACACCAAACCTGTGCTGCTCGTCAGTGACCACAAGTCCCAGCCTGTCATAGACCAGCTTTTCCTGAAAAACAGCATGCGTACCGATGATCAGATCCGCCTCATGCGCCTCGATACGCGCATAGGCACTGCGCCTCTGCGAAGCCGTCATGGAACCCGTGACCAGCACCGCAGAAAGCGGAAGTCCGGATCGGTTGAGCAGGGCATTTACAGTTTCATAGTGCTGCGATGCAAGCACTTCCGTTGGCGCCATCAGCACGGACTGATATCCGTTCAGCGCTGCCAGGAGCATGGCGAGAAGCGCCACGATCGTTTTTCCGGAACCCACATCTCCCTCAAGCAGGCGGTTCATCACCTTTCCTGATGAAAGATCTGCCGAGATCTCCCGCCAGGCCTTCTGCTGCGCCGCTGTCAGTTCGAACGGAAGATCTGCGATAAAGGACAGAATCCGCACGTCGGGTCTGCAGCGGTAAGCGGAGACAAGCGCCTCCCTGCCTTTGCGAAGGCGCGCCGCCGAGAGAAGGAAAAAGAAAAATTCATCAAAGCAAAGCCTTGCTCTCGCCAGCAGAAGCGTTTCCCTGTTTTCCGGAAAATGGATCTTTTCCATGGCGAAATTAAGCTCAGCCAGTCCCTGCCTTGTTCTCAGCTCCTCCGGAAGGTAATCCTTCCGGAGCGGTTTTGTGCGAAGCGCCTCAAAAACCGCCTTTCTTAAAAGCGTGCTGCTTACTCCCTTTGTAAGCGGATAGACAGGAAGCAGCCTTCCCTCATATTTTCCGGCATATTCCTCCGCCGCATAGACGCGGGGCTGGTACATGATCTTCCGTCCGTTTTTCTCGTAGACCCGGCCCCGGAACACATAGCTTACGCCCGTGTGCAGACTGTTTTTTATATAAGGAAGATTGTACCACGAAAGCTGCAGCCTGCCGGTCATGTCCGACAGGTAGGCGTTTACGATGCGCATGCCGTTAAAATAATTCATCGAGGCGTCCTTTACCAGAACCCCCTGCGCGGTCTCAAGCTTTCCTGCCTCCAGCTGCCACAGCTGCTTCGGAGCGGAAAAGGTCTCGTAATCCCTCGGATAAAACCCGAGAAGGTCTTCCATATCAGAAATACCGAGGCGTGAAAGCGCCTCGGCAGTCTTTTGTCCTATTCCTTTTACAGAAGTAAGCTCCGTCATAAACAATGATTATTCAACACTTACAATATAATAGTAGATCGGCTGTCCGCCTTCCTGAAGCTCAACCTCCAGATGCGGGAACGCCTTTCGGATATCGTCGCAGAGTACCTCTGCGTCCGCTTCCTTTACGTCTTCTCCAAAGTATACGGTGATGAGCTCGCTGTCCTCGTCCGTCATTTTCCTGAGCATCTCGAGCGTCGTCTGATTCAGGATCTGACCGACTGCCAGAATTCCCGTATCTCCGATTCCCATGATGTCGCCTTCCCTGATCTCACGTCCGTCCACGGAGGTATTGCGCACGGCATAGGTGACCTGACCGGATTTTACCGTGGAAAGGCTTTCCGTCATCGCCTCCGCATTTTCCTCTGCCGGCACGCCGTCACAGTAATTGATGAGCGCGGTGATGCCCTGAGGGATCGTCTTCGTCGGGATCACATGAATGCTGACGTCCGTATTGATCTTTGCCGCCTGCTCCGCTGCAAGAATGATGTTCTTGTTATTCGGAAGGATGAACACATTGTCAGCGTCCACGAGCTCGATCGCATTCAGCATATCCTCTGTGGACGGGTTCATGGTCTGTCCGCCTTCGATCACATAATTCGCTCCAAGCCCTTCAAAGATCTCTGCAAGTCCCTTGCCCGCGCAGACCGTGATAAATGCATTCTCCTTATGCGGCTGCTTTTTCGGCTTTGCAAGAAGTGCCTCATCCCCTTCCCGCAGCTTTTCCATCGCCGCGATCTTTGACGCATCCTTGATCAGCTTCTCTTCGTGTTCCTCACGCATGTTATCCACCTTCATGCGGGAAAGCGATCCGAACTCAAGTCCCTTTTCAAATGCCTGACCGGGATGGTTCGTGTGCACATGAACCTTAACCATATCATCATCCGCCACACAGACGATAGAATCTCCGATCGATTCAAGGAAGCCCTTGAAGGAAGCGATCTCCTCATCGGAAAGCGGTTTCTCCAGATTTACGATAAACTCCGTGCAGTAACCGAACTTGATATCGTCCGTCGAGATTGGTCTGCGCTCACCCGGAACGCTGCCCAAAGCGCCCTGACCGATCATCTGTCCGTCCGCATCGGAGAGAGCAAGGTCGATATCCTGTCCGCAGATCACGGAAAGTGCGCCCTTGAGCGCCGTCATAAGTCCCTGTCCGCCGGAATCCACAACGCCTGCCTCCTTCAGCACCGGAAGCAGCTCCGGGGTCTTTTTCAGGGTCTCATCTCCGTATTCGATCGTAAGCTTCAGAAGCTCCTCGATATCCGTGGTCTCTGAAACGAGCTCCTGCATCTTTTCCGCCATTCCTCTCGCGACTGTGAGGATCGTACCCTCCTTCGGCTTCATGACCGCCTTATAGGCTGTCTCCGAAGCGCGCAGAAATGCCTGCGAAAGCACATTGGCATCCGCCTCTGGATTCTCTTTCATCACCTTGCAGAAGCCGCGCAGAAGCTGCGACAGGATCACGCCGGAGTTTCCTCTTGCGCCGCGCAGGGAACCGCTTGAGATCGCCTTGCACACATTGTCCATCGTCGGATCCGAAAGCTCTGCCACGGCTCTTGCCGCCGACATGATCGTCATTGTCATATTCGTGCCTGTATCGCCGTCCGGAACGGGAAATACATTCAGCTCATTGATATATTCCTTATTCGCTTCAAGATTTTTGGCGCCGGCAATAAAGCACTTTTTCAAAAGTCCGGCATCTATGCTCTGCATACTCAAAATCTTTCCTCCTTAGTCTATCGGTTTTACACCCTCTACAAAGATTTCGACGCTGCGAACCTTCATGCCGGTGAACTCTTCCAGTTTATATCTGACATTTTCAATGAGATTGTCCGCGACTGCGGAAATGCTGACGCCGTAGGACACGATGACATGCATCTTGAGCGATATCTCATTATCGGAAATCTCTGCCTCTATTCCCTTCTGCAGGCTTTCCTTTTTCAGGAGCTTGACAAGTCCGTCCTTCATACTGACTGTCGCCATGCCGACCACTCCGAAGCACTCCACCGCCACCGAACCGGCATAGGTCGCAATCACGTCTTCCGATATATTGACTTCTCCGAGCTTGTTGCTGATACGTCCTTTCATATTGTCCTCCTTCGTCTTCAGACTGTAATCATTCTAACATAAAAGGCGAAAAATGCAAACAAAAAACGCTTGCAATTTCCATGTCTTTCTGCTATTATACACTTTGTGTCAATTTTATCGTGCAGGCTTTGCCGGCACAAGATATCTAAGTAAGGAGGTGCTACCATGGCAAAGTGTGAAGTATGCGAGAAGTCGGTTCTCTTCGGCAATCAGGTGAGCCATTCTCACAGAAGATCTAACAAGATCTGGAAGCCAAATGTTAAGAGAGTTAACATTCAGACTGAAGCGGGTAATAGAAGAGTGTATGTATGTACCTCATGCTTAAGATCCGGTAAGGTCAAGAGAGCAGAAATCAAGACTGCCGAATAAATTAAGTCGAAATCAAAAGGCTACCGCAGTGCGGCAGCCTTTTTTTCGTTCTTCAGCTTCTTAATATAAATCAGTTCTAAAATCAGTTCTCCTCCGGCGCCGGCGTCACCTCATAGACCGCCTCCGGCGCGGCTGCCATCTCTTCTGCCGCCTCCTGTGCAGCATTCGAAATATGCGCTCCCGTAAAACGGTCCACCGCATCCGGTATCATATCCAGAAGCTTTGTAAATACATCCTGATTTTTCACGCTCACGAGCTTCGTCATGCCGTTCTGTATGATCAGAAGCGCCACTGGGCTCAGCTTTGCGCTCATCGCGCCGGCTCCGTTCGTTTTCGCCTTCTTCCGGTCGAGCGCGCCGCTCGCAAGTCCTGCCGTTACCTCGATCAGAGGAACGATGGTAGCGCCATCCACCCGGATCGGCTCTCCCACGACCGTCTTTGACTGCACAAGTCCCTGCATCCCCTGGAAAAGCGCCTCGATCGTAAGCCCCATTCCGTCATCCGTCAGTTTATAATCCGCTTTTATATCCGCCATCTTATTCTCCCGCATAATGTCTGTATATCTGCCTGAGCTCCTTATCCATAACCAGTATAAGCGCTGTCTTAAGAAGTGTAAAGAGATAAATCCGTCCGCTTACGGACAGCTTCCCCTCCATCACCGGCTCTTCGAACTCCGGTATCACCTC
>JAUNHA010000015.1:7867-49471 GCA_030524135.1 Eubacteriales bacterium
CGCTTACGGACAGCTTCCCCTCCATCACCGGCTCTTCGAACTCCGGTATCACCTCGATGTGTTTTCCATAGCAGGGATACAAAAGCGCAAATATCTCCATGATCCTGCCTGTTTCAAAGGGGTCGGAAAGACCTAGACGGATATAGCCGTCTCCCCGTTTCGGAAACACGGCTCCGAGGACCTTCCTGATCCGGCAGAGAAGACGCCTGAGCGCCTCCGCCCGCTTTGGCTCGCGAAGGTAACCGATATCCCCTGCCGCCTTCCGGAAAAGCGCCGCAGCAGCTGAAAAGAACGCTTTCAGCGTATTCCATGCCCATATCATCTCAAAGTCTCCTCCTGATCCGCAGCGTGCCCGCGCTCCGTTTCCCGTTCCTTCGCCGCGGCCTCAAAACGCCGCACAGGGACGCCGAATATCCGCATATCCCCGCTTACAGCCGCACCGTGATGATAGGTCACCTGCAGTCTGACCGCGTGAAACAGCCACGAAACGCTCACAGTCCCGTCCGGCACTTCCTTTTCATAGCTTCCCGAAAGGCGGTATCTGAACGGCACAAACAAAAGGAGCAGCAGCAAAAGCAATAAGAGCGCAAGCAGAAAAAGCACGAGCGCTCCGAGCATCTTTAAAATAAACAGCAGCACGGCCACCGCTTATTTATTCTCCTTTGTCTTTGTTTCCTTTTTCTCGAGGAATTTCTGCGTCGCCGAAAGCGCAGCCTTCACAGCCTCTTCCGCCGCAGCCGCGCGGATCTCATTGCGTCCGCCCTCAAAATGATATTCAAGCGCCCTGGCTTTTCCGCCTGCATAAACGCCGATGTAGACGAGACCTACCGGTTTGTCCTCTTCTGCGGAAGGTCCGGCATTTCCCGTCACGGATACCGCGATATCCGTATCCGCCATCAGCGCGGCGCCGACAGCCATCTCCTTTGCCGTCTGCGCGGAAACAGCACCTTCCTTGCGGATCGTGGATTTTGATACGTCAAGCGTCTTTCTCTTGGCCTTGTTTGAATAGGTCACAAACCCCTCGCGGAATACCTCCGAAGCGCCTGCAACGTTCACAAGCTTTGCGGAGACAAGTCCACCCGTACAGGATTCTGCCGTGGAGATCGTAAGTCCCTTCTTTGAAAGCAGTCTGACAAGCTCCTCCTCTGCTGCTCCCGTATCCATGCACGCCGCGAGCTTTACCTCTCCCGTACTCTTTTCTCCCATAATTACATGCCTCCTTCTGTGATCACTCTGCTGTTCTTTCTGATATAATCTATAAGCGATACGACTGTCAGGATCACCGCCGCATACATCAGCACTGTTTCAGCTCCCCTGTAAACCGGCGAGTCCGAAAATCTTCCGATCATCAAAATGCACATCGCCATCTGGCAGACCGTTTTCCATTTTCCCCACCAGCTCGCAGCGATCACGATCCCGTTGTCCGAAGCGACAAGCCGAAATCCCGAAATAATAAATTCGCGGGCAATGATAATGATCGTCGCCCAGACCGGAAGCTGCCCGTAGGCCGTAAGAAGGATCAGCGCCGTACATACCAGAAGCTTATCCGCAAGCGGATCCATGAATTTTCCGAAATTCGTGATCAGATGGTATTTACGGGCAAGATATCCGTCCAGAAAATCCGTAAATGCCGCAGCGCAGAAGATCGCGCACGCGGTCAGACGGAAGGTTCCGTAACGGCCAAGGAATGCTGCCGTCGCTTCCATGCTGTCCGCGGATATGGAATTCGCAAGCATCTTCTGCGCATACATCATGACTCCCACAAAAAAAGGAATCAGGATCACGCGCATACAGGTTAATTTGTTAGGAAGGTTCATTTTCATCTTAAACCCCGCTTTCTTTGCGGCCCTCGCTAAAGGCTGCTCAGCCGCACAGCTCTCCGATCAGATCATACCCGTGCGCCGCCGTCACGCGGACCCACGGCATATCGCCGGTCATAAACTCTCTGCTTCCGGTATTAATGTAGATCAGCCCGTCCACACCGGGCGCGTCCATATACGTGCGCGCCGCATAGACGTTGCCGTCTCCCTCCGCGTCCGTGACGCGGCCCTCGATCAGCACGCGGAGCCGCTTTCCGATTCTGCTCTCTGCCTTCCGGAATGCCAGCTCCTGCTGCAGAAGCATCACTTCTTCCCGTCTGGCCTCTTTTCGTTTACGCGAAACCTGATGACTAAATGCCGCGGCTTTTGTTCCTTCCTCTCTTGAGTAGGAGAAGTCGCCGAGGCGATCAAACTCCATTTCGCGAACAAATTCAAGAAGTATCTGATGATCCGCATCCGTTTCTCCCGGAAATCCTGAAATCATGGTCGTTCTCAGGGCAATATCCGGTATCTCCTTTCGTAAGGTTGCGATCCGCTCCGTGATCTCCGCGCGGGTCGTCTTTCTCGCCATGCGCCGGAGAATATGGTCCGAAGCATGCTGAATCGGGATATCCAGGTAGTGGCAGACCTTGGGAAGTGTTCTGATCGCTTCCACAAGCTCATCCGTGATCTCCTCCGGATAGCAGTAGAGAATACGGATCCATTCGATCCCGTCGATCGCGTTCAGCGTTTCCAGAAGCTTCGGCAGGCTCTTTTTCCCGTAGAGATCCACGCCGTAAAGAGTGGTCTCCTGCGCAACCAGAACAAGCTCCTTTACGCCGTCCGCCGCAAGCTTCCCGGCCTCCGCCGCAAGCTCCTCCATGGGAACGGAACGGTAATTTCCTCTCAGATAGGGAATGATGCAGTAGGTGCAGCGCTTGTTGCAGCCCTCCGCGATCTTCAGATACGCGTAATGACCTCCGGTCGTTACGATACGTCCTTTTTTTCCCTGTTCCGCAAAATGCGCCTCCGAGATCGGCGCAAACCGCTCCTCCTGACGCTTTTCCCTGAGCACGGAACGGACGATATCAACGATATTCTGGTAGGCATTCGTTCCCACGACGCCGTCCACCTCCGGCAGCGTCTCCAGGATCTCGTCCCTGTAACGCTCCGCCATGCAGCCTGTTACGATCAGCACGCGGCAGCTGCCGGTCTTTTTATATTCCGCCATCTCAAGGATCGCCTGAACGCTCTCCTCCTTGGCATCCCCGATGAAGCAGCAGGTATTTACGATAATGAGTTCTGCGCGTGCAGGATCATCCGTAAATCTGCAGCCCCCGCTAAGCAGCATGCCGAGCATTTTCTCGGCATCCACGAGGTTTTTATCACAGCCGAGAGATAAAAGATGACAGGACAGCTCCTGCCCTGCATCCTCTGATAAAGTGATATTTTTATTTTCCAATATTTCCCCTTGCATCCTCTGAACAGATCCGGTTATTTCTCATCCCGGCCTTCGCCGAGAATGTCTACCTTGCCCTGATACAGCTCGTCTACCGCTACGGAAAGCGGCTTTTTGTCCGGCTCGCTGATGAGCTCCGGCGCTCCGTCAATAATCTGACGCGCGCGCTTCGCCGCCGCGATCACAACGGAATAACGGCTCTTGATCACCGGCTCCTCTCCGTCGATCACGTCCTTATTCACAACTTCCATAATATCATTATAGGTCGGATGTAACATTGCCATGGTTTTCTTTCCTCTCTTTCAATTCATACGGTTACGATCGTTACTCAAGGGTTCTGAGCTCCTTGTTGATCTCATACAAAAACTGCAGGCGCTGGCTGACACGCATGTGCTGGATCTGGATCGCCTTGTGCAGAAGATCCGTCGAGCGCTCGATGCTGTCGTTGATCAGGATATAATCATAGGC
Source organism: Eubacteriales bacterium (assembly GCA_030524135.1). Classification (GTDB taxonomy): domain Bacteria; phylum Bacillota; class Clostridia; order Lachnospirales; family Lachnospiraceae; genus Avilachnospira. Next base: position 11,594 of record JAUNHA010000015.1, read on the forward strand.
CTCCACGCCGATCGCCTCGTCGGCGGCACGGTTCATGCGTTTTCTGATCACCTCTTCGCTCTCCGTGCCCCTGTCCGTAAGCCTCCGCTTTAATTCCTTTGCGCTCGGCGGCGTTACGAAGATAAGGACTGCCTCCGGGTACTGGCCCTTGATGCGCATCGCTCCCTGGATCTCGATCTCCAGGATCACGTCCCTTCCGTTTTTCATCTGCTCTTCAACATAAGAGCGCGGGGTTCCGTAGTAATTATCCACGTAACGGGCATACTCCAGAAGCTCATCCCGGTCGATCATCTCCTGAAAGCGTGTCTTATCTACGAAAAAGTAATCCTTTCCGTCTGTTTCGCCCGGACGGGGCGCCCTTGTCGTCGCTGAAACGGAAAGCGCGTAATGGTCTCCGTACTCTGCCATCAGCCGCTTCATGAGCGTGCCCTTGCCTGCCCCGGAAAAGCCCGAAATCACGACGAGCATTCCCTTTCCTCTGTATTTACTCAATGTTCTGCACCTGCTCCCTGATTTTTTCAATTTCCGTCTTGAGCGCGATCGCCGTATCGGCGATGCGCAGGTGATTCGCCTTGCTTAAGGTCGTGTTTGCCTCCCGGTTCATCTCCTGTGCAATGAAGTCAAGCTCTCTTCCGAGCGCGCCGCCCGCCTGAAGCTTCTGCCGCATCGCCCCGATGTGGCTCTTTAAGCGGACCATCTCTTCATCCGTACAGATCTTGTCCGCGTAGATCGTGATCTCCGTCACGATCCTGCCCTCATCCGCAGTAAGGGACGCTTCCGAAAGCGTATCCCTGATCTTCTCGCCGAGACGTCTTCTGTATTCCTCCACAACGGCAGGGGAAAACGATTCGATCTCCTCCACATACGCGCTCATGCGGGAAAGCTTTTCAAGCAGGTCTGCCCTCAGGGCATCGCCCTCCGTCCTGCGCGCAGCGCGGAAGCTTTCGCAGGCTTCCCTGAGCACCGGCTCCAGAACCTCCCAGAGCTGCTCGTCATTGCCGCTCTTTTCCTCCATAATGAGGACATCCTCCAGGCGCATAAGCCCGGACACCTTGATGTCGTTCGGAATGCCGAAGTCTTCCGCCATCTGCGCGGCATACTCCATGTACTCCTTCGCGACCGCGTAGTTGTACTTGAGCTTTTTCGTTCCGTCGGTATAGTCCTCGTACTGGATATACACGTCGGTTTTCCCGCGCTCGATATATTCCCTGATGATCTGGCGGATACGCGCTTCAAAGCAGTTAAATCTGCGCGGCATCTTTACGGCAAGGTCCAGATACCTGTGATTGACCGATTTGAGCTCTACGAGTATTCTTGCCTCCTCCGTGACGCGCTCACAGCGTCCGAAGCCTGTCATGCTGCTGATCACCGACATTCCGCTCTCCTGTCTCATAAGAAAATACCGCTGCTGCCCGCAGCCGTTTGGGTTTTATTATATCAAGTTTTATTTCGCGGTTCAACCATTATGGAATAATTTGTATGGTAGATCACATAGCCGGGGGCCGCCTTCGGAACACGTTTCAGGGCTTTCCGCTGTACGTAATCCACTTCGACCTTTTCCCCCGTATGCTTTTTTTCCTCACCGCAGGCCTTTGAATAATAGGCTGCAAGCGCCGCTGCCTCCAGGCAGGTCGCATCCGGAAGCTCCCTGTTCCCGGTCTTCGCGATCACATGTGAGCCCGGCATATTTTTCGCATGGAACCACCAGTCGTTTCCTTCCGCGAGCTTAAAGGTGATCTCCTCGTTCTGGTAATTATTCCGCCCTACGTAGAGATCAATGCCATCCGACGAAACAAAGTGCATCGGATCGGACTTAAGCTCCTCCTTCCGAAGCCGCTTTCCCGTCTGCGGCTTTTTGATAAAGCCGTATTCCGCCATCTCCCTGCGCAGCTGGTTGAGATCCGCTTCCGTCTCGGCGATCGAAAGCGCCTCCGAGATCGAATCGAGATGCCAGAGAAGCTGCTTCGATTCCCCGATCTGCGGAAGCAGCGCGTCCTGCGTACGCTTAAGCTTCTGATAGCGGTCAAAATATTTCTTTGCATTGTCCTTTGCAGAAAGCGCTGTATCAAGCGGGACGGAGATCTCCTTCCCCCCGTCGTAATAATTCTGGCAGACAAGCTCCTTTTCACCGCCGGAAAGGCTGTAGCCGTAGGTATTCAGGAGTTCGCCATAGATCCGGAACTTATCCTTTTTTTCCGCATCCTGATACTGCCGCTCCTGCAGGTCCAGCTTCTTTGCTGTGCGCTCGGTCAGCGTCTTCAAAATTCTGCGCATATCCTCCGATTTCGCACGGATACGCCCGCGTTTTGCCCGCGCCTCATAGTAGGTGCAAAGCACCTCCGACATACTATCCCGCCGTTCCTCCCGGTAACCGCCCGCAAGCAGGACTGAAAGCTCCACCGCTGAAAACTCCTCGGGCTGATCGTCCCTGTACAGGATGTTCGGTACAAATGCATGGCTTCGGATCGTGTCCATAAGCGCACAAAACGCGCCGTAAAGACTGTTTCTCTCTCCCCCGGAGAGCGTTTCCGGCGTCACGTCCCCGTCCACGCCCGCCCGGTAGCAGATCTCTTCCGCGATCACGGGGCTGATGCCTGTAAATACATTGAAGAGTGCCTTTTGAAGCGGCAGCCCGGACGCTGCCAGAAGCGCCGAAAACTCCTCCCCTGAAAGCGGCCTGAGCGGACTTTTTTTGCCGCGTGTTTCCGGAATAAAATAATCCCTCCCGGGGAGCACCTCGCGCACGGAGCTTACGGAGGGCGTGATATGCTTGATGCTGTCGATGATCGTGCCGTCTTCCTTCAGCAGGATGATATTGCTGTGCTTTCCCATAAGCTCGCAGACGAGCACGCGCACGGAAAGATCGCCGAGCTCATCAAGATGCTCGATCTCAAATGCGATGATCCGTTCCAGCCCCTCCTCTGAAAGCGTGTCCGCGGGCTGATAGATGCGCTTTAAGCGGCCGCCTCCGATATGCTTTCTTAAGGTCATGCAGAAATTCGGCGCACTCGCGGGAGAAAGGCTCGAATCCTCCTTCAGATATACCATCGGCAGGGAAGCGCTTGCCGAAATGCTGAGCCGCCTCTGCTGCCTGTTATTTTTTACCGTCAGCAGAATCTCATCCCGCTCCGGCTGTGCGATCTTTGTAATGCTGCCGCAAAGCAGCGTATCATTCAGTTCCTTCACGGTCGCTGCTACCGCAATCCCGTCGTATGCCATCGTCCCCGCCTCCTTCGTAAGTTCATATGGTCAGCGTAGATTATAATATAAGCAGGGGGCTGGTGCAAGCGGCCCTGTGTCCGCAAACCTGCAAAGTTTTCAAAGGGACAGCAAAAAATACAATGGGATCCCTTACATTTATCCGAAAAGTATGCTATTCTTCTTTTAATTATGAAAAATAGGAAAAAGCTTTTAACGAATCAGATAATCCGGAAGCATTCCCTGCCTGCACGGCACGGTTTTCCGGGTTCATACAGATTAAACCAGATTTTAAAACAGATCGCGTAAGCGGTCTGTTTTTTGCTTTCTTCTGCTAAACCGTTAGCTTAATAACGCAGCACAGATGATACAAACCGGTTTCATTGCCGCACGCACAGGCAGCAAACCGCGGACACTTCAGGAAAGGACAAATTTATGACAGAAAAAATCAGACAGCAGAATTTCAGCGAAAAGTTCGCACATTTATTTATGATTCTCTTCGGCAACACGGTATACGCGCTTGCAGTCGTCATGTTCATTCTTCCAAACAGCCTTGTGACAGGCGGCACGACAGGACTGGCGCTCGCCGCCGGACATTTCTTCGGAACGCCGGTCTCGCTCTTCGTCCTTGTTTTTAACCTCATCATGTTCCTGATCGGCCTTTTCTTTCTCGGAAAAGCCTTTGCGCTCACCACGGTCATCAGCTCCTTTTACTATCCGCTCATCCTGGAGATCCTGCAGAATATTCCCTGGCTCTCCTCCATGACGGACGACCTGATGCTCTCCACAGTGTGCGCTGGCATCCTGGTCGGCTTTGCCATCGGCATCGTGATCAAGGCCGGCGCGTCTACCGGCGGCATGGATATTCCGCCGCTCGTGCTCAACAAAAAATTCAACCTTCCGGTCTCCGTTCTGCTCTACGGCTTTGACTGTGTGATCCTGCTTCTGCAGATGAGCTTTTCGGATCACGAGCGCATCCTGTACGGCATTCTGCTCGTCATGATCTATACCTATGTACTCGACAAGGTCCTCACCTACGGTACCGCACAGACACAGGTAAAGATCGTGAGCCCCGCCTACAGAGAGATCAATGACGCGATCATCGCTTCACTCGACCGCGGCTCAACGCTCGTACACCTAACGACCGGTTATCTGGGTGAAGATGGCTGCATGGTGCTCACGGTCATTTCAAACCGTCAGCTTCCCGCCTTAAAACAGATCGTTTCCGATATCGATCCGACGGCATTTATGACGATCGGACGTATCTACGAAACGCGCGGCCGTGGCTTTTCCCTGAGTAAAAATTATCTGAAACAGCAACAACAACAGTAAACAAAGAAGACAATATAAATGGCGCGGTCCTTTTGGACCGCGCCGTTTTGTTCCTGCCGGATATATGCCGGATATATCCTTAATCCAGCTCCAGCTTTCCCGTATACAGCTGATAATAGGTGCCGTGCTTTTTGATGAGCTCCTCATGGTCTCCCCGCTCAATAATGCGTCCGTGCTCGAGCACGATGATCGCGTCGCTGTTGCGGATCGTTGACAGTCTGTGGGCGATGACAAATACCGTGCGCCCCGTCATCAGGTTATCCATACCGCGCTGTACGATTGCCTCGGTACGCGTATCGATGCTCGAGGTTGCCTCATCAAGGATGAGTACCGGCGGATCAGCAACTGCCGCCCTCGCGATGGAAAGCAGCTGCCTCTGTCCCTGCGACAGCCCCTCGCCGTCTCCGGTCAGCATCGTGTCATACCCCTTCGGCAGCATCCTGATAAAGGAATCCGCGCAGGCGAGCCTTGCCGCCGCATAGACCTCCTCATCCGTCGCCGTAAGCTTTCCGTAACGGATATTTTCCATGATCGTACCGGTAAAGAGGTGCGTATCCTGAAGCACGATTCCAAGAGAATGCCTCAGATCCGCCTTTTTGATCTTGTTGATATTGATGCCGTCATAGCGGATCTTTCCGTCCTGCACATCGTAAAAACGGTTGATCAGGTTCGTGATCGTCGTCTTACCCGCTCCGGTCGAGCCTACAAACGCAAGCTTCTGCCCCGGCTTTGCATAAAGCGAGATATCATGGAGCACCATGTGCTCCGGCGTATAGCCAAAGCTCATATCATAGAAGCGCACATCTCCCTTAAGCTCGGTATAGGTAATGCTCCCGTCCGCTTTATGCGGATGCTTCCATGCCCAGATACCTGTGCGATCCTCACACTCCGTGAGATTGCCCTCTTTGTCCCAGCGGGCATTGACGAGCGTGACATAGCCGTCGTCTGTCTCGGACGGCTCGTCCAGCATCGCGAAGATCCGCTCCGCGCCGGCAAGCGCCATCACGATCGAGCTTGCCTGCTGCGCCACCATCATAAACGGCTGCGTAAAGCTCTTGGTAAACTGCAGGTAGGATGCCATCACGCCGAGCGTAATGCCGCCCACGCCCATGACGGAAAGGAAGCCTCCAAGCACCGCCGTCAGGACAAACTGCAGGTTTCCGATGTTTCCGATCGCGGGTCCCATCATATTTGCGTAAGTATTCGCACGCGCCGAGCTTTCAAACAGCTTTTCATTAAATACATCGAACTCTTCCTCGGAGCGCTTCTCATAGTTGAATACCTTTACGACCTTCTGTCCGGTCATACGCTCCTCAATAAATCCCGTCACATCCGCAAGCGAACGCTGCTGCTTAATGAAATACCGTCCGCTGTTGCCGCCGATGTGCTTCGTCGCAAGGATCAGCACGCCGATCATAACGACCGCGAGCACCGTAAGAATCGGGCTCAGCATCAGCATCGAAACGAAGGTCACGATGATCGTAAGCAGCGCCATCAGTCCCTGCGGAATGGACATCGTAATGAGCTGACGGAGCGTATCCGTATCGTTGGTATAAAGGCTCATGACAGAACCGTTTGTATTCTGGTCAAAGTAGCGGATCGGCAGCGTCTGCATGTGCTCGAACATCTCGTCTCTCACCTGCTTCAGAACGCCCTGTCCGATCGTGACCATCAGCCTCGTATACACCCAGGTCGCGATCACGCCCGCAAGGAAGATGCAGCCAAGCACCGTAAGTGCCTGATACAGTCCGGTATAATCCGGAGCCCTGTTTCCTACCAGCGGCAGGATGAAATCATCCAGCAGATAGCGGAGGGAAAGGGAGACGGACACAGATGCGACCGAGCTTATGAGGATGCAGACAAATACCACAAAGAACTGCAGCTTGTAGTTTTTCAGCACATAGGCAAGCAGTCGCTTTGCCGTCTTCATCGGGTTCTTTTTCAGCTTTTCATTACCGTTCATCGCCGTTTCCTCCTTCCTCTGCATGTTCCGGTTTCGTATTTTCCGGTTTTGCATTTTCTTCCCGGGCATCTGCCTCTTCGGCATCTCCCGCCTGGGAAGTCTGTGATTCGTAAACCTCCCGGTAGATCTCATTTGTCCGGAGAAGCTCTTCCGACGTTCCGATGCCGTCGATCCTTCCGTTGTCGAGAATGATGATCTGGTCGGCATCCTCGATCGAAGAAACCCTCTGTGAAATAATGATCTTCGTCGTATCCGGAATCTCCTCGCGGAATGCCTTTCTGATCAGGGCATCCGTGCGCGTATCCACCGCGCTCGTCGAATCGTCGAGAATGAGGATCTTCGGTTTTTTCAGAAGCGCTCTCGCAATGCAGAGCCTCTGCTTCTGTCCGCCGGAAACATTGTTTCCGCCCTCTACGATCTGCGTCTCATAGCCGTCCGGGAATTCCCTGATAAAGCCGTCCGCCTGTGCCAGCGCACAGACACGCTGAACCTCTTCGTCCGTAGCATGCTCGTCGCCCCAGCGGATATTTTCATAGATGCTTCCTGTAAACAGTACATTTTTCTGAAGCACCATCGATACCTGGTCTCTGAGCGCCTTGAGCTCGTATTTTCTGACGTCTATGCCGCCGACCCTCACCGATCCCTTCGTTACGTCATAGAGACGCGGGATCAGCTGCACCAGCGTGGACTTCGCACTTCCCGTACCGCCGAAAATACCGATCGTCTGCCCCGATCCAATGTGCAGGTTTACATTTTTCAGCGCCAGCGCGCCGTCCTCACCCGCATAGCTGAAATCCACATTATCAAAATCGATGGAACCATCCGGGACTTCCTTCACAGCACCGGTCTCGTCCTGCATCTCGGGTTCCTCGGACAGAACCTCCAGAATACGGTCGGAGGAAGCCTCCGCGATCATATTCATGACAAATACAAATGATACCATCATCAGGGAAGACAGGATCTGGATCGCATATACCAGAATACTTGTCAGCTCTCCGGCTTCCATCTTTCCTCTGATAATGTCCTTTCCGCCGAGCAGTACGATCATCAGAACGACCGCATAGATCGTAAACTGCATGATGGGTGAGTTCCACGCCACGATCCGCTCCGCCTTTGTGAAAAGCTCATAGACATGACCGGATATTTTATGGAATTTTCCGATCTCAAAATCCTCACGGACATAAGCCTTTACCACGCGGGAGGCATTGACGTTCTCCTGCACGCCGTTGTTGAGCTCGTCATACTCGTCAAATACCTGTTCAAACAGCGGATGCGCCTTCTTTGCGATGATGAGAAGCGCTCCTCCGAGGATCGGGATCGCCACAAGGAACAGCAGCGCGATCTCATTATCGATCGTAAGCGTCATGATCCAGGAAAGCACGATCATGATCGGCGCACGCGCAAGCAGGCGGAGCGTCATCATATACGCCATCTGTACATTGGTAATATCCGTCGTCAGACGCGTCACAAGACCGGATGTCGAAAAGTGATCGATATTCTTAAATGAAAATTCCTGTATCCGGTAAAAAATATCGTGTCTCAGGTTCTTCGCATAGCCGGCCGCCGCATAGGAGCCCATGCGTCCCGCCATCGCGCCGAAAAAGAGCGCGAGCATCGCCATGACAGCGAGAATTGCACCCATTTCGATAATGTAGGCAAGATCTCCGCCCTGAATGCCGTTATCAATGATCTTTGCCATCTGCAGAGGTATGAGCACCTCCATCAGGACCTCGAGCAGTACAAGGACAGGGGTTAGCACCGATTCCTTTTTGTACTCCCTGATAGACTGAAATAACCGTCTGTTCATGTTTTAAGTCCTCCTCCGTATTTCGTCTTTTTCCGCCTGACAGAGTTTCTTTGTGTTCAGAAACAGCTTCCACAAAGTCTTTCTGCAGGCCTCAAGCTCCTCCGGATCAATTCCCTCCGTGAGCTCCAGCTCCGCCTTCTGGATATTTTCCTGAATGCGTCCGCGCAGCGCCTCCGCCTTTTCCGTAGGAACGATGCGTTTGAGCCTTGCATCCTGGGCAACGGCCTCCCGCACGATAAACCCGTTTTTCTCGAGAAGCTGAAGGATTCCTGTCGCGGTCGGCTTCCGGATCTCAAATTCCTCCTCGACATCCTTCTGGTAGAGATCCCGGTTCACGCTTCCGAGCAGAAGGAAGCGCAGCACGTGGCTCTGCATGGTCGTAAGCCCCATGATATCCTCCTCAAGCGGTTTCTGCCGTTTCAGCTGATGCGACAGCATATGGATCAGCCTTCCCACCGAAATCTGTGAACAATCGCAGCGCGTTTTCAATGAAGCCTCGCCTTTTCCGGATTTCAATTGCTCCCGTTCCCTCATCTGTTCTCCTCTTTTCTGTTCGGGTATTCAGAGATAGCTTGCTAACTGTTAGTTTCCTAACATACCTGACGCATTATAGGTCAATATAAAATGAATGTCAAGACCGCAAATGTGAAGACTTTGTGAATAAAAATCCCGTCAAAAAAACGCACCCTCCCTTATGGAAGAAGTGCGTTTTTTTAATCCCGTAATCCCGTGTATAAATACCTGTTTATTGTCCTCTTTTCCTTTTCCGTCTTAAACTGTCCGGAAAAAGGCTTTTGAATCAGGCCTTCTTTGCGGCTTTTCCAAGTGCGTCTGCAAGCACGATCGCATCATGCAGCTCTGAAGGCGTTACGTCTCCGGCCATGTTGTGGATGGTCTCCCCCGGTACGCAGGATTTCTCCGCGATCACCTTTACCTGCTCCTCGGTCGTGATGCCGATCTCCGAAAGCGTAACAGGAAGTCCGACCTCCAGGCAGAAGTCCTGTACCTCTTTGAACTCTTCTTTGGACGCGCCCTCGAGCAGAAGCTGAACCAGCGTACCAAATGCGACGCAGTTTCCGTGCGGCGCGCTGTGTCCGCCGAGCGCCGTAAGTCCGTTGTAGAAAGAATGCGCAACTGCAAGTCCGCCGTTATCCGCACCCACACCGGACAGATATACGTTTGCCTCGATGATCGCATCCAGCTCCGGCGTTACAACATGATTCTCACAGGAGAGCTTTGCCTTCGCGCCGTACTGGCGAAGCGTCTTATAGCAGAGCTCGCAGAGCGCCATTGCGGAACGGGTAATGCCGCCGAACTCGAGGCTCGGAGATTCCGTTCTCAGGCAGGCACGTGCCTCGAAGTAGGTGCCGAGCGCGTCGCCCATACCTGCAACAAGAAAGCTTACCGGTGCGTTGGCAATGACCGTGCTGTCCACAAGGACCGCCTCCGGGTTCTTCGGATAGAACAGATAGCTGTTGAAGCTGCCGTCATCGTTGTAAATAACGGAAAGTCCCGTGCACGGCGCATCCGTCGCAACGACCGTCGGCACGATCGCGACCGGAAGCTTCTCATAATAGGCCGTTGCCTTTGCCGTATCGATCGCGGAACCGCCTCCGATGCCGACGACAACATTGATTCCGTTTTCCTTTACGATCTTTCTCATTCTTTCGATCTCACCGGTGCTTGAAACACCGCCGAAGATCTCATAATGCCTAAGATCCTTCGCATCCCCGAAGCTCTTTTCAATATTGTCATGGCACATCTTGTAGCCGCTCTTTGAGCAGATGAACAGCCACTTATCGCCGAGATCCTTCATCTCCTCATGAAACTTAAGGAGTGCATCCCTGCCCTGTACATATTTCTGCGGTGCGCGCATCAATCTTAATCTTTCCATAATGACATCTCCCTATCCTGATTATTTAGATTGTTACTTTTTTATCAATCTAAGGATATTATAGTCCTTTCAGAAATCGATTCAAGGCAAATATTGTACAAAGAAACAGATTATTTTCTGCGTAAAACCATAATTTTTTAAACTAATTCCTGCCTCGACAATAAGGCGATCGTCTCTACCGATCTGGTCCAGGGGAACTGATCCACGGCACAGGCCTTTACAAGACGGTAACCTGCCGCCTGCATCGGCACCAGATCCCTCGCAAGGCTTTCACACTTGCAGCTCACATAGATGATCGTCTTTACACCGTAGGCAAGGATCTTCGGGAGCGCCTTCGGATGAATGCCGTCGCGCGGCGGATCCAGAATGATAACGTCCGGTTTCTCTTCGATCTCATCCAGCACCTTCAGCACATCTCCCGCGATAAATTCGCAGTTTGCAAGACCGTTTCCTGCCGCATTTTCCTTTGCCGCCTCCACAGCCTCCGGCACGATCTCCACACCGATCACATGCTTTACCTTCGGCGCCATCATCTGCGCGATCGTGCCGGTTCCGGAATAAAGATCATATACCGTACTGTTTTCAGAAAGGCTGTCGCTTACATATTCACGCACCTTTTCATAGAGAACCTCCGCTCCTCTGGAATTCGTCTGAAAAAATGAAAACGGCGTGATGCAGAACCTGAGGCCCAGAAGCTCCTCTGTGATGCTGTCCGTCCCGTAAAGGACGCGCGTTCCGTCATTTTTCACGGCATCCGCCTTTGCATCGTCGATCGTATGCAGGATACCGCTCAGCTTTCCTTCTATCGCGCCTTTTTCCTTTAAGGAGAGCAAGAGACGTGCCCACTCTGAAACGGTCTCCGCCGCATCATAGGTATTGACCGCCGTTGACGCCCTGATCTCTCCGCGCAAAAGAGCCTCTTCATCATAGAGCACGCTGTCGTTGATCAGCGCATGCGCCATGACCGGAATCAGCGGCTGGGAGGTCGTTACCAGATCGACAAGGATCTCGCCGGTATTGACCGTACGGCGGATGAGCAGATATCTGAGAAAGCCCCTGTGTGTGCGCTTGTCCTTATAGGTCGCTCCAAGCTCGTCAAAAAACCGCCTCGTTTCCCGTACGATCACATTGAAATCCTCATGTACCAGCCCGCAGCAGTCCGTATCAATCACGTCATAAAAGCTTCTTTTCTTATGCAGGCCAAGTGTGAGCGGTCCGTTCTTCTTCTCATCACCGAAGCTGTATTCCATTTTATTGCGGTAGCCGGATATGAGCGGGCTTCTGAGGATGCCTTCATACAGATAGTCTCCTCTCACCGCTCCGTCCAAAAGGCCCTTTACCGTTCCGTTCTTTTTTTCAAGCTGCTCTTCATAGCTTATGCCATAATAAAAGCAGCCGCCGCAGGTGCCTGAAAGCACACAGGTATTTTTCTCTTCTGTCATATTTCCTTCCCTGTTCCGTATTGCACAAAAGCTGCTGCAAACCGCAGAAATTGCACGGGCGGTGTTCTTTCTATCAAAAACCCGGCTCCCGTGCAATGCTCTGTCTTGCAGCAGCTTTCCAATGTTTCAACTGTATATCTGATCTTACAGGCTTTTATTCCGTGTTTCCGGATCAGTCAGCCTTCTTTGCATCCTCGTCGTCATCGTCAAAAAGGAAATCGTCGTCAAAATCATCCTCGTAATCCTCGAGATAATCCTTAGACATGAACTTGTATACCGCGTAGGAAATGCCTGCAACAAAGGCTACGATGCCGATTGCCGCGAGCACGATGAGAATGATGCGTTTTACCTCATACTCCTCTTCCTTCTTCTCATACAGCTCGTTCAGTCTGATCCGGTGCATCAGCTCATCCCATCTGTCGGAAGTGTCGTTTTTAAGAATGCTCCATTTTTCGTTCAGTCTGTCCATAAGATTCCTCCTTTATCCCCTGCGCCCTTCGGGCCAGGCTCATTGGTCTTTATTGTATCACACCTTTTGGAGCTTTGCAAACCCGGCGAGCATTCTCTTTGTACCCGCCGTATCGAAGTCCACGGTCACCTCGTAGTCCCTCTGGCCGTCTTTGATCTCTGTTACGGTTCCCTCCCCGTACTTGATATGGCTGACACGGTCTCCCGTCTCATAGTCCGGCTTTTTCTTCGTGATCTCCGCGCCTTTTTTCAAGGTCTGTGCGCCGCGTTTTGCGCCGCTACCGGTATCGAGAGAACCATAAAGCCCGGTTCGGATGCCGCCTGCGCTTCCCGCAGAACCTGCAGGCGGATAAGTGCCGTAGCCGTCGCTGTAAACCGTTGTCCCGCGCGCAAAACCGCCGCCCGCAGAAAACAGCGTTTCCTTTCCGGCCCGCGAATAGCCTCCGCTTACGCCGTTTCCTCCGAAGCCGCGCCGCGGGATCGGATTGTCAAAATCATCGTCGAAGTCCTTCCAGCTTGCAGCCCGTCCGCGAAGAAAAGTCCGGTCGCAGGTCTCATCGGAAAGCTCCTCGATAAAACGGGAAGGTCGTTCATATCTTGTCTCCCCGTGTATCATACGCTCTCTTGCAGAGCTCAGGCGCAGAGATTTCCGCGCACGTGTGATTCCGACGTAGCAGAGTCTCCGTTCCTCTTCCACCTCCGCCTCCGGATCATCCGCGTTGATGGAGGCCTGGGATGGGAATAATCCCTCCTCCATGCCGCAGAGATAGACCTTGTCAAATTCCAGCCCCTTTGCAGCATGCAGGGTCATCATCGTGAGCACATCGTCCGTATCATTCCTCCGGTCAAGATCCGAGAGAAGCGACACCTCTTCCAGAAAGGAAGCGAGCATCTGAAGGCCGTTTGAAGCTGCATCCGGAGATGCCGCAGCTTCTCTCTGAGACGGATGCGCCTCCTCGAAGGAGACCGCTTTATTGATCAGCTCGTCAATATTCTCCATCCGCGTCTCTGCTTCGATCTCGCCCTCTTTTTTCAGCTCCTCAGCATAGCCGGTCTCATCCCGTACCGCAAGGATCAGATCCTTCAGGGACGCGCCCGCGGCGGCACGTTTTCTGAGGTCTTCAATGAGCCCGGTAAAACCGGATATCTTCTTTGCGGTACCCTGATTGACCCCGGGGATATCCCCGGCGCGAAGCAGTGCGTCATAGAGGCCGATGCCTGCACGCGCCGCATAATCCGCCGCCCTGTCCGCTGTCGTCTGTCCGATGCCGCGCTTTGGCACATTCAGCACGCGCATGCAGGCAAGATCATCCACGGAATTTGCGATCACGCGCAGATAGGACAGGATGTCCTTGATCTCCCTGCGCTGATAGAAGTTAACGCCTCCCACGATAATATAAGGCACATTGCGCTGGATGCACTTCTCCTCGAGAAGACGCGACTGCGCATTGGTCCGGTAGAGCACCGCCTGATCCTTAAGCGCAAATCCGGACTGAAACGCCTCTTTTACGATCGCGTCCGCCTCGGCTCCCGCCGTCTCATACTCCTGATACTGCGGCTTTTCGCCCTCCTCATTGGCCGTCCAGAGCGTCTTGTCCTTACGCCCCCGGTTATTCCGGATCACCTCATTTGCTGCCGCGAGAATCTGCTTTGTCGAGCGGTAGTTCTGCTCAAGCTTGATCACGCGCGCGCCCGGAAAGGACCGCTCAAAGCTCAGGATATTTTCAATATTTGCGCCGCGGAATTTATAGATGGACTGGTCGTCGTCTCCGACCACACAGAGATTGCGGTAGCGCTCAGAGAGCAGCCTCACGAGCTCAAACTGCACCGTATTGGTATCCTGATACTCGTCCACCATGATATAGCGGAAGCGCTCCTGATATCCGGAGAGCACCTCCGGGAATTCCTTAAAAAGCCCGACTGTCAGAAGCAGCAGGTCGTCGAAATCCAGAGCATTGTTCTTTTTCAGCTGTTTTTCGTATTCCGCATAGAGCTTCGCAACGGAACGCGAATAGAGATCGGAGGCCTGCGCCGCAAATTGCTCCGCGTCTATCATTTCATTTTTGGCGGAGGAAATAACCGACAGCACGGCGCGCTCCCGGTACATCTTGGAATCCAGATTCAGATCGCGGATCACCTGCTTCATAAACGTCCGCTGGTCGTCCGCATCATAGATCGTAAAATCGCGCGAATAGCCCAGCCTGTCAATTTCCCGGCGCAGAAAGCGCACACACATGGAATGGAAGGTGGAAACAAACACATTCGCACCGCCTGTTCCGAGCAGTCCGTCTACACGCTCGCGCATCTCTCCCGCTGCCTTATTCGTAAATGTGATCGCAAGAATCTGCCATGCGGGGATTCCCTGTTCGATCAGATATGCGATGCGGTAGGTAAGCACCCTCGTCTTTCCCGAACCGGCTCCCGCCAGAATAAGGAGCGGCCCCTCTGTATGAGAAGCCGCCTCCCTCTGTCTGTCATTTAAAGTTGCAAGTAATTCTTCCGTATTCGGCATAAAATCTCCTATTTCGAAGCCGCTTTTTCAATCGAATTGTACTTCGGAACAAGCAGGTCTTTACCGCCCATATAAGGACGCAGCGCCTCCGGAATCTTCACGCTTCCGTCCGCCTGCAGATTGTTCTCAAGGAACGCGATCAGCATACGCGGCGGTGCCACACAGGTATTATTCAGTGTATGTGCAAGATGATTTCCCTTGTCCTTTGATTTGATGCGGATCTTCAGTCTTCTCGCCTGCGCGTCGCCAAGGTTCGAACAGGATCCCACCTCAAAATATTTCTTCTGACGCGGAGACCATGCCTCCACATCACAGGACTTCACCTTGAGATCCGCAAGGTCGCCCGAGCAGCACTCAAGCTGTCTGACCGGAATATCCAGCGTGCGGAAGAAATCCACGGTATTTTTCCAGAGTACGTCATACCACTTCATCGACTCCTCCGGCTCGCATACCACGATCATCTCCTGCTTTTCAAACTGATGAATACGGTATACGCCGCGCTCCTCGATGCCGTGCGCTCCCTTTTCCTTCCGGAAGCACGGAGAATAGGAAGTCATCGTGATCGGAAGCTTGTCCTCCTCGAGTGTCTGATCGATGAATTTTCCGATCATGGAATGCTCTGAGGTTCCGATCAGATAGAGATCCTCTCCCTCGATCTTATACATCATCGCATCCATCTCCGCAAAGGACATAACGCCTGTTACGACCCTTGAACGGATCATATACGGCGGGATGCAGTAGGTAAATCCTCTGTCGATCATGAAATCGCGCGCATAAGCGATGACTGCCTCATGCAGTCTTGCGATATCTCCCATAAGATAATAGAATCCGTTTCCGGCAACGCGTCCCGCCGCATCCATATCGATGCCGTCGAAGGATTCCATGATATCCGTATGATACGGTACGTCAAAATCCGGCACCAGCGGCTCCCCGAAGCGCTGTACCTCAACATTTTCAGAATCGTCTTTTCCGATCGGTACGGAAGCGTCGATCATCTGCGGGATGACCATCATCTTCTGCGTAAGCTCCTCAGAAAGGCGGCTCCTCTTTTCGGAAAGGCTGTCGAGGAGCTCCCCGTCCTTTGCGACCTCAGCCTTTGCGGCCTCAGCCTCTTCCTTCTTTCCCTGCGCCATCAGCTTTCCGATCTCCTTTGAGATCTTGTTGCGCTTTGCGCGAAGATCTTCCTCTTCCTGCTGGATCTTACGAAGCTCGGCATCAAGTGCCACGCACTCATCTACGAGCGGCAGCTTCTGATCCTGAAACTTCTTTCTGATATTTTCCTTTACGGCTTCCGGATTTTCCCGGACAAATCTGATGTCTAACATCGCGTACTCCTGTGCCTTTTTCAGGCTTAATTTTGTTTTATCTGATCGTACATCGTGCAGGCGAGCTTGTCAAGTATCAGCTCGAATGCAGTTCCTTCATTTACGGGAACCCCCTGCTCCTCCGATACGCGGATCGCCTTGCAGATGAAGTCCTGCGCCTTTTTCACCGCGCGCTCAAGGCTCATACCCTGCACAACAGATGTACAGACGATCGAAGAAAAGATATCTCCCGTTCCGGGTCTCCCGTCTCCCGCCTTTCTGACTGCCAGAAAACGGATATCGTCTCCGTCTGCCACGACATTCATGAAACGCTCATGACGTTCGATCCCGGTAATGATCACCTTCCCCGGTCCCATCTCCTGCAGGCGCTTCACCATATTGATCAGCGCCGCCTTGAGCCGCCGCATCGTGTGATCCGGAAATGTCTTTATGATCTCCTGGTAATCGGTCCCGGTCAGCAGGCAGGCCTCTGTCAGATTCGGTTTGATCATGGTCGCCTTCTTTACGAGAAGCTCCCTGATCAGCCCGACATGCGCCATGGTAAAGCCCCGGTAAAGGCTCCCGTGATCCGCCATCGACGGATCAACAAAAATCATGGTGTCCTTTCCTGCGAAATGCTCAATGAAAGCCGCCGTTTCCCTGACCTGCCGGTCATAGTTCATATAGCCGGTCATAATCCCGTCAAACTGTATTCCGAGCTGTCCCCAGGCCTCTGCATATGCCCCCATGTGATCCGTGAAATCAAATTTGTATTCACTCGGAAATCCCGTGTGATTGGAAAGGATCGCCGTCGGAAGCGGGCAGGCCTGTGCCTTCAGACACGATATGATCGGCAGCATCACTGCTAAGCTGCATCGCCCATACCCCGAAATGTCATTTATTACCGCAATTCTCTTCTGCTTGTCTGTCATCTTGTCTCCTGATTAGTCTTCATGCGTATAAATTATTGTATTTCATTGGTTCCGGGTAAAGCTGTTGTCTCCTTGTGACACGTCGGAAACGTAATATAGTATACTATTTCAGTATGATTTTGTCACCACTTTTTCTATGTGTTTCGAACAAAAAAGCCCCGAAAATACACGTTTCTCGGGACTTTTTACCAAACCGGTGCTGCGGATTTTCATTTTATCCGCACACCTCGTTTTTAAAATGACAGCCGCAGGCTCACCGCTGTCTTCCGGTTTGAAGAATTCCGTAACGTCTGAGCTCCGGACTGAGCGCAAGGTAAATCGGCACTGCGAGAATTACCGCGATAACTGCGTTGAACAGGGATGCCGCGCCTTTTTCAATCAGCATAAGCTGTACGGCAGGAAGCGGGTTCTGCAGAACGAAGTAATAAGTCACAAAGGACTTAAGAAGATACAGCACGACATAGAGCAGTGCGCCCGATGCACCGCAGAGCGCATAGCGCGCGGCGGCAGGCATGCCGGAGAACGCCTTTCTCTCAAGCATCAGCCCGGCCATAAAGCCCATTGCAAATTTTGTGGCAAAGGTGATCAGCCATTCCACGGGACTGGCCGGCCAGAAGATCACGTCAAAAAGGAAAGAACCAAGCCCGGCCGCAAATCCCCCGGGTACCGCGCCCAGAAGGAAACCGGCGAGCAGGCACATGGAATTTCCGAGATGGATCCTCGTTACGCCCAGTACGGCGGGAATCCTTACTTCTATTTTGGAACCGACAAACACGAGTGCCGCCATCAGTCCGATCAGAGCCAGCATATTCAGGCTGAAAGCATTCTTTTTCTCATTCATTTTAATGAAGCCTCCCTGCATTTATTTTTATCCTCAGCTTCATCATAATCCTGTATCTGTTTATTTGCAATACTTTGAAAAACAATGTAAAAATTGTTTAATATTCTTCTCAGGCTCACCCTTGAAAACTGAAGAACCCGCAACAATTACATTGGCCCCCGCCTCTAAAATGTCATCGATATTTTCGAAGGATGCGCCACCGTCGATCTCGATATCGAAAGAAAGCCCGCGTTCCCTGCGAAGTCCGCACAGACGTCTTATCTTATCCAGCGTATACGGAATAAATTTCTGTCCGCCGAAGCCCGGGTTTACTGTCATAAGCAGCACCATGTCAAGTTCCGGCAGGATCTCTGAGACGAGCTCCAGGGGAGAGGCAGGATTAAGCGCCACCGATGCCTTCGCTCCCGTCTCCTTTACCGCATGGATGCAGCGGTCGAGATGTCTGCAGGCTTCTGCGTGTACCGTAATAATATCCGCTCCGGCGTCCCGGAAGTCCTTTACGAACCGCGCCGGCTCCTCTACCATAAGATGAACGTCGAACACCTTGTCCGAATACGGCCTTACCGCCTTCAGCACCGGCGCGCCGAAGGTGATGTTCGGCACAAAATTCCCGTCCATCACATCAATATGCACGTATTGCGCGCCCGCCTCCGACACGCGGCGTACCTCCTCGCCAAGCCTTGAAAAATCCGCCGACAGAACGGACGGAGAAAGAATATAGTCCATGAAACCTCCCTTTAACCTAGTATCTGCGCTCCGCTTTCTTTTGTTCTTCATAGATCTGCAGATAATTCTCGTAACGCTCCTGTCTGATAAGCCCCTTTGAAAGTGCCCGCTTCACGCCGCAGATCCCCTCCTGTTCCTGTATATGCAGGCAGCCCGCAAATTTGCATTCCCCTGCATATTCCGAAAACTCCGGAAAGAACTCCTTAACCTCTGCTGCCGGAAGTCCCGGAAGCGAAAGCGAGGTAAATCCCGGCGTATCGAGCAGATAGGTATTTTCCTCGAGCATAAACAGCTCCGTATGCCTTGTGGTCTGCTTACCGCGCTTTATGCGCTCCGAGAGCGCGCCGACCTCCATCCGCTCCTCCGCGTGCAGGAGGTTTGTAAGCGAGGATTTTCCTACGCCGGAAGGCCCCGCAAGTACAGTCGTTTTTCCCCTGAGCTGCTTCCTTACGGCATCCGCGTTTCCTTCCTTTACGGAGCCGAAGATCAGCGTATAGCCTGCCGCCTCATAGACGGCGCGGTATTTCTCCGCCGTTTTATTCCGGTCGAGGTCGTCCTTGTTAAAATAAATGATCACCGGAATCTGCTGCATGCCCATGTATATGAGAAACCGGTCCAGTAAATTGAGGTTGGGATCCGGTTCCCTGAGGGCAAATATCACAAGCGCCTGGTCGATATTGGCTGCCGCAGGCCGTATCAGCATATTTTTTCTGGGAAGGACCTCCGTCAGATTTCCTTCCTTTTTTTCTTCTGACAGCACTTCAAATGCCGCATTGTCTCCGACGAGGGGCTTAATCCCGTCTTTTCTGAAAATGCCGCGCGCCCGGCAGGCATAAATTCCGGCAGCGCCCGCATGGATGTAATAAAAGCCTGCAATCGCCTTGATGATCTTTCCTTCCATCTTTTACCTCGGCGCAAATGTAATGTCAAAGCTCTCAAGCATCTCTCCCGTATCCGAATCGACCACCTGGACCTCGCCGGTCGTCACGCCGTAAATACCGCGAATGGAAGAATAGCTGACCGGAAACTCCGTTCCGAGCGGCACTGCTTTGAGTTCCCCGAGCGTGATGTACTCGTAGGAATTTGAGCCGCGCTGCATGAGACGGATCTCTATATTCATCGTCTCTCCCTGCGCGTCAGGTCCGCTCGCCATGCCGGCATGCGACACTGTGTCAATGCTTCCGTAATAATATCTGCCGCTGTCTGCCTCGGCTGTCCCCTGTGCGGAAGCCGCTCCCGGTCCTGCCTCCTGCTGTACCGGCATCGGGGAAGCCGCCTCTGTCTGAACACTTTCAGGTCCCGTGCTGATCACGATCGAGACTGCGCTTCCCGGCTGTACGCTTTCTCCTGCTGCCGGCGACTGGCCAAGCACAAGTCCCGCCGCTGCGTCGCCCGGCTGCTGCGTCACGGCGCCAACCGTAAGCCCTGCATTCTGAAGCGTACGCTGCGCCGCATCCTGCGACAGATTGTGAAGCGAAGGAACATGCACCGTTTCCGCTTCTTTTCCGCTGCTGACCGTAAGAATCACCGTATCTCCGGATCCGACCTCGGCACCTGTTTCCAGAGCCTCCCAGCCCGTCACGATCCCCTCCGGCGCTGTATCCGACGCTTCGGGTCTTACCTCCTCTATGGAAAGTCCGGCATCCGTAAGCATCTGCTCCGCCTCGTCAAGCGTCTTTCCGGAAATATGATTGAGCGTATAGGTGATCTGATTCCCCAGAGAGACCGTCACATACACCGTATCGCCCGGCTTCACCTCTTCGCCGCTCTGCGGCTCCTGGCTCATAACGATGCCCTCGTTAAAGACATCCGAAAAAGCTGTTTCCGAAGTATCAAGGCTCAGTCCCGAGCTCGATGCCTTTGCCGTTGCATCCGATACCGGCATGCGCAGAAGCTCCGGCATCAGCACCATCATCGTGCTGCCCTGGCTCTCCTGTCTGGAAAGCGTAATTTCTTCCTGTCCGCTACTCTCCGCTTCCGTGGAAGCCTGCTGCTCCGTCTGAAGCGGGCTGTAGGCATTGAACACGCCCGACACCTTTCCCGCCACCATAACGATAATGATCAGAATGACTGCTGCCGCCGCGATGCTTCCGTATTTCATCAGACGCTGGATCTGCGCCTGGCCCTCAACCTCCGCTGCTCCGGCATTTCCCGTGCCATCCGCATCGGAAGACTTTACGGCAGCCTCCGCGCCTCTTTCCCCGCCGTCCGTTCCGCCTGCTTCCAGGGCTTCTCCCGCAGGCTCTCCTGCCCTGCCGCCGGTCTGAGCGGCAGACGGGATCTCACCGCCGTTACCGGACAAAGAGGAAGCCTCACCGCCGGAAGCGTCCTTCTCTTCACCGGCCGCGCCGTCTTTTTTCAGCATCAGGGCATCCGCCTCTCCCGTCTGGGATACGGTTCCCGAAAGCTTTACAAAATGTCCCTCCGGCTCCCGCACGCAGCGCCGAAGGTCCGCGATCAGCTCCGCACAGGTCTGGTATCTGTCCTCCGGGTGTTTCCGGCAGGCCTTCGTGATGATATCGGAAAGCGCCGGATAAATGTCCTTATTGTACACAGACGGCGGAACCAGAGCCTCCGAAAGATGGGCGATCACGACGTTGACCGTGTTATCCCCCTCGTATGGCACGCGGCCCGTGATCATCTCGTACATGGAAATTCCAAGCGAATAGATGTCAGACCTTGCGTCCGCTACGCCGGAACGTGCCTGCTCCGGCGAAATATAATGCACGGATCCTATGACCGCCGCATTGATCGTCTCTCCGGTAACCGCCTTTGCAATACCGAAGTCGGCCACCTTGACCTTTCCGTCTCTTGAAATGATCATATTCTGCGGCTTGATGTCTCTGTGGATAATGCCTTTTTTATGCGCCTCTCCGATTCCCTCGGCCGCCTGCAGGGCGATGCCGATCGTCTCCTTGTTGGAGAGCCTGCCTTTTCTGGCAATATAATTCTTAAGCGTGATTCCCTCGACCAGCTCCATCACGATATAGTGGAGATCCCCGTCATCCACAACGTCATAGGCCGCCACGATATTCGGATGGGACAGCTTTGCCGCGGCACGCGCCTCATTCTTGAATTTACGGATAAAATCCTCGTCTCCGGAAAACTCCTCCCGGAGCACCTTGATCGCCACAACGCGTCCAAGCTTCTTATCCTGGGCACGGTAAACGTAGGACATGCCGCCCTGTCCGATTCTGCCCTCTATCTCATAACGGTCATCCAGTAACGTACCGGTATCAAGCATGATCCTCACCGCCTTCCGTATACTTTACGAGAATGACCGCAATATTGTCATTTCCGCCGTTTTCATTCGCCGTCATCACGAGCGTCCGCGCCTTGTAGCTCAGGCTCCCGTTTCCGGAAATGATCGAAAAAATGGTATCGTCGTCCACCATATTGGTAAGGCCGTCCGAACACAGCAGGATGTAATCCCCCGCGATCAGATCCACCTCAAAATAATCCGCCTCGACGCGCTCGTCGGAGCCGACCGCCCGCGTGATGATATTTTTTTTCATCACGTAATCTGCCGAGCCGCGCACCAGCTCTCCTCTGTCCACAAGCTCCTCGACGTAGGAATGGTCCTTCGTCACCTGCGTGATGCCGTCCCGGATCAGATAAAGCCGGGAATCCCCCACGTTTGCGACGGTCAGGATATCCCCCTCGATCACGGCGGCCACCATGGTGGACCCCATGCCGTTCAGCTCCGGAACCTCCTGTGATTTGTGGTAGATCATCGTATTCGAAAGCTTCAGCGCACTGTTCAGCGCCGTCACCACCTGGGCATCCGTAGTCCGGCTGATATAGCCCACCATCGTTTCCACCAGATATTTGGACGCAAAATCTCCGGCCTTGTGGCCGCCCATTCCGTCCGCCAGTATAAACAGATTCGGAAACGCACCCACCGGCTCCACGCTCTCAAAGATGTAGTCCTGATTTACCTGCCTGCGAAGGCCGATATCTGTCAGCGCACATGCCTGCATGTCTCTAAGCTCTCTTTCCTGCCGCTTTCCGCGGCATATTCATGTACTGATATTCTGTCATTTCAGCTTAATGTCTCAAAGTCAGTCTTCCTGCTCCGCGTTCCGCTTCTCATAGCTTCTGCGCAGCTGTCCGCAGGCAGAGCTGATGTCACGCCCCATCTCGCGCCGGATCGTCGCGGAGAGCCCGCGGCAAAGAAGCACCGCCTGAAAAGCCTCAACCGTTCTTCTGTCCGGACTTTCGTAGCTGCGCTCCCGGATCGGATTGACCGGGATCAGATTGACATGCCCGTGCATGCCCTTCAGCAGCTGTGCGAGCTTTTCCGCTTCCTGCACCGTATCATTGACGCCCTTTACGACCGAATACTCAAAGGTAAGGCGCCGCCCCGTCTTTTCAAAATACATCCTGCAGGCAGCGAGTACCTCCCGGAGCGGGTATGCCCTTGCGACCGGCATGATCGTCTCCCGTACTTCCTGGGAAGCTGCATGGAGGGAAAGTGCCAGCGTGATCTGAAGGTCAAGCTCTGCAAGCTCCCGTATCTTCGGCACAAGGCCGCAGGTACTGAGCGTGATATTTCTCTGGGAGATATTAAGGCCGTTTTCATCCGAAAGCATGCGGATAAACCGCACGGTTTCGTCGAAATTGTCAAGCGGCTCTCCGGATCCCATGATCACGACATTGGAAACGCGTTCTCCCGTATCCCGCGTGATCGCATAGATCTCTGCAAGCATCTCCGCAGCCGTAAGCCCGCGCACGCAGCCGTCAAGCGTCGAAGCGCAGAAACGGCAGCCCATGCGGCAGCCGACCTGTGAGCTTACACAGACGGAATTGCCGTGATGGTAGCGCATCAGCACCGCTTCGATGATATTTCCGTCCCGCAGCCTCAGCACGTATTTCCTTGTGCCGTCAAGCTTCGAAACCAGCACCTCCACAGGCTCCATGACCGTAATGTAAAAATGCTCCGAAAGCCGGTCCCTGAGCCCTTTTGAAAGGTTACTCATCTGAAGGAAATCCGGCGCAAGCTTCTGATGAAGCCAGGTATAGATCTGCTTTGCCCGGTAGGCAGGCTCTCCCCACTCCTTTAAAAGTGCCGTAAGCTCCGTGAGCGTAAGCTCGCAGATATCCTGTTTCCCGGTCCCGTATTCTCTTGTCCCCGCAGGGGTCATTTCTTCTAATTTTGCCATATCCGATTATTATAGCCTGTTTTCACCGCAAAGTCCTTGAAAGTATCTTAAGCTTTGCATACGATTTTGCGCTCTAGTAATTTTTCTCAAACAGCGCCGCGAAAAAGCCGTCACAGGAAGGGCTTGGAAGGATCCTGACCTGCCCGAGCCGTTTAAACCCGAGCTCCGAGCAGATAAACTCCGCATTCTCCTCGTTTTCCTCAGGCGTGATCGTACAGGTGCTGTACACAAGCCTGCCGCGCGGCTTCACATAACGTGTGACCACCCGAAGCATCTCCTGCTGCAGATTTTTGAGCTCCGTAATGCTGTAAGGCTTTACATTCAGCTTGATATCAGGCTTTCTTGCAGCGATCCCGAGCCCCGAACACGGCAGATCCGCAAGCACAATATCGGCGCGATAAAGGCTTTCCTCATCCAGGGAAAGGGCGTCCTGTACGCCGGCATGAATATTTGTAAAGCCGCAGCGCAGAACATTTTCCCTGATCAGATCCGTCTTCTGCTCTGTGAGATCCCTCGCTTCCACCGTTCCGCTTCCGCGCATAAGATCTGCAGCCTGAATGCTCTTTCCGCCCGGGGCAGCACAGACGTCGATCACATAGTCTCCCGGTTTCGGCGCCGCCATCACTGCCGGAATGGCTGCGCTGATATCCTGCGGCTGTACAAGCCCGTCTCTGAATGCCGTCACATTCCGAAGCCCTGTAATGCCCGGCAGCTCATACATAACGGGAAGCGTTTCCTCAGTAAAGGAAATGCCGTTTTGCGTAAAAAATGCCGCAGTATCCAGACGGACAAAACTGATCCCATCCGCCGCAAAAAGCGTTTCGGCCTCCTCTTCGGATGCGCGTGAACGGTTCAGCCGGACCGTTACACTGCGGTCGGAAAGATAGCTTCGCATGATCTTTTCCGCCGTATCCTTTCCATAATCCGAACATAGCTTTTTATAAAGCCACTTTGGAACGGACAGGTCGCAGGCCTCGTCCCGGATCACAAACAGCCGTTCCGCACCCGCCGCCTTATCCCGGACAGCCGCGCGCAGCACGCCGTTTACAAATCCCGATAAAGCGGAAAGGCCATGAAGCTTTGCAAGCTCCACGGCTTCATTACAGACGGCACTGTCCGGCACCTTGTCCATATATAAAAGCTGGTAAAAGGATATTCTGAGAATATTTCTGATGACGGGCTTCAACATGAAAAGCGGTTTTTTCAGATATCTCCCGATCAGAGTGTCGAGCCGGATCAGATAATCAAGACTGCCCTCAGCAGTGCGCTTTGCAAACGCCCGGTCGCGCTTTTCCATCGTGTCGCAGAGATCCAGAACCTCCCTGACGGCATGGTGCGCCTTTTTATGTTCCTCGCATACCCGGAGCAAAATCAGAAGCGCCGCGTCTCTGGGATTTTTCCTGTCCGCAAGACGATAATTCTTTTTTTCCGCCATATCGCTTAATCCCTTGAATTTCTCGAAATGATCAGAAGCCGCAGAAGCGACAGGATCATGGAAGCCGCAGCCGCGACGTAGGTAAGACCTGCAGCGCGCAGCACCTTCTTCGTTCCGACAAGCTCTCCCTCCGAAAGCATGTGTGAATCCGCCAGTGTCGCAAGTGCACGGTTCGAGGCATTGTACTCCACCGGCAGCGTGATAATGCTGAGCAAAACGCCCAGGCTGAACAGAATGATCCCGAGGTTTACAAGCGGCGAAAAGGAAAAAAGCATTCCCGCGATCAACACCGGGATACCCAGATTCGAGCCGACCGCGCAGACCGGATGCACCGCCATGGAAATCTTGAGCGGCGCGTATTCCACCGCGTCCTGAATAGCATGACCGCACTCATGCGCCGCCACGCCGATCGCAGCGATGCTGGTGGAATTATAGGTGCTGTCCGAAAGGTTCAGAACCTTTTTTGACGGAACATAGTTGTCCGTAAGCTTTCCGCTGATCCGTTTTATCTCAACATCATAAATGCCGTGATTGTGCAGAATGAGCTCCGCAGCCTGCGCGGCGGTAAGCCCGCTTTGCGCACGTACCTTGTCATATTTGTTAAAGGCTCCGTTTACTCTCGAGGATGCCCAGAGCGAAAAAGCCGCTCCGATCAGCACGAGAATATAAGTGGAATCAAAATACATTGGATAGCCGTATCCGTACATCATAACAGCCTGCCTCTTTTCTTTATTTATGCGTAAGACAGCCTTCCCGTCTCACAAGCTCTCCGGCGCCTCTTAAAAATGCCGCGCTGTCCATTCGCTTTTTGCCTTCAAGCTGAAGCTCGGGCAGCGAAAGCACGCCATCTTTGCATCGCACGCAGAGCATATTTCCGTCTGTATACAGCGTTCCCGGCTCCGCCTCCCGGAAACGCTCCGGAAGCTTTGCTTCCTCCTCATCGGACAAAATCTCTGCCCTGTGAATCTTTAAAAGCTTTCCGCCGAGATGGCTGTAGGTCCCCGGCCATGGATACAGTCCGCGGACCAGGCACTCGATGCGCCGTGCCGGGAGCGACCAGTCGATATCGCCCATCTCCTTCGTGAGCATAGACGCATAGGTTACGCCCGCCTCCGGCTGAGGCTCCGGATGAAGCGTTCCGTCCTCCGCCTTTTTCAGTGTCTCAAGGATAAGCTCTCCCGAAAGTGCGGACAGCTTCTCAAACAGAGAGCCTCCCGTCTCTTCCGGAGACAGTGTGATCTCTCTGCGAAGCAGCATATCACCGGTATCGAGCCCCGCGTTCATCTGCATCGTCGTAACACCCGCTGTCTGATCGCCCTCGATCACCGCCCACTGAATCGGCGCCGCTCCGCGCCAGCGCGGCAGCAGGGACGCATGAATATTGATGCATCCATATTTCGGGATATCAAGCAGGGTCTGCTTCAGGATCTTTCCGTAAGCGGCTACAACAATCACATCCGGTGCAAGTTCCCTGATCTGTTCAATAAAATCCGCATCAGAGGCCTTTTCCGGCTGCAGCACAGGAATTCCCAGGCTCTTTGCCTTTTCCTTTACCGGCGGCGCCGCAGGCTCTCCGTGGCGCCCGCGCGGCTTGTCCGGCTGGCTTACGACCGCTGAGATCTCGTGTCCCGCCTCATACAATGCCTCAAGTGCCGGAACCGCAAAATCCGGTGTTCCCATGTAAACAATTCTCATATCAGTCGATCTCTTCTTCCGTCTCCGCTTCCGGCTCCTCGCCCGCCTGTCTGAGCCCGCCCTCCACAAGCTCCGTGTAAAGATGCCCGTGCAGATGATCATATTCATGAAGGATGCAGCGCGCGAGCAGATCCTCTCCCGAGAGCTCATACGGCTCCATATTTTCATCAAGCGCACGGACCTTTACGGACTTTGCACGCGTCACGGTACCAACAAGACCCGGTACGGAAAGGCAGCCCTCATCGCCTGTCTGGCTTCCCTCCTGCAGGATGATCTCCGGATTGATGACAACATACTGATTGCCGTCATCCACATCCATCACATAAATCTGCTTCAGTATACCCACCTGCGGTGCGGCAAGTCCGCAGCCGCCGCCCTCATACATCGTATCAAACATATCCTCGATAAGCTGCCTGATGCGCGGCGTCATCTCCTTCACCGGCTTGCACTCCTTGTGCAGCACCGGATCTCCGTCTTTTCTGATCTCTCTAAGTGCCAAAATATACGCTCCTGTTCTTCAAATCAAATAAACGCGCCCGTTCATTCACAGCAGTTCCCAAAGCTTTTACAGCTCGAGGTCATAGCTTAAATAGACCTCCCTCGCATACGGACTCTGCTGGATATACGCGCGTATACGTTCCCGTATTTTGATTATTATATCATGACTTCCATGCTTAATATATAAAATTTTTCTGTAAATGTCATTAACTTTGTATAGTCCCGCATTGCAGGGACCGATCAGCACCGCCCCGGTCTCATCCGCATAAGGCTTTACCGCCTCCGACGCGTCCGCTGCCGCCGCTGAGAGCAGCGCTTCATCCGCAGACTGAAACCGCACGCCGAGCATGGCGACCACAGGCGGATAGGAAAGGAGCCTCCGGAAGCTCATCTCCCGTTCATAAAAGGCATCATAATCCTGCACCGCTGCTGCCGCAACAGCATAATGGGACGGATCATAGCTCTGTATCACAACGTCCCCCGGCTCCGTGCCGCGTCCCGCTCTTCCGGAGGCCTGCATGAGAAGCTGGAAGGTGCGCTCGGATGCATCATATTCCGAAGCATACAGAGACAGATCCGCCGCCAGTACGCCCACAAGCGTCACGTTCGGAAAATCATGTCCCTTTACGATCATCTGTGTTCCCAGCAGAATGTCCGCCTCCTGCTTCCTGAACGCATTCAGGATCCGCTCATGCGCGCCCTTTGCAGCAGTCGTGTCTGCATCCATGCGGAGAGTCCTTGCGGATGGAAACAGCTTCTTTATCTCTGTCTCCACCTTCTGCGTACCCGTTCCGAACGGCGCAATATAGCTGCTCCCGCATTCCGGACAGCGCGCCGGCATGGGCGCCTTATATCCGCAGTAGTGACAGGAAAGCAGCGCCGCCTCCCGTTTTCCAGTCTGTCTGTCATAGTACCAGTTATTGTGTGCGGTCAGTGAAACATCACAGTGCGGGCATTTTACCACAAAGCCACAGCTTCTGCAGGAAACAAATCCCGCATAGCCGCGCCTGTTGATAAACAGCATGATCTGCCTGTGATGCATAAGCCGGTCTTCCATAAGCGCCCGCAGCTTCCCGGAAAAGAGACTCCTGTTTCCTGCCATGAGCTCCTCCCGCATATCGCTCACATGGATCTTCGGAAGCATTGCCCCCTGTACGGCACGGTTTTTAAGGCGGTAAAGCCTGTATGTGCCGGAGAGCGCCCGGCTGTAGGAAAGCATGGACGGCGTCGCGGAGCCAAGCAGCAGCATGGCGCCTGCAAGCCTTGCCCGAAGCATGGCAGCCTCCCTTGCGTCGTAGCGCGGCGAGGTATCGGAATGATACGCCCGTTCATGCTCCTCATCTATGATAATGAGCCCCAGATCTTCGAACGGAGCAAACAGCGCCGATCGCGGACCGACCATGACGTCGATCTGTCCCTTTCTCGCCTTTTCGTACTGCTCATATCGTTCCCCCGAGGAAAGCCGCGAATGCAGCACGGATACGCGGTCTCCGAAATAACGGGACAGCTCCCGGACCGTCTGATAGGTCAGAGAGATCTCCGGAATCAGGACGATGGATTTCAGTCCCTTTTGCTGCATATATTCGATCAGTCGGATATAGACCAGCGTTTTGCCGCTTCCCGTGATTCCGAACAAAAGCGAGGGGTGAAGCGCAGTCTGTGCAGCGCCCTCTTTCTTTCCCGCGTAAAACGCTTCATATCGCGTTTTCATGTCATGGAGCACAGCCGCCTGCTCCTCATTCAGTTGCGGCGGTTTTCCCGCAGCACATCCGTCCACCGCATTTTCTGTCTCAAACAGTTCTTCCATGACAGCGACAGGATCCGTTCTGCGGCTGTTTTTCCGCACGGTATGCCGGACGGGCAGGACAGTCTTCAGCGCCTGGTTCATCGTGCTTCCGTATTCTTCCGCAAGAAATCCGGCAAGCGTGATCATGTCGCCTTCCGCGCGCGTCGCTCCCTTCGACAGGGAAAGAATGTCCCTGATCTTTGCAGCGTCGTAGTCCGCCTCGCAGAGAAGCTCCGTCACATAACCGGTCCTCGGTTTTTTCGCATTTCCGAACGGAATATTGACGCGTACGCCCGGAACGATCTCCCCCTTCAGCGTCTCCGGAATCCGGTAGGTAAAGGCACGGTCCACGGCCTCCGCGGAACAGTCTACAATAATTTTTGCATACTGCGCCCCGCCGCCGCGTTCCTCTCCTGTGAACAGTTTCTGCATTACGCCTGCTCCCGCTTTGCCGAAAGCAGCGCGCTGACTGCCGTCTTAAGCCCCATGCCGTTCGAGCCCTTAAAAAGCACCGTATCACCCGGCTTTAACGTTTCGGTGAGTGCCGCGGAAAGCGCCTCCAGACTGTCAAAATGCCGGATCTGCGGCACATCTTCCATCTTATTTTCACGGCAGGCTTCTCCGATGTGAACGGAAAGCGGTCCGTAAAGCCAGAGCATATCGAGCGGAAGCTTCCGTTCGCGGATAAATTCGCCCACCTCTCTGTGGTAACCGGCTTCTTTCTCCCCAAGCTCAAGCATATCCGCAAGTACCGCTACGCGTCTTCCCGCGGATGGCAGGTCGCAGAGCACCGTAAGCCCTGCCTTCATGGAAGCGGGTGCAGCATTGTAGCTGTCGTCAATGATCCGGATGCCGCCTGCCTCTTCGATCTCGCCTCTGCCGCCGACGCCGTGGAATTCTGAGAGCGCCACCGACGCTTTTTCCGCATCTACTCCGAAATAGAAAGCCGCTGCCACCGACGCAAGCGCATTCAGCACGATGTGCATGCCCGGCACGCTCAGACTGCAGTTATATTCTGAAACACTTCCATCCGCATGCCGTCTGCGGATCACAAACTGCGGAAGCCCTTTGGAAAGCGTGATCTTCTCAGCGCGCCAGTCCGCATTTTCTCCGGTCCCATAAAAAATGATCGGAATCCTTCGTCCCTCCGCGATCCCGTAAGCATGTATTTTTTCCTCCGTGAGCTCACAGAGCATTTTGTCGTCTCCATTCAGGAAAAGCGGCGCTCCGTCCGGCATCCCGTCCAGAATGTGAAGCTTCTGGATCAGGATGTTTTCCTGTGTCCCAAGCTGGTTGATATGGGAGATGCCGATATTGGTCATGACCGCGGCATCCACCCGCGCCACTTCGGAAATCCGGCTCATCTCCCCGAACTCGGACATGCCAAGCTCGATCACGCCGATCTCAGCGTCCGCATCTGTCTCCGTGACCGTGATCGGTACGCCCACCTGGGAATTGGAATTCCCCTTCGTCGCATAGACACGTTTTCCCGCGGAAAGCGCACAGGCGATCATCTCTCTCGTCGTCGTCTTTCCGACGGAGCCCGTCACGCCGATCAGCGGAATGCGCACCCTCTTTTCCCGGTACCAGCGGCCGAGCGCCTGGAGCGCGGCACGCGTATCCTCAACTTCGATCAGCGCTGCGGACGGATCGCGGTCAAGAACCGCCTGAAGCGCTGTATCCTTCAGGAGCTCCGGGCTCTTCCATGAAGTAAGCGCACAGACCGCGCCCGCGGAAAATGCACCTGAAAGAAACCGGTGTGCATCCACGCGCTCGCCGATGATCGGGACAAAGAGATCATCTCCCGCCATTTTATTTGAATTCAGACTGATATGACGCACCATACGCGTCTCATCTCCGCAAAGGAGCCTGCCGCCGCAGGCCTCCGCCACCTGTTTTACCGTAAGTTCCATATTGACTGCTCCAATTTGTTTACATTTTACTGCCATAGCGGTTTCCCGCCGCTCATTCCGATAAGTATATCACAAAAAGTAAAATAAGGGATTGTTTTTGCCCGTGATTTTGATTATTCTAATAGAGGGTATAACACTACTGCTTAAGCGAGGTATGAAGATGAAACCGATCAAAGAAGGAAAAGTCCGTGAGATTTATGACAATGGCGACAGCCTGATCATGGTTGCGACAGACCGTATCAGCTGCTTTGATGTCATTCTCCACAACACCGTTACCAAGAAGGGCACCGTGCTCACGCAGATGTCCAAATTCTGGTTCGACATGACAAAGGATATTCTGCCGAACCACATGATCTCCACTGACGTAAACGATATGCCGGAGTTCTTCCGGACACCGGAATTTGAAGGAAAGAGCATGATGTGCAAAAAGCTCGAGATGCTTCCGATCGAATGCATCGTCCGCGGCTACATCACCGGCAGCGGCTGGGCAAGCTATGAAAAGGACGGCACCGTCTGCGGCATCAGACTTCCGGAGGGCTTAAAGGAATCCGACAAGCTGCCGGAGCCGATCTACACCCCGTCCACCAAGGCCGAGATCGGTGACCATGACGAGAATATCTCCTATGAGCAGAGCATCGCGCATCTTGAAAAGCTTTTCCCGGGCAAGGGCGAGGAATATGCACAGAAGCTCCGCGACTATACGATCGCTCTTTACAAGAAGTGCGCGGACTACGCGCTTTCCCGCGGCATCATCATTGCGGACACGAAGTTTGAGTTCGGTCTCGATGAAAACGGCAATATCGTCATCGGCGACGAGATGCTGACACCGGACAGCTCCCGCTTCTGGCCTGCCGAGGGCTATGAGCCGGGTCACAGCCAGCCTTCCTTTGACAAGCAGTTCGCACGCGACTGGCTCAAGGCAAATCCGGGCAATGACTGGACGCTGCCGGAGGATGTCGTACAGAAGACGATCGACAAATATCTGCAGGCATATGAGCTTCTGACCGGAGAGAAACTGTAAGCTTTACTGCATCACAAAATACGGAGGATGAGACCCGCATGGATCCCATCCTCCTTTTTGTTTCGAATTCATCAAACCATTTTTATATTATTTTCCAAGCGTAAGCTGTTCAAGATGCCAGATTTCTTCGGCATACTCCTCGATCGTGCGGTCAGAGGAGAACTTTCCGCCGTTTGCGATGTTGATGAGCGATGCCTTCACCCACCAGTCCTGATCCCTGTACTTCTTATCCACAGCATTATGCGCCTCGCAGTAGCTCCTGAAGTCCTTCAGAATAAAATACTGATCGGCAATGCCGCCCGCAGACTGACGGTTAAGCAGCGAATTGTAAATGTCGCGGAACCGCTCCGTGTCGTCCGGCGAATAGAAGCCGTTCACAAGCTGCATCAGCACCTTGCGGATCTCCGGATCGGAATTGAAGATCTCCATCGGCTCGTAGCTTCTGTCCTTCTCGAGGCGGATGACCTCATCTGCTGAAAGTCCGAAGATAAATGCATTCTCTTTTCCGGCTTCCGCCACGATCTCGATATTCGCGCCGTCCATCGTACCGAGCGTCAGCGCGCCATTTAACATGAACTTCATGTTGGACGTGCCCGAAGCCTCCTTTGAAGCGGTCGAGATCTGCTCGGAAACATCCGCCGCCGGGAAGATCAGCTCCGCGTTCGACACCTTATAGTCCTCGATAAATACGACCTTCAGCTTATCTCCTATCGTCTTGTCATTGTTGACCACGTCGGCCACGGCATTGATGAGCTTGATCGTCATCTTCGCCCTGTAATAGCCCGGCGCCGCCTTTGCACCGAAGATAAATGTACGCGGTACGATATCAAGCTCCGGATTCTCCTTGAGCTGGTTGTACAGATACATCACGTGCAGAATGTTCATAAGCTGGCGCTTATACTCGTGCAGACGCTTTACCTGTACGTCAAAGATGGAATTCGGATCTACCTCGATGCCGTTGTGTTCCTTAATATAGCCCGCAAGTCTTACCTTATTCTCGTATTTGATCTTCTTAAGCTCCTCAAGTGCCTTCTTGTCATCCTTAAGCTCCTCAAGCTTTTTCAGCTCCGTGAGCTTTGTGATCCAGCCCTTGCCGATATGCTTTGTGATCCAGTCGGAAAGCAGCGGGTTTGCATGCAGCATGAAACGCCTCTGCGTAATGCCGTTCGTCTTATTGGAAAACTTCTCCGGCCACAGCTCATAGAAATCCTTAAATACTTCCTTCTCAAGAATCTCCGTATGAATGGCGGCAACGCCATTCACAGAATAGCTGCCGATGATTGCCATGTTCGCCATGCGTACCTTGCCGTCCCAGAGGATGTCCATCGCCCTGTGCTTCTCCGTGCTCACACCGACACAGCCGTAGCGCGCATCGATATCAAGCGCAAACCTGCGGTTCATCTCTTCAACGATCTGGTAGATACGCGGGAGCAGTCTCTGGAACAGATCCACCGGCCACTTTTCAAGCGCCTCCGACATGATCGTATGGTTGGTAAATGCACAGGAGTGCGTCGTAATATACCACGCATCATCCCATTCAAGATGATACCCGTCAAGCAGAATACGCATGAGCTCCGGTACAGCAAGCGTCGGATGCGTATCATTCATATGGAACACAGCCTTGTTCGGAAGATCATGGATATCGCTGTGCGTCTCCATAAACCTCCTGATCGCACGCTGCAGGGAAGCGGATACAAAGAAGTACTGCTGCCGCAGGCGAAGCTCCTTTCCGGAAATATGATTGTCGTTCGGATAGAGCACGTCTACGATCGTCTTCGCAAGGTTTGCCTGCGCGACCGCGCGGTCATAATTTCCCTTGTCAAACTCATCGAGCTTAAATGCCTCGATCGGCTCCGCGTCCCAGACGCGCAGCGTATTGACCATGCTGTTATTGTATCCGACGATCGGTATATCATACGGCACGGCGCGCACGGACTGATAGCCCTTTTGCACAAAATGCACGCGCTGTCCGTCCCATTCCGTATCGACGTAACCGCCGAACTTTACTTCACATGCATACTCGCTTCTCTTGATCTCAAACGGATATCCGTTTTTCAGCCAGTTGTCAGGCACCTCCACCTGGAAGCCGTTCTCGATCTTCTGGCGGAACAGGCCGTAGCGGTAGCGTATGCCGCAGCCATAAGCCGGGTAGGAAAGCGTGGAAAGGGAATCGAGGAAACATGCCGCCAGTCTTCCGAGACCGCCGTTTCCAAGCGCCGGATCCGGCTCCTGATCCTCCAGCGTATTCAGATCCAGACCGAGCTCTGACAGCGCCTTTTTTACCTCCGTCTCTCTGCAGAGATTGATGAGGTTATTGCCGAGCGCGCGTCCCTCCAGAAATTCCATTGACAGATAGTAAAGAATCTTTGCGTCCTGTTTTCTGGATGCCTTATGGCAGTCGATCCAGTCGTCCACGATCCAGTCCTCTACAACGGAGGAGACAGCCTGAAACAGCTGCTCCTTCGTTGCGTCGTCCAGTTCCTTGCGGAAGAGGGAGCGGACGGCAGAACGTACCTCCTGTTTGAACACTTCCTTATCAAACTTTTTCTTCATTATGGTATCCCTCATTTCCGAAGCCGTTAAAGCTTCTCAACGCCGAGCGTTACCGCTTCTCCATTGATGTCCCATTCCTTCTGATAGCCTGAAAGCGTTCCGCAGATAATTTCGTCAGCCATGCAGTCATGGCAGATATTTTCCTTATGAGTTTCAATTACTTCCGTTATTTTTTCTGTTCCCTCAGCGCTTATGCGGATGTGGTCCATGACCTCAAAGCCGGCCTCCTTACGCATGGTCTGCACCTTGGAGATGATCTCACGCATAAAGCCCTCGTCGATGAGCTCTGCAGTCAGATTTGTATCGAGTACGACCGTCACATACTGGTCTTCCTCCGTCACAAAGCCGCCCTGCTTCGACACGTCGATCAGGAGATCATCCTTCGTAAGCTCTACCTTCGTGCCGTCCGGCGCATCAAACTTAAGCACACCGTCCGCATTCAGATCGTCCATCGCCTTATTTCCATCGATATCAGCGAGATACTGACGGATGAAGCCGAGGTTCTTTCCATACTTCGGGCCGACCGTCTTTAACTGCGGCTTGAAGGTATATGAGGTGAACTCGCGCACGTCCTCACGGAATACGACCTGCTTTACATTGAGCTCGTCCTCAATGATCTCGACATAGAACGGCGCAAGCGCATTCTTTGCCTTCACGTACATCGTGCCGATCGGCTGGCGGTTCTTAAGTCCGGACGTATTTCTCGCCGCGCGGCCGAGGATAACGATGTCAAGCACCTCGTCCATATCGCGCTCGAGCGCCTCGTCCACATGCTTTGCATCGTAAACCGGGAAATCACACAGATGCACGGATTCCTTGGCCGAGGTATCAACAGTACGGATCATGTTCTGATAAATGAGCTCCGTCATAAACGGGATGAACGGCGCCGCGCAGAGCACGGTGTTTTTAAGCGCTGTAAAGAGCGTCATGTAAGCATTGATCTTGTCCTGCTCCATGCCCTTTGCCCAGAAACGCTCACGGCTTCTGCGGACATACCAGTTGGAGAGATCATCCACGAATACCTCCAGCGCCTTGCAGGCCTCCGGAATGCGGTAAGCCGCCATATTTTCATCCACGCCCTTGATCATGGTATTCATCTTGGAAAGGATCCAGCGGTCCATGACCGGAAGCTTATCATAGTCAAGCGTATACTTCGTCGGATCAAAGCTGTCGATATTTGCGTACAGAATATAGAACGCATAGGTATTCCACAGCGTGCCGAGGAATTTTCTCTGTCCCTCCGTCACAGCCTTTCCGTAGAAACGGTTCGGCAGCCACGGAGCGGAATTCGTGAAGAAATACCAGCGGATCGCATCCGCGCCGAACTCATCGAGCGCCGCCATCGGATCGACGGCATTGCCCTTGGACTTTGACATCTTCTGTCCGTTCTCATCCTGCACGTGACCGAGTACGATGACATTCTCATACGGCGCCTTGTTAAAGAGGAGCGTCGATTCGGCAAGCAGGGAATAGAACCAGCCTCTCGTCTGATCCACTGCCTCGGAAATAAACTGCGCCGGGAACTCCTTGTGGAAGAGCTCCTGGTTTTCAAACGGATAGTGATGCTGTGCAAACGGCATCGCGCCCGAATCGAACCAGCAGTCGATTACCTCCGGCACGCGGTGCATGGGCTTTCCGCACTTCGGGCAGGTGATCTCCACCTTGTCGATGTACGGACGGTGCAGCTCGATGTTGTCTCCCTCATAGCCCTTGTCGCCGGCAGCCTTCAGCTCAGCCAGCACCTCATCATAGTTCGGGCTCATCTTCTTAAGCTCTTCACGGCTTCCGATGCAGTGACGCTCGCCGCACTCGCACTCCCAGACCGGAAGCGGTGTGCCCCAGTAACGGTTTCTTGAAAGCGCCCAGTCCTGCACGTTCTCAAGCCAGTCGCCGAAACGGCCCTTGCCGATGCTCTCCGGGATCCAGTTGATCGTATTGTTGTTGCGGATAAGGTCATCTCTCACCGCGCTCATCTTGATGTACCAGGATTCCCTTGCATAGTAGAGAAGCGGCGTACCGCATCTCCAGCAGTGCGGGTAGGAGTGCTCGAATACAGGAGCCTCCTGCAGAAGACCTCTCTCCTCAAGGTCTTCAATGACCATCGGATCTGCCTTCTTGACAAAGACGCCCTCCCACTTCGGGTTGCCCGTCATATTGCCCTTTTCATCTACGAGCTGTACGAACGGAAGATCATACTTTCTTCCGACGCGGGCATCATCCTCACCAAATGCAGGCGCGGTATGTACGATGCCGGTACCGTCTTCCATGGTTACATAGGTATCGCTTACGACACGGAAGCCCTTCTTATGCTGCTTTTCCGCGATCTCCGCCGCCTTCGGATAGAGCGGCTCATATTCCTTTCCGACAAGCTCCTCGCCCTTATAGCGCGCGAGCACCTCGGTATCCTCCCCGAGCACCTTTTCGCAGAGTGCTTCCGCGATATAGTAAACTCTGCCGTCCTTATTATTCTTTACCTTTACATACTCGTCGTCCGGATGCACGCAGAGCGCGACGTTTGACGGAAGGGTCCACGGCGTCGTCGTCCAGGCGAGAATATAGGCATCCTCGTCCTTTACCTTGAAGCGCACGATCGCGGAGCGTTCCTTGACGTCCTTATAGCCCTGTGCCACCTCGTGTGAGGAAAGCGGCGTGCCGCAGCGCGGACAGTACGGTACGATCTTAAAGCCCTTGTACAGGAGGCCCTTGTTCCAGATCTCCTTAAGCGCCCACCACTCGGACTCGATATAGTCATTGTAATAGGTTACATACGGATGCTCCATGTCCGCCCAGAAGCCCACGGTAAAGGAGAAGTCCTCCCACATACCCTTGTACTTCCAGACATTTTCCTTGCAGAGCTCAATAAAAGGAGCTATGCCGTAGGATTCGATCTGTTCCTTACCGTTGATGCCGATCTGCTTTTCCACCTCCAGCTCAACCGGAAGTCCGTGCGTATCCCAGCCTGCCTTTCTCGGGACCATCTTTCCCTTCATGGTCTGGTAGCGCGGTATCAGATCCTTAATGCATCTCGTAAGCACGTGTCCGATATGCGGCTTGCCGTTTGCGGTAGGCGGGCCGTCATAGAACACATAGCTCGGATCCCCTTCATGCTCCTTGATAGATTTCTCAAATATGTCGTTCTTTTTCCAGAATGCTTCGACATCCTTTTCACGTCCGACAAAGTTCATCGACGTGTCGACTTTTTGATATAAAGCCATTTTCATTCCTCCTCTGAATAATGGTTGCCCTCTCGGACATCTGCGCCTTCCATGCGGTTCTTACATACGCGCGCAGTCACGGTTATTATATAGGTCTGTTCTCCGGATTGCAAGAAAAATCTGAGCAAAGATAGAGTAAAGCAGTTGTCAGTTATAAAAGGAAAGGATGCCCCCTGAATGC
>JAUNHA010000067.1 GCA_030524135.1 Eubacteriales bacterium
TTCGCATGCCCGGAGGTGAATTTATTCTCAAGTACGAAAAAGAGATCGCGGCGCGATTGCTGCGATCTCCCCCTTTCTTATAAATCTATTTTTTAATTTTATTTTTCCTTATCTTCATTTTCCATGTGTTCATGATGGTACAAAGAAATATCGTCTTCCGTAAATCCCAGAAGCCGCATTCCTTCCTCTTCAGGTATGCCGTTTTCTATGAGGCTCTGAAGAGAATCGAATTTCCATGCTATTTCTATCCCTTCCTTGTACCCCTCTTCCCAACCCTCTTTAAAGCCCTCTTTAAAGCCTTCTTCTCTGATCATTGCCTCATACGCGTCCTTGTCAAATTCAGTCAAGATCATGTCCTTAACCTCCTGCCTTCGCTTATTTCAGCATGTTTCTAATTTCCTCAAATACATCCTTGTGCTCTTCTGATACAGCATGCGGGTTTCTGCCAAGAATGGAAGCCATACGGCTGTACTGCTTCTCACCGCGCGCACCGATGCGCTCAAGCTCTGCAAGGATGCTGTCCTTTAATTTTCCCCTCTCGTCCGCATACGGCAGATTCTTCGAAGCCTCCTCTGCCTTTGAAAGCAGTTCTCTCAGCTGCTGTGCACGGAGCTCTCTGAGCTGCTTTGCATTTTCAATAAAGTTTCGTCTCAGAGCAAACGGATCATGACATTCCGCAGTCTGCCTGAGCTTTCGCTTGAAGTCGTCAATGTGCACCGTAGAGCTGATCTCAAGCCTTCTCTGCATGGTATGTATATATTCTTTGCTCTGCTCGATCTTAACAAGCATATCCCGGAGATCCATTGCCTCGTTGACGGACTGGTACAGATCGACCGCAAACATGGCTGTGATGATCATCGCAAGCGGTTCCAGCAGACCGCGTCTCATGTTGAGCACGATTCCCTCAATTGGCACATGAATCACGCGTATCATGAGAACGGAAAAAAGTCCCCAGGCCAATGATGCCGGCAAACAGATGTATCCATGAAAGTTAAGCGGAAAGTTTTTATAATCCCAGTACTTCACATGAAAGAGTTTTTCCATTGCCCAGCCGGTCACAAGCTCCAGAAGCGTTGCGCCAAACATACCGAAGAAAAACACAAGTACGGAGCTTTCCCTGACATCGATCGTGCTGACCAGTACACACAGCGCTCCAAAGCCGTAGATCGGTATCACAGGCCCGTGCAGAAAGCCCCTGTTCACCGGACGCTTTTGTCCGACTGAAGCATACAGGGATTCCCAGATCCATCCGATAAATGAATAAATATAAAAAAACATCAGCCATTGCAGCAGCGTATAATGTACGATTACAAAGCTATTAAATGGTTCCTGCATACACAAATTTCCCTTTCCTGCTATTACCCTGTATTTTTTCTTATTCCATCCAGTGCATCGGCGCTTCGGAAAGCTCTATCCCGAGTTTTTTCTGAAGCGCTATGGAAGCCTCATTTCCGATGACGATCTGACAAAACGGCACCAGTCCGTGCTCCAGATGCCAGCCGATCAGAAACTGTTCAAGCCGCATCGCATATCCCTTTCTGCGATAAGCGGGCAGTACCTCCAGAAGCCCCATGCTTCCCTCGCTATGGATCCCCGCAAATCCTGCCAGCTCTTCCCGGTCACCGTTCTTTTCAAACAGACCCCACAGCTTCTTTTCCGCTATTCTGCCACTGACATACGAGCTGTCCTCTGCCATATCATAATTCTGAAATACAAGCTCCGTATAGTCCGGCGTCAAAAGCCGTATATCTTTCGCCAGGTTTTCCGGATCCGGAATCATCCTGAGAAACGCATCTCTTCCCTGCTGAAAACTGCCGTTAAAACAGCTCATCTGGATCTTTCTCGCAAACGCTTCCTGCAGAAGCGCCGCCGCCTCTTTTCCTTTTACGGACAGCTGTTCCGCCTTATCCAGCCCAAGCTCTCTGTAAAGCACAGAAAGGCGCTCCGGATTCAATACCGCCATGAGAACCGTTCCGCTCAGCTTTTCCCGCAGGATCACACCGTCCTCCTCCGCGTACAGAACCTCCCCGCGTGAGCGCCTCAGCGTTTCGATCATATCAGCGTGCCATATCCTGTCGCGCATAAGCCAGGAAAGCGCCCGTTCCTCCTGTTTTGTCATAGTCAGATAAACTCCTTACACTTCTGTATGATCCTCCGTCAGGATCTTAAGACCTGTCTATTTTATCTGAAATATACAATTCTGTCCACAATCCGTTTAAATCCGAGGACACAATTTCGACATAAATTTGCGCTATAAATGACTGAAAACAAAAGCCGCAGTCCGGCAAAAGCAGAAACGAGGAAGAAAAATGAGCATCGAAAAAATGAATAAGTACAAGCAGGAAAAAAAAGGCAGAAAGCCCGGAACAAATAAATACGACAAGGAAGCCAGAGATCTAAAGAGAGACAGTATCTGTGCCATTCTTGTCCTGCTGGTCCTGGTGCTTGCGCCCATCGGCATTACATTTGCACAAAACCGCCGTGCAGCCGCTGAAGCACAGGCCAATG
Source organism: Eubacteriales bacterium (assembly GCA_030524135.1). Taxonomy (GTDB): domain Bacteria; phylum Bacillota; class Clostridia; order Lachnospirales; family Lachnospiraceae; genus Avilachnospira. Next base: position 2,509 of record JAUNHA010000067.1, read on the forward strand.
AGGAATACCTGAAAGCGCTTCAGGAAGCACTGGCTTCCGCCTCACAGGCAAGTGCCTCTGAAGCATCCTCCGCTGCAGATGGTGACACCGCAAACGATGACACCACAGACGCTGAAGCTGAAAATGCTTCTGCAGTATCCGGCAGCAACACAGGTGAATCGCTCGGCGTCGTATCCACAACCGAATAACTACGTGCGGTCCTGCACAAACGAAAGAGCCCTGAACACAGCTTTGATCAAAATATCATCACTGCTTCAGGACTCTTTTTAATTGCATTTCAGAGTTATAGAGTTACAGATCAGCCCTCAAACGGCAGAACCGTAATATCCTTCGGATAATGATTAAGTACCTCACAGCCGTTTTCCGTCGTGATCACAAGATCCTCGACGCGCACGCCGAAGCCCTCGTGCGGCAGATAGATGCCCGGCTCTACGGAGAAGCACTCTCCCGGTTTAATAATATCCGTATTCTGAGACGAAACATCCCCGAACTCATGGTCCTCAAGACCGCAGGAATGTCCGGTTCTGTGAACAAAGAATTCGCCGTATCCCGCGCGCTCGATCACGCCGCGCGCCGCAAGATCCACATCGCACTTCCTGTTTCCGGGCTTTGCGGCTTCAATTCCGCGAAGGTTTGCTTCCTTTACGATCTCATAGGCCTCCCGCTGCTTATCGGACACCGTTCCGATAAAGACATCCCTGGTCATATCAGAGCAGTAATTATTCAGGACACAGCCGATATCAAAGGTAATGCAGTCTCCGTACTGCGGCACGGCATCCTGCGGCATATAATGCGGATCCGCACTGTTCTTCCCCATTGCCACGATCGGGGAAAAGGACGGGCCGGAAGCGCCGAGCTCATTATAGATCGCAAGAATGCGGTCAGCCAGCGCCTGCTCGGACAATCCACTGTTTGCTTCCTTCAGAATTCGTGCCATGGTCTCGTCATTCAGCAGAGATGCCTTTCTGAGAAGCTCCTGCTCCTCTGCGTCCTTCACCATACGCGCATAATCCACGATCGCGGATGCGTTGACCACACCCGTCTCCGGAAAAAGCTCCAGAAGACGCAGGAGAAATTTTGCCTGCCAGGTCTTCTCAACACCGATCGTTTTGCTCCTGTCCAGATGGCTGCACAAAAGCCCCATATAGTCGTCGCAGTCGTCAAAATAGCTGACATGGAAATCCGCATCCGGCGCCTGCGGGTACAGCCTGCTCACAACAAGCTCATGCTGTCCCTCTGTCTTCAGGATAAATGCAAGCAGACGCTCGCCCGGAAAGATCCATCTTCCGGTCAGATAAAACACGCTGTACGGGTCACAGACGATCATCTGGGTGAGGCCCTTGTGCTCCATTTCTCTCAGAATACGTTCTGTTCTTTCTTTTTTCATTGCTTTCGCCTTCTTCCGTCTTTACAGTCTTGCGATGATCTCCGCCTCATATTCCGCAGTTGTTGCAGTTCCGCCGAGATCCGGCGTGCGCACCCTGCCTTCCATCAGCACCTCATCCACTGCACGGCGTATCTTCGCCGCAGCTTCCGTTTTGCCGAGGTATTCCAGCATCATGCAGGCAGACCAGAGAAATGCGGTCGGATTGGCAATGCCCTTTCCGGCAATGTCCGGCGCGCTGCCGTGTACGGCTTCAAACATTGCATAGCCGTCTCCGATGTTGGAGGACGGAAGCAGTCCGAGACCTCCGATCAGGCCGCTTGTAAGATCCGAAAGGATATCGCCGTAGAGATTCTCCGTCACGATCACATCGAACTGCTGCGGACGCATGACCATCTGCATCGCCACATTGTCCACGATCTTATCCTCGGCTTCGATCGTCTCATATTCCTTCGCAACCTCATAAAACACCTCGCGGAACATCCCGTCGGAGAGCTTCATGATATTTGCCTTGTGCACGCAGGTCACCTTTTTCCGCCCCTGCTTCACCGCATAGTCAAAGGCGGCGCGGACGATGCGCTCACTGCACTTTCTGGTAATGATCTTGATGGAATGCGCCTCATCGGGACTGATCATCTCCTCAACGCCGGCATACAGATCCTCCGTATTCTCGCGGAACATAACAATGTCCACATTTTCAAACGGTGTTTTTACCGCTGCATTCGATTTTGCCGGACGCACATTTGCATAAAGATCATACTTCTTGCGCATCATGACATTGAGGGAACGGAAGCCCTTTCCCACCGGCGTTGTGATCGGAGACTTCAGAAGCACCTTATTCTTCTCATAGGAAGCAAAAGCCTCATCCGGGATCAGGGCGCCATGCGCCTCATACTCCGCTTCTCCGACATTAAATATCTCATAGGACAGTCCCGCGCCTGCCGCATCCAGGATGCGAAGGACGCAGTCCGTGATTTCAGGTCCGATGCCGTCTCCCTTAAAAACAGTAATATTCATTCCGCTTATGCCCTCTCTTCCATCTTCACATATTCCAGGCTCTCGCCCACATACTTCGTTGCAGGACGCATGATCCTTCCGTCATACAGCTTGTTCTCGATATTGTGCGCTACCCAGCCTACCAGTCTGCTGCAGACAAAAAGCGGCGTATAGAGATCGCGCGGAATCTGAAGCATCTCATAGGCGAAACCACTGTAAAAATCCACGTTTGACGGCAGCGCCTTCCCCTTGCGCTCCAGCATAACCTCCTTTACAATACGTTCAAAACGCATGTAGAAATCAAGCTCATGCTCTTTCTTTTTTTCCTTTGCCACGACCTTGCAGCACTCGCGCAGAAGCTCTCCTCTCGGATCGGAAACCGTATAAACGGCATGTCCGAAACCATAGATCAGTCCCGTGCGGTCATAAAGCTTTTTATCATTCAGCGCTTCCACTGCCTTGCGGATCGCCTTGTCGTCCGCATCCCAGCCGCCGGTCTCCTCAAGCACGGCATCCATCATTTCCGCCACCTTGATATTGGCTCCGCCATGGCGCGGTCCCTTCAGGGAACCGATGCTGCCCGAAACCGTAGAATAAATATCCGTACCGGTAGAAGAGATCACGACATTCGTGAAGGTGGAGTTATTTCCGCCGCCGTGGTCCGCATGCAGAACAAAAAGCGTATCCAGCAGATTTGCCTCTTTCTCCGTAAAGGACTGGTCCCGTCTCAAAAGGCTCAGGAAATTCTCCGCAATGGAAAACTCCGGATTTGCATAGTGAATAAACAGGCTGTCCCTATCATAGTAATGGCGCTTGCTCCAGTATGCATAGCAGGCGATGATGGGAAGCTTTGCCACCAGGTTAACGCCCTTGCAGAGCGTCTCATAGACATCGGTATTGTCCGGATCGTCATCGTAGTTATACAGCGTAAGCACGGCATCCTGAAGCTTATTCATCAGGTTCTTACCGGGCATGCGCAGAAGATTCATCTCCACAAAATCATCCGGGATCGTATAGCACTTTCTCATGATCTTGCAGAACTCTTCGAATTCCTGCTGCTTCGGAAGATAGCCGAACAACAGCAGAAAACAGGTCTCCTCGTAACCGAAATGGCTGCCGCGTTTTCCAAGGATCAGATCCTCGATATCATAGCCCCGATACACGAGACGGCCGGGTACGGGCTTTACGCCCTCATCCGTCTTTTCATAGCCCACGACATCCGATACGCGTGTAAGTCCGATGCGTACGCCGGTACCATCCTCATTTCTTAAGCCCTTTTTTACATTGTATTCTTTGTACCATATGTTCGGGATGTCCGTATAATTCTGGGATTTTCCGTAAAACTGCGCCAGATAATTTGCTCTTGCCACGCTTACACCTCCTTTTTCTGTCTGTTTCTGTTGAAATTGATCAGACAGCCTGCCTTAACGATCTCCCGCTCCTCTGCCGTCATGTCCGTAATATAAAGCTTCAGCTCCTTAAGCCCAGCATTTCCGGCTTTCCCGTCTGCCGGGATCACATATGCCCTGATATCCTTCAGATCACCGGAAAGCGCCGCGCGGACATCCGGCACAAAGATATAGTCGCCTGTCTCAAAGGAAGGTTCCGCTTCCATCTGGAACGGAAGCATGCCCCAGTTGATCACATTGGAGCGGTAACGCTTTGTCGCATATTCCTTACAGATATTCGCAAGACCGCCGAGCACTCTCTGACAGCTTGCCGCCTGCTCTCTTGCAGATCCGTCGCCCGGACGCACGGCGTAGATCATGCTGCCGATCTCCGTTTTCTCCGGAACAAGGTCTTTCCAGGCATCCTGTGCCCGGATACAGTCAAATGCCGCCTTCAGCGTCGCCTCCTCAGCAAATGCACCGTTTAAGTCTCCGTCCTCACGCTTTCTCTCAAGCGCGCCGACCGCTTTCGCACGCGGCACGTAGTCCGGGTCACGTCTTGAAAGCGTAAACTCCGCAAGGCCCAGCGGATTCGAACGGTAAGAAGAGGTCTCACCTGACGGAATCAGCTCGTCCGTTGTCGTAACCGAATCCATGATCTTCGAGCAGACGCGCAGCAGAATGTGATCAGACAACGCTTCCATCTCCGGCCAGTCCTTGATGTTCGGACCATATACAAGCGGTTTTTCCTCTTCCGGCTCACCATAGCCCACGTATACGCGGCTCTGGTAGGAACGGTCGTCATATTCGTACTCAGGCACCTGATCCCATCCGTCTATCTCAAGCGCCGAAGTCAGTCGTCCGCCGTTTGCCGCAGTCGCCGCGATCGAGCGTGCGTCCATAAGCGCGACTGCCGCCATCTGTCCGTTTCCGGGCTTTGAGCCCTCGCGGTTCGGGAAGTTTCTCGTCGTATGGCGGATCGAAAGGCCGTTGTTGCACGGCGTATCGCCCGCGCCGAAGCAGGGACCGCAGAATGCTGTCCTGATGATCGCGCCTGCATCCATGAGCGAGGAGACCGCTCCCTTTTTCACAAGATCCGCAAACACCGGCTG
>JAUNHA010000068.1 GCA_030524135.1 Eubacteriales bacterium
TTGAGAAGGTCTCAAAATCCACAAGATCAGAGAACAGCGGCTCTACTTTTACCTTGGAAAGGTCGAGCTTATCCGCAAAGATCGGTGCGGTTGCAGCATCGAGAACCGGTGCCTCTGGAGCCTCGCTCTTCGCTGCCTTTGATGTCTCGTTTTTGTCGAGTGACTTCAGTGTCGGGAACAGCAATACATCTCTGATCGCCGGGCTTCCCGTCATCAGCATTACCATACGGTCGATGCCGAATCCAATGCCTCCGGTCGGCGGCATGCCGATCATCAGTGCATTCATGAAGTCCTCGTCCGTCGTGTTCGCTTCCTCATCGCCGGCTGCCTTCAGGGCTTCCTGCGCCTTGAAGCGCTCGCGCTGGTCGATCGGATCGTTCAGCTCGGAGTAAGCGTTTGCCATCTCCGCGCCGTTGATGAAGAGCTCAAAACGCTCCGTATATTCCGGCTTATCCGGCTTACGCTTTGTCAGCGGACTGATCTCTACCGGATGATCCATGACAAAGGTCGGCTGGATCAGCTTGTCCTCTACATATTCCTCGAAGAACAGGCTCAGAATATCGCCCTTCTTATGGCGCGCCTCAAATTCGATGCCGCGCTCCTTTGCAAGCGCCTTTGCCTCTTCATCTGTCTCGATCGTATCGAAATCCACGCCTGCGTATTTCTTTACCGCATCCAGCATGGTAATACGCTCAAACGGCTTTCCGAGATCGATCTCCTGACCACGGTAGGAAAGCAGCGTCGTGCCGCAGACCTTCTGCGCAACATCACGGTACAGACCTTCTGCAAGATCCATCATGCCGTGGTAATCTGTATATGCCTGATAGAGCTCCATGAGCGTGAATTCCGGATTATGCATGGCATCTGTTCCCTCATTACGGAACACTCTGCCGATCTCATATACGCGCTCAAGTCCGCCTACAATCAGTCTCTTCAGATACAGCTCCAGAGAAATGCGAAGCTTCTTATCCTCATCCAGCGCATTGAAATGCGTCACAAACGGACGCGCGCTCGCGCCGCCCGCATTTTCCACAAGAATCGGCGTCTCAACCTCCATGAAGCCCTGCGCGTCCAGGTAGTTTCTGATCTCACGAAGTACGAGGGAACGCTTGATAAACGTATCCTTTACCTCCGGATTCATGATCAGATCGACATATCTCTGGCGATAACGCGTATCCGTATCCGTGATGCCGTGGAATTTCTCCGGCAGCACCTGAAGGGATTTGGAGAGAAGCACGACCTCTGTCGCATGCACGGAGATCTCGCCTGTCTTTGTGCGGAACACCGTACCCTTTATGCCGACCAGATCACCGATATCCATCTTTTTGAAGGCCGCATATGCGTCTTCCCCGATGCTGTCTCTTGCGACATAAGCCTGAATATTGCCGTCACGGTCGGAAATATGGCAGAAAGAAGCCTTACCCATCACGCGCTTTAACATAATTCTGCCCGCGATCGATACTTCCTTTTCCATCAGTTCATCCACATGATCCTTGATCTCCTGCGAATGATGCGTCTGATCCCACTTTGTAATGACAAACGGATCCTTTCCTCCCGCCTGCAGCTCCGCAAGCTTATCGCGCCTTGCCTGTAAAATATGGTTAAGCTCCGCTTCGGATGCCGGTCTTTCCGTATTCTGCATGCTCTCACTCTCCCTTTAGTCGTTTAGTCGATTTTCTTGATTCCCAGTACCTTGTATTCGATCGTATCTCCTGCCGGAAGGCTAACGGAAACCGTATCCCCGGTCCTGTGCCCGATCAGTGCAGCACCTACAGGAGATTCATTGCTGATCTTTCCCTTCAGGCTGTTTGCCTCGGAAGATCCCACGATCTGATATGTCACTTCCTCATCGTACTCCAGGTCGAACAGATTCACTTCGCATCCGACGCTGATCTTTCCGGTGTCAACATCTTCATCCACGACAACTTCGGCGTTCTTCAAAATGCGCTCGAGCTCATCTATTCTTCTCTCGATCTCACTCTGCTCATCCTTCGCAGCATCATAATCCGCATTTTCCGAAAGATCGCCCTGCTCACGTGCAACCTTTATCTTCTGCGCAACCTCCTGGCGTCTGAACACCTTGAGATTATGCAGTTCTTCTTCATACTTTTTAAGCCCCGCGTAAGTTAACATTGTCTTTGTTTCAATTGCCATAATCTACCTTCAACTCCTTCTCAAAAACACGGCAAATAGCTGCCAATCCAACATCGGCATTCCGGATATTATACCCGTTTCTTTACAGCCTGTCAACAAGAGTCTTGAGTTCTTCAAAGGTCTGCATGGCATTCATATCGTTCCGGAGCTTTGCCGACCCCGGCATCCCCGCCGTATACCACGCGAGATGCTTGCGCATCTCGATGATGCCCATTTTCTCGCCCTTGTATTTCTGCATCAGCTCTGCATGCCGGAGAATGACCCGTTTCTTCTCGCAAAGATCCGGCTCCGGCAAAAGCTCTCCCGTCTCGAGATAGTGCGCCGTCCGCTTTATGAGCCAGGGGTTTCCCTTTGCCCCGCGCGCCACCGCAACGCCCGCGCAGCCCGTTTCCTCCATCATGCGCTTTGCGTCCTCAGGCGTAAAAATATCTCCGTTTCCGATGACCGGAATGCTGACCGCGGATACGACCTCACGGATGATATCCCAGTCCGCCTTTCCGCTGTACATCTGTTTTCTTGTACGCCCGTGCAGCGTGATCGCCGCAACGCCGGCCTGTTCAGCCATCTTCGCAAATTCCACCGCATTAATATGCTGGTCGTCAAATCCCTTCCGGAATTTCACGGTCACCGGCTTCTTCAGGACCCTGCACATCATCTCCAGAATCTGAAACGCAAGCGTCGGATTTTTCATGAGCGCGGACCCCTCCCCGTTTCCTACGATCTTCGGAACAGGGCATCCCATATTTACGTCAATGATATCAAACGGTTCCGCGATCTTTTCCGCCATCGATGCCATGATCATCGGATCCGATCCGAAGAGCTGGACTGCCAGCGGATGCTCGTGTTCCTCCGTCTGCAGAATGATCGCATTGTTTTTATTTTTATATAAAATGGCTTTTGCCGAGACCATTTCCGTAACCGCAAGCCCCACGCCCATTTCCTCGCAGATCAGCCGGTATGCGATATCCGTCACGCCCGCCATCGGCGCCATGATCACGCGGTTTTTAAGCTCGACATTTCCGATCTTTAAGGCATCCATCACTGCTCCTCCGCCCCGTCAAACTGTCTGGAAAATTCCTCCAGCATCGAAAACAGCTCTTCATATTGCTGCTGTATTGCCTTGACCTTGAGCTCCGCTCCGATCTCATCGATCGGCGCAAGCGTCGTGATGCGCAGTCTGTGCGTCTCATCAAAGGAAAGCGTGATTGCACCGCCTACATCCGAGCAGTACAGCACGCAAAGCACGCGCAGCTCCTCCTTGACCGCTTTCGGAAGAATCCCATAGCGCTCTTCATTAAAATAAAATTTCATATTTGTGGCATTTGCCCCGCACAATACCGTTGTTTCCATAGGTTCTTCCGTATCCTGTCCTTTCATAGAAAAAGGCAGCGGCTGCCGTGCTCTCCGGCCGTGCCGCCGCTGTCTCCTCAAGATTTTTTTCTATTTCTTCAGTATATCCTCGCTTTAGCGCATCAGTTTCTTTGATACGCTGTAATAAACATCCGGAATATCCTTCTGCATTGCCAGCGCCTCCACAAGATCAATATCCACGTAGTCGCCGTGCCTGTATGCAACGATCCGGTTCGTCTTGCCTTCTGCCAGAAGATCCGCCGCCATCGATCCCATGATCGACGCATATACTCTGTCCTTGCAGGTCGGGCTTCCGCCGCGCTGCATGTGTCCGAGGATCGTTGCGCGCGTCTCAATGCCGGTTGCCGCTTCAATTCTTCTCGCCATGGAGGTCGAATGTCCGATGCCCTCCGCATTGATAATGATATAGTGTTTCTTGCCGCGCTTTCTCGCATCTATGATACGGTTGATGATCGCCTGCTCGTCTCCGTCATAGCGCTCCGGCAAAAGGATTTCCTCCGCGCCGTTTCCGATGCCGCACCAGAGTGCAATGTATCCGGCATGACGACCCATTACCTCGATGATCGAGCAGCGCTCATGTGAAGTAGAAGTATCACGGATCTTGTCGATCGCTTCCATCGCCGTATTGACCGCCGTATCAAATCCGATCGTGTACTCTGTGCATGCGATATCCAGATCAATGGTTCCCGGTACGCCGACACAGTTGATCCCAAGTGCCGAAAGCTTTCCCATACCACGATAGGAACCGTCTCCGCCGATTACGACAACTCCGTCGATCCCGTGTTTTTTGCAGATCTCGGCGCCGCGCTTCTGTCCGTCTGCAGTCATGAACTCCATGCATCTCGCCGTATAGAGGATCGTACCGCCGCGGTTGATCGTATCCGCAACGGAAGAGGAATCCATGTCAATAATCTCCTCTGCCAGAAGTCCGGCATAACCGCGCATGATTCCCTTGACCTTAAGGCCGTCCGAAATTGCTGTTCTTACGACTGCTCTGATCGCGGCATTCATGCCCGGTGCGTCACCGCCGCTCGTCAGCACTCCGATTGTTTTCACTTCTTTTGCCATAAGATACCTCCCGCTGCATCAAATTTACGTAAAAAAGCTAATCTCAAGTATTAGATTCTACTCAACTTAAGCTCTTAGGTCAAGCGCTTTCTCCACGACTTTGACATTTTTTTCACCAAATCGTCCCCGAAGCGCTTCAAGCGTTTCCTCACTGACTTCCAGCCTCTGTGCGGCAGGCAGCTTCTTTTTCGCGCGTTCCTTCCTGAGGTAGACATATACGTCCGAGATTCCCACATGTGACAGACAGAGTTCCGAAAGGGACGCCTCCGCCGCCTGATAAGCCGTTCTGTCTTCAAATGCGATCCAGACCTCCTTCGGGAGCTTGTCAAATTCCGCCGCATTATCCACAACGAGCTTCGCGCTCTCATCCGAATCGATGCTCACATGCCCTGCGAGATATAACTTTGCGTCAGCTCTGAGGCAGGGACGGATGCGTTCAAATACATTCGGAAAGACAATGGCTTCAAACTGTCCGTACAGGTCTCCGATCGTAAGAAAGCACATCTGACGGTTGTTTTTTGTGATCTTAAGCTTCAGATCCTCGACCACGCCTCCGCAGATCACGCGCTGTCCGTCAGACAGCGGGCATCTGCCCGTATCCTCACTTACGGAAAAGGACGAGGACACCGTATTGACGATCCGCTGATAGCTGTCCAGATAGCTCTCGATCGGGTGTCCGCTGATATAAAGACCGGTCGCCTCCTTCTCATACGCAAGCAGCGTCTCCTTGTCATATTCCGGAAGCGGCGGAAGCTGGACCTTGAACTCCGTACTACCGGCTTCATCCGCAAGATCGAAGAGGGACATCTGTCCGGAAATACCAGATTTTCGCCTGCTTCCCGCCCGGTCGATCATTTCCGGCAGCGCCTCGATCTTCTGCCGCCGGTTTCCCGGGAAGCAGTCAAAGGCACCTGCCTTGATCAGATACTCGGTCGCCTTCCGGTTTACGCTCTGCTGCATTCTGGAGATGAAATCCTCCAGATCCAGAAATACCCCGTGCTCCTTCCGGTCCGCTGCGATCTCTTCGACGACCGTACGGCCGACGCCCTTGATCGCGGACAGTCCGTACAGAATCTCCCCTCCTTCCTGCCCGGCTTTGCCGCCCGCAGAAAGGAAGCCGTAGCTTCCCCGGTTGATATCCGGCGCCGCAATCTTAAGCCCCATCTGGCGCGAGGTCTGGATATATTCGGAAATCTTGTTGATATTGTCGATCACGGAGGTCATGAGCGCCGCCATGAATTCTGCCGGATAATAATACTTAAGCCATGCGGTCTGATAGGACACCACAGCATAAGCCGCCGCATGAGACTTGTTGAACGCATAGGATGCAAAATCCGTCATCTCATCAAAAATACGGTTTGCCACAGCCTCCGGAATGCCGTTTGCCACACATCCGGCAACGCCCTCCTCCGGATTTCCGTAAATAAAATTCTGCCGCTCCTTGAGCATGACGGAAGCCTTTTTCTTCGACATGGCGCGGCGCACAAGGTCCGCCCGCCCCAGACTGTATCCCGCAAGCTTCTGCACGATCTGCATTACCTGCTCCTGATACACGATGCATCCGTAGGTCGTCTTCAGTATAGGTTCAAGCTCCGGACATTCATAGACCACATCCGCCTTGTTGTTTTTTCCTTTGATATAACGCGGAATGAAATCCATCGGACCCGGCCGGTAAAGGGAGAGCCCCGCGATAATGTCGTCGATCGTCTCCGGCTTCAGCTCCTTCATAAACGAAGTCATCCCGGCAGACTCAAGCTGGAACACGCCCGAAGTCTCCCCGCGCGAGATCATTTCAAATACCTTTTTGTCCGCATAGTCGATCTGATCGAGATCGATGTGTACGCCGTAGTTTTCCTCCGCCTGCAAAATGGCATGCCGGATCACGGTAAGCGTCCGGAGACCGAGGAAATCCATCTTGAGAAGACCGAGCTCCTCAAGTGTCGTCATCGTAAACTGAGTTACGATCGCGCCGTCCTGGTTTCTCGCAAGCGGCACGTATTCATCAACGTTTGTCCGTGCGATCAGGACGCCTGCCGCGTGCATGCTGGTGTGACGCGGAAGCCCCTCCAGCCTCAGGGACATATCGATCAGATATTTTACCTCTGTATCCTCAGCATAGGCCTTTTTCAGATCCGGACTGATTTCAAGCGCTCTGGAGAGCGTCATTCCAAGATCCCCCGGCACCATTTTTGCGATCTGGTCACATTTTGCGTAAGGAATGTCGAGCACGCGTCCAACGTCCCTGATCACGCCCTTTGCCGCCATGGTTCCGAAGGTAATGATCTGTGCCACGTCATCTTTTCCGTAAGTCTGCACTACATAGTCGATGACCTCCTGCCTTCTTTCATAGCAGAAGTCCACGTCAATATCCGGCATGGACACACGTTCCGGATTGAGAAAGCGCTCAAACAGCAGGTCGTACCTGATCGGGTCGATATCCGTAAT
>JAUNHA010000069.1 GCA_030524135.1 Eubacteriales bacterium
AATCAAGATCTGTCTCATTCTTCATGTTTAGGGGTCAAAACTCGATATTAACCGACAGCCCCCCTTTTTTATTTTCCCGGATATTCGATCAGAGACTGCACATCATACTGTGCGAGCTTTTCCCTGCCCTTTAATCCCTGCAGCTCCATGACAAAACAGATCTTCGCAACCACACCGCCGAGCGTCTCCACCATTCTGCAGGTCGCCTCGCAGGTTCCGCCGGTCGCGATCAGGTCATCCACAATGATCACCCGCTGTCCCGGCTTGATCGCATCCCTGTGAATTTCGATCTCCGCCTGTCCGTATTCAAGGTCATACCGCATGGACAGCGTTTCCGCCGGAAGCTTGCCCTTTTTACGGATCGGAATGAATCCCTTGTGAAGCCTGTACGCAAGCGGAACGCCAAAAATAAATCCGCGCGACTCAAGCCCCACCACCAGATCAAAATCCAGATCCTTTACCAGATCGCAGAGGCCGTCTACCGCCATCTCCAGTCCGTCCGGATCCTTGAGGATCGTCGTGATGTCACGGAACATAACACCTTCCTCCGGAAAATCCGGGATCGTTCTCACATAGTCTTCCAGTCTTTCTCTTTTCATAAACGTTTCTCCTGAAAAATGATTTATTCGTTTACAGCCCCAGTTCCATATAGCTGTGCGTTGTTGATGCATCGCTGTGTCCCAAAATAGTCTGGAGCTGTTTTAAATCCGTTCCGTTTTTCAATGCATGGACCGCAAAGGAATGGCGCATCATATGCGGCGTGAGCTTTGCTTCGATCCCCGCTTCACGGCCGTATTTCTTTATCAGCTTCCAGAAGCCCTGCCGGCTCATCTCCTCGCCCTGACAATTGACAAACAGCGTTTCCGTTTCCGCTTCCCCGAGCAGCTGGCCGCGCGCCGTATCCATGTATCTGCCAAGATATCTCGCACTGCGTCTGTCATAGGGCACAAGCCTCGTCTTTGACCCGCCCCGCACGATCAGCATATGCTGCTTTTTATCAACATCGCCGATCATAAGCCCTGTAAGCTCGGAAACCCGAAGCCCCGTCGCATACAGAAGCTCCAGCATCGCACGGTCGCGCATTCCCTTCGGCGTCTTCAGGGAAGGCACTTCCAGAAGGCGCTCCACTTCTCCGTCAGCCAGCACCTCCGGCGTCTTCTTTACAACCTTCGGCGCCTTCAGCATGGCAGCCGGATCGGAGGCAAGAATATTTCTTTCATTCAGATATGCAAAGAACGCCCGGATCGCGGCAATGCTCCTTGAGACCGTGGACGCGCTCTTCCCCGCATCCTTAAGAGCGGCAATATATGCACAGAGATCTCCCGGTCCCACCTGCTCGGCTTCCATGATCCCTCTCTCCGTAAGATGCTCAGAAAGTGCCCTTATATCGCGTTCATAGGAAAGCCGCGTATTCTGGGATGCGCCGCGCTCTGTTAAAAGATAAGTGCCAAAGCACCTGATAAGTTCTTTCATAACCCACAAAATGCGGGATAGATACTATCCCGCTTCTACTCCACCCGCTTTTACTGAAACAGTCTTAAATATTATAAAGCGGCATTTGATCCTTTACAACAATTTTTTTTAGCCGCGTAGGCAAGAATTGCCGCCACGGTTTTTGAATCAGTCATTTTCCCGGAAAAAATGAGCGAAATGAGATCCGGAAGCGCCCATGGCTCCAGCGTAATATCCTCATCCTCATCGAGATGCTGTTCGGTTTTCCTGAGATTTTCCGCAAGGAAGATCTCGATAAATTCATCACAGAAAGCGACCGTCGTATTGACGTTGATAAGCGGAATCAGCTCATCCGCGGCATATCCCGTCTCTTCCTCGAGCTCACGCCTTGCGCAGTCGATCTTCGGTTCATCCGGACTGTCCACCTTGCCGGCAGGGATCTCCAGCGTATACCTCGAGAGCGCGTGCCGGTACTGGCGCACCATCAGGATTCGCCCATCCGCGAGCACCGGCAGGACCGCGGCGGCGCCGTCATGGTGAATAAAATCCCAGTGCGTCGTCCGCCCGTTCACTTCGACATAGTCGTCATACATTTTGAGAATCTTTCCCTGATGCGCAAGCGTACGGGACAACAGCTTAACCGGACATTTTTCTTCCATGACGTTCACCCTCTCCTTCGGTCACAAAGCAGTGCTTAGTGTATTTCAACCACTCTCATAACATTCGTATCCGTTGCCGCGCCGTGCCGTGTGCGGTAGCTCAGAATGCCCGCCGTAATAACCGCGCGGTCTCCCTCTTCAAGCATCTTTTCCCTGCACAGCTCGTCAATGGAGTTTTCGATCAGCGCATCCGTCGAATCCGCGCGTCTTGACCAGAACGGGATTGTTCCCCAGAGGATCATCGACTTGCGGACCGTGGACATGGACGGGCTCATCGCATAGATCGGCATGGACGGTCTCCACTTGGAAAGCATGCGCGCGGTGGTACCGGTAAGCGTCGGTGCGATAACAGCCTTTGCTTTCAGATCCATCGCCGTCATGATCGCTGCATGAGATACCGCATTTGCGATATTATTTCTCTGAATGCGGCTTATTTTCCGGCTGCGGTAAGCGTCATAGTCAATATAATTCTCCGTGTCCTCAACGACCTGCGCCATCATCTGCAGCGCCTCAAACGGATATTTGCCCATTGCGGTCTCTCCGGAAAGCATGACGCAGTCCGTACCGTCATATACTGCATTTGCAACATCCGTCACCTCGGCACGCGTCGGTCTCGGGTTGCGGATCATGGAATCAAGCATCTGCGTTGCGGTAATAACGATCTTGCCGGCCACATTGCACTTTTTGATGATGGACTTCTGGATGTGCGGCAGCTTCTCCGGCGCGATCTCCACGCCCATATCTCCGCGCGCTACCATGATACCGTCGGCAGCTTCGATGATATCGTCAATATTTTCAATGCCTTCACGGTTTTCGATCTTCGCAATGATCAGCATATCAGACCCCGCCTCATCCAGGATCTCCCTGATCTGACGGATGCACGCGGCATCTCTTACAAAGGAAGCCGCGATAATATCAAAATCCTCGGCAATGCCGAACTTAATGTCCTCAATATCCTTTTCAGTGAGTGACGGAAGGTTCACACGCACATTCGGCACATTGATGCCCTTGCGCTCTCCGAGCTCGCCGCCGTTTATGATGCGGCAGCGGATCTCACTGCCATCCGAGCTTAACACCTCAAGATCGATCAGACCGTCGTCGATCAGAATATGATGACCAGCGCCCACATCAGCAGGAAGTCCCGCATAGTTGATGAAAACGCGCTCTGCCGTGCCCTCGCACTCCGCTGTCGTGAGCACGATCTCCTGTCCCGCCTCAAGCGTCACTTTCTTATGATCCTTCAACACGCCCGTTCTGATCTCCGGGCCCTTCGTATCCAGCAGAGCGGCAACCGGTCTTCCGGCCTCCCTGCGCACTTCCTTCAGGAGCTCGAGACGTCCCTTATGCTCCGCATAATCTCCATGCGAAAAATTAAAACGCGCCACATCCATATATGTGGATGCCATTTTCAGCAAAAGCTCCTTGTTGTCCGCATTCGGTCCCATGGTGCAGATAATTTTCGTATGTCTCATTTGTTTCAATCCTTTCCCGTTCTGCCCTACTCTTTTCCCCGTTCCGTCTCCCCGGCATACAGATCAGCGCCACTGATCCTGCCATTCTTTTCTGCGTTTTCTCTGCTCCAGTTTCCGTCTGATATTCGCGATCGGATTTCCGCCCCCGCCTCCCATTGAGACGAAGAAGTAGACCGCGACCGGTATCAGGGCGCAGAGAATGTAAATTCTTGCGAAAATACCGCCGGTAATAAAATTATAAAGATAAATTGCCGCCTCGGCAACCGCAAGATACTTAGCCTTAACCGGAAGCACGAAAAACAGAAGGAACACGGCGCCCGGAAATGTGATGGCATACGCCATAAACACAGAAAAATACATATAGACCGGGATAAACGGGAGATCAAACCCCGTCACCAGATAAAAAATCAGCGTACCGAGCTCTCCCACGAGAACGCTCGAAAAGAAATAAACATTAAAATTAAAGCTGCCCCACCAGTGCTCGAGACTCGTCGCCATATTGTAATAAACATAGATCCCGAGCACGGCCCAGAACACATTTCCGCCCACCGGCGGATAGACAACAGTCGTAACAATGCGCCAGACCTGGCCGTGCATCACTTCACGCGGCATAAAGACCAGCAGATTAAAAAGCTGCGGCATCACAAGAGAGATCAGATAGCCAACAGCAAATAAAATGGAAACATAGGTCGAGAGATTGCGGATCGCATATCTCTGGTATTTAAACTTAAATTCATTGTAGCTTCGCATAGGTGCCTTTCTAAATCAAAACATATCCTTGTGCTTTAAGATCAGCGTTACAAGCAGAACGATGCCGAGCGTGATCAGACAGACGATCGCAAATGCCATGGGGTTATCCTTAAGCGGGATGCCCGCCACGTTCATGCCGTAAAGTCCGGCGATGATATTCGGGATAGACATAACGATGGTGATCGCGGCAAGGGTCTTCATAACGAGGTTCTGGTTATTGCTGATAACAGAAGCGAACGCATCCATCGTCCCGGAAAGGATTCCGCTGTAAATATTCGCCATCTCGATCGCCTGCCGGTTTTCGACGATAACATCCTCAAGAAGATCCTCGTCCTCCGGATATTTTTTGATCCTGCCGATCTTCATAAGCTTCTCCAGCACCATTTCATTGCTCTTGAGCGAGGTCGTGAAATAGACCAGGGATTTCTCCAGCTCCAGAAGCTCGATCAGCTCCTTGTTTCTCTGGGATTTGTGGAGGCTGTTCTCGATCAGCTCCGATTTTTTGTCTATGATACGCAGGTACTGCAGAAACAGCGATGCATTTCTGTAGAGAATCTGCAGAATGAAGCGGGTCTTCATATAGGTATAATGCTCACGCACGCGTCCGTCCATAAATGCGCCGAGCACAGGCGTATCCTGCAGGCATACCGTAATGATCACCTCATCCGTAATAAAAATACCGAGCGGCAGCGTAACAAACCAGTCGGTGCCGCTGCGCTCCTCGATCGCCGGGATGTCCACAACGATCACGGTATAGTCATCTTCCACCTCGATACGGGATCTCTCTTCTTCATCGAGCGGTGCCCGGAGGTCGTCGGGATCAATCCTGTATTTCTCGGCAATCATGGAGATTTCCATCGCTCCGGGTCTCGTCATTACGATCCATGACCCCGGAAGCGCCAGCTCTTTTTCGCTCATCGTCCCGTTCTCGGTGATAAAATAACGTATCATCGGCTTCCCCCTCCTTCGGCTGAAATCGGCGCTGCATTCGCAATCCCGCCGGATTCTAAGTATATCTTTTCCGTACCGGTTTGTAAACCCCGAACGATACAGAGAAAAATAGTTTACGTTTTTTTTACAATTTCGTAATAGACAAGTCCGGGCATTTGTAATATCATAACAAGATGTAAAAATCGAAGCTGTTTTTACATATTTAATATATAGGGGCATACAGCCGGCAAAAACCTGTTTCCGGCGCCATGAGGCTTCCTATTATCGCAATAACAGAAAAATCAAGAGAGGTTCTATGGAAAACCAAAGCAACACATTTGACGTAACGAATACAGAAAAGTCCTTCCGGCTCGGGATCGATATCGGCTCCACGACCGTAAAGATTGCAATTCTGGACAAGGCATCAAAGGTGCTCTTTGCGGAATACCGCAGACATTTCGCAAATATTCAGAATACCCTCGCGGATCTGCTTTCCGAAGCAAAGCAGAAGCTCGGGGAGGTAAGGCTCCGTCCGGCGATCACAGGCTCCGGCGGATTAAGCATTTCAAAGCATCTTGAGGTGCCCTTTGTGCAGGAGGTCGTCGCTGTCGCCACATCCCTTCAGGATTATGCGCCGCAGTGCGACGTCGCGATCGAGCTCGGCGGAGAGGATGCGAAGATCATTTATTTTACGGGCGGCATCGACCAGCGTATGAACGGAATCTGCGCAGGCGGCACCGGTTCCTTCATCGACCAGATGGCATCCCTCCTGCAGACAGACGCAAAAGGGCTTAATGACTATGCCAAAAATTATAAGGCGATCTATCCGATCGCCGCACGCTGCGGCGTATTTGCAAAATCAGATATCCAGCCGCTGATCAATGATGGCGCGACCAGGGAAGATCTGTCCGCATCCATCTTTCAGGCAGTCGTAAACCAGACGATCTCAGGCCTTGCCTGCGGCAAGCCGATCCGCGGAAACGTCGCGTTTTTAGGCGGTCCGCTGCACTTTCTTCCGGAGCTTCGCGCGGCATTTATCCGCACGCTTAACCTTACGGAGAAACAGATCATCGCGCCGGAGCACTCCCATCTTTTTGCCGCGATCGGTTCCGCAATGAACATTCCCGCGGACGAACGCGCGGATGTGATCAACCGGAGCGCGGCCACAGCGCCCTCCGTGTCGATTTCCGATCTGGAAGCAAAGCTTCGTTCCGGCATCCGCATGGATACGGAAATAAAGCGCCTTGATCCGCTGTTTGTAAGCGAGGAGGAGTATGCCGCTTTCACAAAACGGCATGAAAAGGCCAATGTCAGGACGGCAGACCTTTCAACCTACAGGGGAAACTGCTATCTCGGCATCGACGCGGGTTCCACGACCACGAAGGCGGCGCTTGTCGGTGAGGACGGGTCTCTCCTTTACAAGTTTTACGACAATAACAACGGATCCCCGCTCGCAACGGCGATCCGTGCCATTTCCGAGATCAAGGCGCTGCTGCCGAAAGAGGCAAATATCGCCTATTCCTGCTCCACCGGATACGGAGAAGCGCTTTTGAAGGCAGCTTTTCTGCTTGACGAAGGAGAGGTCGAGACGATCTCCCATTACTACGCCGCGGCATTTTTTGACCCGGAGGTGGACTGCATCCTTGATATCGGCGGACAGGACATGAAGTGCATCCGCATCAAGGACGGCACGGT
>JAUNHA010000016.1 GCA_030524135.1 Eubacteriales bacterium
TATTAAGCCAAAAAAACATAACTACGTTATACAATGGCGGTTGAAATGTACTGACAATTCGCTCATATATATTGGTATGGCTTAACCCATCGGGTACCAAGCCAAATAGAAACTTTGAATAATAAAATTCGATTGTTTCATCATACCAAAGAGAAGCATTCGTTAACTTATGAATACCTATTAAGAAGAGGATCCCTAAAGATATTCCCATTAGCAAATACCGCTCTTTTTCCTTATCTGTTTTTTCTATTAACATTTTTTAATAATCTCCTTTTTATTATCTGACATATATCTGCCACTATATTGAGGAATTATGCCAAAGAGCCTACTATTTCCAAAATATCTAATCCCTTCCAAACAAATCTCTCGTATACACTTTTTCCTTCACATCATCCAGACATTCATCATATCTATTCGCAATAATCGCCTGTGACTGGTCCTTGAATTTTTGCAAATCATTTACCACTCTGCTTCCAAAGAACGTGCTTCCATCTTCCAGTGTCGGTTCATATACGATTACCGTAGCGCCCTTTGCTTTTATGCGCTTCATAACTCCCTGAATAGAGCTCTGACGGAAATTATCGGAGTTGGATTTCATGGTAAGACGATATACGCCAATCACAGTTTCCTTTTCTTCTGAAGGTGCATAATTATTGTCATCCGTATATGCGTAGCATCCGGCAAGCTGAAGTACACGATCTGCAATAAAGTCTTTTCTGGTACGATTGCTTTCTACGATCGCTTCAATCAGGTTCTCCGGTACATCCTGATAGTTTGCCAAAAGCTGCTTTGTATCCTTCGGCAGGCAGTATCCTCCATAACCAAACGAAGGATTATTATAATGACTTCCAATTCTCGGATCCAGGCAGACTCCATCTATGATCTGCTTTGTATTCAATCCCTTCATCTCCGCATAGGTATCCAGCTCATTAAAATAGGATACGCGCAGTGCAAGATAAGTGTTTGCAAAAAGCTTTACTGCTTCCGCCTCAGTAAATCCCATGATCAGTGTATCGATCTCTTCTTTTAAAGCGCCCTCTTTCAGAAGATCTGCAAAAGTCTCTGCTACCTTAGTCAGTCTCTCATCCTGTACATCCGTTCCAACAATAATACGACTTGGATAAAGATTATCATAAAGCGCTTTACTCTCTCTTAAAAACTCAGGGCTGAAGATAATATTATTACAGTGATATTTTTCGCGTACTGATGCCGTATATCCTACCGGAATAGTTGATTTGATCACCATGATCGCATTCGGATTATACTTGAGCACAAGCTCGATCACCGCCTCTACCGCTGATGTATCAAAGAAATTCTTTTGGCTGTCATAGTTCGTCGGAGCTGCAATGATAACAAATTCTGCATCTTTATAAGCAGCTTCCGCATCCAGCGTGGCAGTAAGCTGCAGATCCCTTTCTGCAAGATATTTTTCAATATAGTCATCCTGAAGCGGAGACTTTTTTTGATTGATCAGATTAACTTTTTCCTCAATGATATCAACTGCCCACACTTCGTTGTGCTGTGCAAGCAATGTGGCCAGCGATAATCCTACATATCCGGTTCCTGCAACTGCGATCTTCATAATCTTTCACTCCTTTGAGCTCATATTCGAGTATCTTCCAACTTGTTATCTCTGCTTTTTAACTGCCATCATAAGTTTTCTTGGCAACCATAGCACTGCTTTCCCAACCTTAAAAGTTTCTGTTTCTTTTAATTCAATATATCGTTTCTTCCACGTAGTGTCATCCATGATTAGTTCACGAAATACATCGAATAAAGCTTCTGCTTCCACTTTATATTCACTTTCCTGAAGCATATCTGGTCTCGTCAATAATAAAAATGTATAGAGACTCCTCTGTATCCTTATATCAAAAAGCTTGCCTGCATTCTCTAAAAACACTTCTTTATGCTCCACAATACGTTGTACAGTATATGCATGCAGTTCATTTAATCCATTTTCCGCTGATATCTTTAGATTGTCACAGATCCCTTTAGAGAAATCGATCAGCTTGTCAGTACTCCATATCGGGGACTGATGACCTAAACGATATTGGTAACTTACTCTTTTTAATGCATAAAACCGTCCTGCTGCAAGCATCGCTTTTACAAAGAAAGGCGGATCCTGAAATCTTTTATAAGGTGGGAAGACAATTTTATTCTCTTTCAGCAAATCCAGATCGTAGATAAAACGGTGATAGCCATAATCAAACTGATAATCTTTATAATCTACATAACCATCTTCCTTAAATGTATACGGTAGATAGGCACCGGCAAATACTGTAGTCAGTTTACCGGTCTCCTGATCATAATGGCTGAAAGAGCCCCCACAGATCTGCGCATTATGTATTTCAGCGGCTATATATAAATCCTCTAATACAGTTTTATCCGGATAAAGGTCATCCGGATCCATAAAACACACATATTTTGATTTAGCTTTCTCTATTGCTATATTCCGAGCAGCCGAAACGCCCTTGTTTTCCTGATGAATGATCGTAATTCTATCATCCTTTTTGCTATAATCCTTCAGAATATTCAGAGACTGATCTGTTGATCCATCATCCACACAGATAAGTTCAATATCTTCCAAAGTTTGTCCTAATGCACTATCAAGACACTCTTTCAGATATTTTTGCATATTGTAGATAGGAATTATTACTGTGAGTTTTTTTTCTTTTTTCATGTGCTCTTTACTTATGAAACGATAATATCTTACTCTTGTGATCCTATTTTACTTATATCCTTATACTAATCTCAACCCGCCACTTTGCGTGGCAGGTTGAGATTTTTTTATATCATTTAATCATTTTTTAATGAAAGAGATGACTTTTTGACCTGTTCTGCGTACCGTATAGAGCGCACCATGTTCACGGCAGCATCGAATACCTCCACGGATTTTTCGTGGAGTAAAAGTAATAACTCGTCCAATTCTAAATGAAACGGATCTCCGAATACACTTTAATTCATTTTCTAAATTTTGGATATGAGCTTTGTCATAATTATTACTTGGTAATCTTTTTACACCTCCTAACTTTGATTTTGCAATTCTTGCATTATTTTCATCACTCGGTATGAACTCTTTTTCCAATACACTTAACAAATCCTTTTGAAAAAGTGCTATTGCAGGCTTCAAAACCAATCCATTATTAAGACCTAAAAGGGCATTGTTTACATGCGCATTTGCCTCCAAAACCAATCTTGCCACTTCTGGATATTTAAGATTATTCATTATAATATCATTAAAATCATTGCAAAACCTGTATACAATGCTCATATGCATTTTCACAAAATTGTGATTAGATGATATATCTAATAGGTCAATTAATCCATGAATAAGATCACATACCTTTCTTTCTGTCCAGTTGACTGACTTGTGCCCTTCTCTGTACAAATATGTAGGCGCTGGTATATGATAAAACTTACCTGCACATATCATAGCCTTCACCATAAATGGCGGATCTTGGAATCTTAGATAATCAGGAAAATTTATTTTGTTTTTCCTTAACATGCTTCTTCTATATATAAATCTTTGATATCCATATTCAAATTGATACTCTGCATATTCTCTGATTCCTTCAGCGGAAAACGCTTGTCCTGCTATTGAGCCAGAAAATTTATCCTTTATCTTTCCATTTAACTGTAGCACACTCATTGAACCGCCACAGATTTCCAAATTATTTTCTTTTGCCAAATTATATAAATTTTGAAGCGTACTTTCATCAGGATATTTATCATCTGCATCCAGAAAACTAATAAATTCTCCACCTGCTCTATATAATCCGTTATTTCTAGCAATACCAGAACCTTGGTTGTTTTGTTTGAGAATAATGATTCGAGGATCTTGTTCAGACATAGCATGCAATATTTCCAAAGAATCATCCGTTGACCCATCATCTATACATATAATTTCTATATCCTCTATATTTTGCTTACATGCACTATCGAGACTTTCTCTTAAATATTCTGAAGCATTATATATTGGCATAATGATACTGACTTTTGGTCGTTTAACTTTAGGCAACGGACATATGGTACCAAACTGCATGCGCTTTAGCAATGTATCTTCAGCACCATAATACTCATTATATCTTTCAAGAATATTTGCTATTTGTAAGTCATTTCCCCCATCATTTAAATTTGTATGCCATAATGCTTCTTTCTGAGAATCTGCAACATATTTTAAAGGCTGATCTGGACGAACCATGACCGTTGGAGTCTCACTCATCAACTGCATAAATTTCATCCAAATATCATCTGCATACGGACAACATGCCAACATAGCATCAATATTAAATAACTCGCTATGCATACATTTAGGAGGATAGAGCGTTCCACCACCGCTAGTAGCAAATAATGTCATTGAAGGAATTCCGATTAATTCAGAATAACACATTTTCCAATTCTTATAATTCTCCAATCTACCATCCTGAGTAAAAATCGGCAAGTGACATCTTAACGCAGAGACGCAATTTGGAAACTCAAGATATGACTGATATAAAGTCTCAATAGAATCGGGCGAATAAATTAAGTCATCATCTGCAGTAATAATAATCTCATCCGGATATTCCAACATTGCATAATAATATTTTTTATGTGATTTAAGATCCTTGTCGCACCACCGTATAACTAGTCCTTGTTTTTTCAACTCTAAAAGCTGCGTTGGTAAATCCTTCTCTAGATTCGGAAATTGTTCTTCAGCTAGCCATAAAACTATCATATCCGCCTTCATCGTCTGTTCCATTAAAGAGCGAATCGATGTTGCAACATAATTGATTCTTGCGGGATATGATGTCAATGATACGATAATTTGAGGTTTCGTATTCAATGGAATTTCGGTCTCTAACCATTTTATAGAACTATTATTTTGATAAATTTTTGCAGTATTTCGAAAATAACTATCTTTATCTCTTAACATCCACGTTAATTGCTTGCTTAAATAATCACTATACAAACTATAATTAATTAATCCCTGTTGCGAGTACTTTTCAAATTCATTAACAAAGCGAAAATAAAAGGCTTGTTGATACTCAGCAGATACTCTTCCATATGTCCACAAATAAGAGGAAAATTTCCGTCTAACCAAATAAGGCATAACTTTTGAACGATTGGACGGGTGTTTTTTTAAAAAGTCCTCTATATAATTGTATTCCTCAGACATACAAAAAACTTTTGCTGATGAATTACTAGATGAGCTTTCATTATCAAGTCGATAGCAATGAAAGTATTTGTCTACAACCATAACTCTTTGGGCACAATATAATGTCTGGAATGAAAAACCAACATCCTGATAGGATGCCCCCGGAGTTTCATTATAAACGATATCATTATTTCTGATAAAATCTGTCCTATATAAAGCAGTCCATGTTGTTGGCTGAATACAAAAGATGCCTGGGAAGTCAATAGGATTAAATACTTGATTATATTTACATAAATGTGTTGGGTCATCATTTAACACTGGATATGGAGTAAATTCACTACCATGAGAATAAAACTTTTTATAATTTGATTTCACTACATCCAATGAATTATCAAGCATTATATTGTATAATACTTCATACATATTCTTTGCAACAAAATCATCAGTCTCAACAATACCGATATATTCCCCCGTCGCAGCTGAAAGACCCAGATTCATTTGATAACCATAACTTCTTTTATCTGAAATGATCAATTTGATACGCGGATCTTCAGAAGAATACTCTTGTAATATTTCTAATGTACCATCTGTAGATCCAGCATCAACGCAGATGATTTCAATTTCTTTAAGTGTTTGATTCTTTACGCTCTCAATACTTTCCTTAATATATGCACACACATTTAAAGAGGGCATAATAACAGATACTTTCGGTTTCATAAGGTACTCCTAATTTATGTTTCGAATATTTGGCTGTTGTAGATTTCAAATTCATAGAGAAAAACAGCCTAATAATTAGTGTTTATATATCATTCAACCTCTACATTGAACAAAGAAATCCATCTTTTTTACTCGTTAGCATAAATGTTTGTTTCTCTCCATTGTATACACCTGTTTCATATTCTATTCCCATTTCCTGTAAACGCTTTTCCAACAGCGTAATCGTCTGCTTCTCTCCACTTCGCTGAGAATCATCCATCATAATAACAAAAGACGTTGGCAGGCATTCCTCAAGGATAGTTAACACATCCACTCTTGAATAATCTTTCATATCCCAACCAATCGGCGCATCTATGAATATCAGATCATATTTCCCCGGCATAATCCCCTCGGCAAAATTCTTGTAGCATCTGATATGTTCTTTATCATTCAACGTCATCTCATCAAGCTGCTTATGAATAATCTGCGTCCGTTCAGATATCGTATTTCCATTCTTAAAGAATTCGATCCAGGATTCATCATGTTCAACAACCTTGTGCATTACATCTTCATGTGAAGCAACATATTGGGAGATCAGTTTTGTACTTTGTCCTAATCCTAGTTCCAAAATATTTTTTGGCTTAAATTCATCCAAAACTCGATACAGTGTATATAAAACCGGATATCCAATTGCCCACCGTCCGGGAGAAAATGTCTTTTCCTTCAGCCATTCTGAAGCGGCAACCGTATCATGATAAACGTCTGCCCATACGGCTTCTTTCGCAAATCTGGATGCGTCATGGTTTTCTTTTCCCACCCTCTGAATGAGTTCCGTATTTTTCTTAATCAGCTCCTGTCCCTGTGTCTCTGCTGAGAGCATCTTTTCATACTGTACTCTTATTGTTTCTGTGTTCTGTATTTGAGCACTTTGCATTTGCTCCAGCTTCTTTCCGCCTTCCGCAGTCAATAATCTTATTTCTTCCAGCGCCTGCTGATATTTCTCAAGCAACTCTTGACATTGTTGTTGACTTATATGTACCTGTTTTATCTCTTCTTTCTGTTGCTGTTTAAGCTCCTCCAGTTGTTTTTTTAAGTCCTGCAAATCTTTATTTCTTTTTTCTGTATCATTATGAAAAGCTTCTTTCGAAACCGGCAGTAAACGTCTGTATATTTTCTTTAAATCCATGAACTCACCTCCTCATATCACCACGACATCAATTTGTATTATTTTTTATAATCAGCATATGCATTACATACACTTTCGACATCTCCACTCATCTTCACGCGTCCTTTATCAAGCCACAGAGCATGATCGCATATCTTTTTAACAGTTTCCACGTTATGCGACACAAAGAGTAATGTCGTTCCGGATCCCATTAGTTTCTCCATACGTTCCATGCATTTCTTCTGGAACAGGAAGTCTCCGACTGCCAGAATTTCATCCACGATCAGAATATCCGGTCTAACCATTGTAGCGATAGAAAATCCAAGTCTTGCCGACATACCGGAAGAAAAGTTTTTGATCGGTGTATCAAGGAAATCCCAGAGTTCTGCAAAATCCACGATCTCATTAAAGTGTTCATCCATGAACTTTTTGGAGTTTCCGAGCACTGTACCATTGAGATATATATTTTCCCTTGCTGTCAGATTTTGATCAAATCCGGCTCCCAGCTCAATCAATGGGGCAATTTCTCCGTTTACTTTGATTGTACCCTTATAAGGTTTTATAATACCGCTGATTGCTTTCAGCAGCGTAGATTTACCTGAACCATTCACACCGATCAGCGCCCATGCTTCTCCGCGCTTTACTTTCAGTGAGACATCCTGCAGTGCAAGGAACTCCTGAAAGATCAGTTCCTTTTTCATCAGCTTGATCACATATTCTTTAAGGTTGTCCACCTTTTCACTTGCCAGATTGAAGCGTATTGTGAGATTATCTACTTCAATTGCGTATTCTTCCATCATATCTCCTATATCAGTTAAATATACAGAATAAACTCGTCTTGTTTTTTCTTAAATGTCCACAGACCAAATGCCAACATTACAAATGCGATGATCCATCCGCCCCAGAATACACGCCATCCCGGTATTCTTCCATAGTATACGAGGTCTCTGAACTGCGCCACATAATAGTATACAGGATTCAGACCTTTTACAAAAAACTGCACAGTATCCGGAAGAGATTCAACTGGATAGAAAATCGGGGTCAGATACATCCACGCAGTAATCACCGCATGGTAGATATACTGAACATCTCGGAAAAACACATTGAACTCTGCAAGAAAAAATCCCAGTCCGCAGCAGAAAATATAGATCTGTACTACCACGATTGGAAACAGCCAGAAGGTCCAGTATATATGGGCTCTCGTCACCAGCATAACGATCAGCAGTGCGCCAAAGGAAAACACCAGATCCACCATGCAGCTCGTTACCTTAGAAAGCGTAAAAATATACTTTGGCACATAGGTCTTCTTCAAGAGAGAAGCATTTCCTGTTACCGAGGTCATTGCCTGTGTCGTGGAAACAGACAGGAAATCAAACAGCATCTTTCCTGTAAACAGATAGACCGGGAAATTCTCGATATTCCGGCTGAACATCGTTGAAAATACGATGGTCATGATGATCATAACAAACAGCGGGTTCAGGACGCTCCACAGATATCCGAGAATACTTCGTCTGTACTTAAGTTTAATGTCCCTTGTTACAAGCTGATACAATAAGTCCTTATATTTCAGAAAAATATTAATTCTGTCTATCCAAATCTTCATCGTGATTATTCCTGTTTTCCGTATTATTTAATCCCCAGATACTTTATCCATGTTCCATAACCGGTAATCTGATTCCTGTGCTTACGATATGCCCTTGCCGCTTTGGGATAGCGGAATACGATCAGCATCAGGGCTTTCCAGTATAGACCTGCCGCTTTCAGCAGTTCCTGATAATCTTTTTTTGCAAGAACAGCCTTTCTGCTGAACGGTTCAAACAGTATGATCTGTTTTTCCCTGTAAGCCTCAAACGGGGAATCCAATGCGGAAATCGTCCGTATCTCTCCGTTCTTACGCCGCTTTGCAGGAAGGCTCCAGCCGTTAAATGTCAGCTTCTTTTTTTTGCCGCCTCTGCGTTTTTCCGGGTCGTGGTTATGCAGGATCTGCTCCACCCCAAATGCATCCGCATATTGTTCCATTCTGCGGACAGCCATATGGTATTCCTGTTCTGTCAGCTTTTCTTTTAAAGCTTCATAAGGTTCCAGCTTGATCTGTGCGCGCAGAGCATTATTAAGCTGTTCCGGATTCTGCCTGATGAGCCATTTGGGTCCCCTGCAGAAATCCCGGAAGCCCTGATAGGCCAGTTCCGTTTCTGCGTAGCGGTAGGAGATCAACGCACTTGTCATCGCCTTCCACACATACTTAAGCACCGCAAGCGTGGATTTCTCCGGATAGAAAAATGCCATCGTCATCAGGGCATTGCGCACGTCATAATACCGGTTGACCCCCGAAAACGTCAGTTCAAATCCCCTGTGCCATGCGCCGATTCCGTTCAGGAACACGATTCCCTTATCCTGATTGCGCATGCCAAACTCGATATCATCATGGTGGATAAAGAGCGGAAGCGGAAGATTGTCTTTTCTGACCGTATTGAGGGAATAACAGCAGCACCACCAGCCGCTGTAGGTACCCTCTGGCATGACCGGAGCGGTCATATAGTCAGATACGCAGTTCTCATACTCCCGCATATCCTTAAGCTCATAGCTGTTTTGTACCGAGAAGTTTTCAAAGCGCTCGCCGCAGGCTTGCTGCAGATACGGATAGTCCTCCCGCATCAGGTTTCCGCCGACCGTGATATCCCTATACTCCTGCTTCAGCGTCGTCAAAAGTCCGTATAGCCGTACAAACAGATCCGGCGCAAATACGGCGTCGTCGTCCATGAGCAGCACATGCGTGAGCTTCAGTTCTTCCTTCTTCTGCAGTACCTCGATCATGCCCCTGGTAAAGCCGCCAGCGCCGCCCGCATTTTTATTCGGGCAGACTGTGATCCTGTTTTCACCCGCAAGCAGCTTCTGTATTCCTTCATGCGAGGAAAGCGTCTGTCCATTGTCGATGAGCCACACGCGGAGATGGTCTCTTACCTCCAGCGCCTCATTGCTGAATATATGGCTGCAGATGCTCTGCAAGTTGCGGAGCACATAATCTTCTCTCCGGTAGGTGCAGATATCCGCTGCGATATTGATCTCATTGTATGCTGAAGCCTCGCCCTCATACCAGCCGTCGATCTGCTCCCATTCCGTTTCTGCATTCGTTCCTGCAGCGAGTTTTACTTCCGGTTCTTTTTCAAGACTGAACCAGAACACGCCGCGCTCCGTCTCCTGATACGGAAGTTCAAGGCGGTACGCGCATTTCTCTGCCGGGGAAAGCGTCTCAGAGGCGATCTCTTCCCTGTCATGCATCAGATGGATCTTCGAAAATCCCTTTAGCTCCATGCAGAGAAACAGCCGCTCCAGTGCGGTATACTTCTTTCTCTTTTCAATGTAAAAGAGATTGAAAAATCCGTCTGCCTGCAGCAGCTTCCCATCTCTGTGAAAATATAATTCTTCCACCTCACAGATCTGCTTATCCGGTTTTAAAATCGTTTGTAGGTGCATTGATATTTCCTTATCGCTTTGTTTGCCTGAGCATCCATGCTGCCGGTCTGTACAGCAAATAGTTGCTCATTCTCAGCAGTTTTACCGCCTTGTTTCTGTTCGCCGCGTAAATATCCGGGAAATCCTTCTTCAGTTCCTGATCAAAGGTACGCAGCGCTTCCTTATATCTCCTGTCCGGCGGGAAGCTCAGAATGACCTTGATCTTCCCGGCCGCCGCACGTGCCGCAATTCCATTGATGTAGGCAAGCTTTTCCGGCGTACACGGGATGTCTCCCGTCCTGCAGCGTTCTGTAAAACCGCAGACAGATTTCATCACCCTGTCATAGTGTGCAGCATTTTTCTGCATACGCTCGGGACTTACGCTCTGTCCGCTCCGTCCGATCCGGTACTGATAGACAAAGTCCGGAATGAACAGCACGGTTTCTATATATGGTATGGGATACAGGATATATTCCGTATCCACGTAATAACAGTTTTCGTCCACCCGGATCTCATGCGACCGAAGCACATCCGTGCGCCAGGTAAGCCCGTGCATCTTGAGATAACACTTCGCAGCGATCTCATTGAACCGGTAGAGCTTTCCGTATTCCACGCCCGGAAACGGTTCTTTGATCTCCGCCTTCCGCGGGAATTCGTCCGGCGTCTTTCCATTTTCCTCAAATGCCCAGTAAAACCCGCTTACGACCGCATCCGCGTTCGTCTCTTCCAGTGTCTTAAGAAGTTTCAGAAATGCATTTGCATCCACCCAGTCGTCCGCATCCACGATCTTAAAGTATCGTCCGGATGCCTCTCTGATCCCAGTGTTGATGCCGGATCCATGCCCGCCATTTTCCTTTGTGATGACGCGCACCGTATCCGGATAGCGCGCCTGCCAGCTTTCCGCGAGCGTCTTTGTTCCATCCGTGGAACCGTCATTGATAACGAGCACCTCGAGACGGCTGAGCGCCGCCTCCCGGCAGAGTGAGGCGAGGCAGGTGTCGAGGTATTTTTCCGCATTGTAGGCGGGAACCGTCACCGTAAGAAGCTTCTGTTCCATCTTATGCTTCTCCCTCGCTGTCCTTCACTTCCTCAGCCTCCGGCTTTACTCCCTCCGTACTCTCCTTCAGAAGGAGGATCTTCGGCGTAAGCAGAATGAGCTTCAGATCAAGGAAAAACGAATAGTTTCTGATATAGGTCAGATCAAGCTTCAGCTTGTCATAGGGCGTGGTATTGTATTTTCCGTAAAACTGCGCGTAGCCGGTAAGGCCCGCCTTTACCTTGAGGCGGTAGGAGAATTCCGGCATTTCCTTCTCAATTTCTTCTGCGATCTCCGGACGTTCCGGACGCGGACCGACGATGCTCATCTCACCTTTCAGGATATTAAAGAGCTGAGGCAATTCATCCATCCGGCATGCCCTCAGGAATTTCCCGACAGGCGTGATGCGCGGATCATGCTCCGATGCAAGCCGGGCGCCGCAGTTCTTTTCCGCATCCGGGATCATGGTGCGGAACTTGTAGATATCAAATTCTTTCCGGTCCTTCGTGAGGCGCCGCTGCTTATAAAATACCGGACCGCCGTCTGTTAACTTGATCAGCACTGCAATGATCAGGAAAAACGGAGAGGTCACGATCAGCGCGATCGCAGAGAGAATAATATCTGCAAAGCGCTTCAGCGCTTCCTGCTCGAGGCTCAGCCCCTCATTTCTCGACAGATACAGCGGCGAATCGAAAATATTAAGCTCCACCGCCGAACGGATAATGATATCGCTGATCTTCGGCACGATATAGGTTCTGATATTCATGCGGTAGCAGACCTTTACGATCTCATTGCGCTGGTCCGCAGGCACATCTCCCAATATAACGGCATCATACTTAAGCGCCTCCTGCAGGATGCGCTGCACGCCGTTTGAGATATTCATCGCCCCCTCAAGGATGTACTTGTCATCCCGGGAATTGATCTTATCCATCAGATGAAACGCAGGGCGTTCCCCGTACACGAGCATCATGCGCCTTGGCGGGAACAATGTCTCATATACCTTCTGGAACGCAAGGCACCAGAGCACGATCACCACCGCGTCGGCAAGCTCCATGCCGAGTACATAGCCAATGTTATGAAATTTCTTATCCAGCAATGCGATCTGAAGATAGGTAATAACATTGACAAAGGTTACCGAAAGCATCTGCGAATACATCAGGTTGCCTCTCCGGAGGAAGCCCACTCGCAGTCCGCCGTACATCTGGTTAAAGAAAAGGAGCAGGATGCCGTAAAGCGCGACCATCAGCCAGTTTCCCCTTCTCCAGAACGGGAATTCAATGATGCGGTTATAGTACCGGTTCCAGATGAACCAGTACACCATACATTCGAGCGCAATGATAGCAATTGCCGCAAGAAGCTTGACTATTCTTTTATTCGTTTCTTGTTGTTTCAAAGTTTTATTGTTTCCTTCTCAGATTTCTCCGGTAAAACCGCTCTCTAAAGCCGTTTGGCATCAGGCCAATACCAATACGAATCAGACAGTTTGTCAGAAATTCCGGATAACTGATAAATCCGCTTTTCAAAAAGCTTTGCTGCAGCGCAATAGCACTTCTGATATATGCAATCCCTCCGCGTCTTGCGATCATACCATTTCCGATGCGGGCGTATACCAACACTTGCGGAAGGTTCTCTGCCTCAGCGCCATTTTGGAGCATACGCACCCATAAATCATAATCCTCCGCTCCTTTGACATCATGATAGTTGCCTGCAGCAAGCACAGCACTGCGACGCATCATGACAGCCATATGGTTCATCGGATTTCTGCGTTTTGCATACCGCAGGATTTCCGTCTGTGTTTCAGGCAAACAGCGTAAGGCTTCCGTCTTTTGGGGATCCTCTCGAAATTCCGCAATTGTTCCACTGCAAAGTGAAAGTTTTGTACTATTACGAAATGCTTCAAGCTGCAATTCACAGCGTTCCGGAAGCGCAATATCATCACTATCCATTCTGGCAATTAGTTCACAAGAACACTCCTGCACACCTGCAGCGAGTGCCTTTCCAATGCCCTGATTTTCCGGCAGTCTCACGAGATGTAAAAGCTCTGGAATACAGACTTGAAAGGTTTCTAATTCTTTTTCAAGCTCTTCCGTCAACGGACCGTCACATACCAGAACAATTTCCGCAGGAGCTACACTTTGCTTCAGCATGCTTTCAAGTGCCACCCGAAAACATGCCGCATTTTCGCCCTTATAGACTGGCATCAGTACGGAATACTTCAGATCAGTCATTTCCATCTCTCCCTGCAGCAGCCTGTGACAGGGAAAATACCACAATCACAAGTCCAACGATAATCGGTACGGAAATATTGATAAAAGACTGTCCTGTATATACAAGCACCGCAAATGCACAGGCTGCCATTGCAGCCCGGTCCTGCATTCCTGACGTTTTTTTATATGTTGAATACAGAGCGTCTCCTGACTTACCATTTTTCCCTGTTTTTACACAAAGACCAAACGCCTGCGCACAGCCGCTGATGATCCACCCGAAATACCCGACAAATCCCAGCACACCCGTCGTAAACAGATACTGCAGGAACTCATTGTGCGGAGAATCATAGATCTCTCCATACAGATCCATCATTTCCTGATAGTCATATACTCTGGTCACGATGCCGTAGGTCTCAGGGCCTGAGCCGATGAGCTTTTTCCAGAGCGGGAACTCCGAAAAGTGTCTGGCCAGGATCGACCAGTTGTGCCCGCGGTGCGTGCCCCAGTCGTTGTTGAAATAAAATACATTGGCATAGGGCTCATACCAGGACGGGTGCCCGCCGTGGTTCGCATCCCAGAACAGCCATACGATCACACAAACTCCGAGGATGCCGAGGATCAGCCAGATCACGCGTGCAAAGCCCGGCATGCGGCTGGTAAATATTCCGCCAAAACGCTTGCCCGGAGCTGCTTTTGCAGATGCAGCTCTGATGCAGAGCGCCGCCAGCACGATCACGATCAGCACGAGGATACCGGCAAATGCCTTTTCCACCCAGCTCTGCTCGCTCAGCCCAAGCAGGATACCGCTCCAGAAGCCATTGTAGGAAAGCGGGTTTGAAAGTGTCAGGTGCCTCGTGATCAGAAGCGCCAGAAGGAACTCCGCCGCGATCAGCAGATACCGTACAAATCCGCCCCAGGTCTTCCATGCGTAAAACGGCAGGAAGGAAAGCAGCACTGCCACGCCGATCACCGCATTGTCCGACTGTCCCGTGATGATGGCGGTGAAAAACACTGCCGTGCTCACAAAATAGAAGAGCATCCTGATCACGGAGAGTGCCGGAGCAAGCTTTTCGATGCCTGGCAGGGTGTTTCCGCCTCGTTCGCCCGAGCATCCGGAGATGCCCGGTGCCGAAGCCCCGTTACCGGAAGTCCCACTCGCAAAAAGCACCGCACTGAGCGCCAGATAGACGCCGATCACCGCGGTGTAGGTATTGATATTTCCAATTGAAGAGGTAAACATTGCTTTCTGCTCGCCTGTTACCTCATAGAGCCACCCATGCGGATCGAGCTCCAGATAGTCCTGAATGCCCCACACTGCAAGGTACAGTCCCACGATCAGTGCCACATCCAGATACCAGCGCTTCATCCGGAAAAATCTTGTCACCATGAAATAGGCGACTGCATACCAGATCCAGAGAAAAAATCCCTGGTAACGTCCCATATTGCCCCAGAACGCTTCATACTGCCACTCGGAAAAGATCGTAGAGATGAGCGCCGTGAGCATGAATAGAATAAGGAAGAGATCCGGCAGCCGGAACAGATTTTTGATTGCCTGCCTGCGGTCCTTATTTGCCCTGCTGAACTGTCCGAAAAACTCCCGCACTGCAAGGCCGCCATTTTCCTTGTATTCCACGAACAGCCCGATCAGTCCGATCGCCGCGCTCACGCAGAGCATGACCGCTGTCGTGATCCAGAAAAAATAATACCGGTCCACAAGAATGTTGAAATACATGTCAGTCGCAAACAGCGGGAAGACCACAAGAATGGCAAACACATAAACAGCGACGATGCTGCTCACAACATCGCCGCAGATCTTCATCGGAGTTGAGGGCATCACGCCCGCCGACGGTTTTCTGCTGTTTTTGCCTGTCTCAGTTTTGCCTGCTGCCTTTGCCATAGCTTCTCATTTCTTTCCAATACTGAAAATGCCAATACACGGGGTATCAGCATTTCGATTTGGATTATTATAGCACTCTTCCACTTGAATGACAACGCAAAGGGGGGTAAGACTAAGAAAGTATTAAGAAAATTTCCCCAGCAAGAATCTGCCCGTCCCTCTGCGTATATCACATAGGGGCGGGCAGCTGCAGATGCACCTTTGTGCCTTGACACCTTTTCCGGTTTTGATTTTAATCTGCACGCAACCGGTCTGATCTACTTGGGAAAAATACTGTGAAGATTTCCGAAAAGATGGAGAAGCCGCTTGGGGCTGTCGATCTGTAGCTCAAAAGTAACAGGATTTTACTTCGATGTCAATAGGCAATCACGTTTTTATTGTGCATTATTTATATATTTTATTATATTTTCATCTATAATTTAGTTATTTTTACTTTACGGTTGATTTTTCTCTCCCATGGTTTCTAAAGCTTATTACTTCCGGAACACGTCCGGCCGGGTCTTTGATTTCAGCTTTTCTGCCATCCAGGAGAACGGAGATACGCCGGTATAGTTCTCATTCCTTACCGACACCGTAAGACCCTCACGTCTGAGGATTTCCAGTACCTTCGCCGGGATATCCGTGCGGCGGTACTTCGAGGTAATGCTGATATAAAAAGAGTCCTGATAGGAGCAGGCGCACATCTGAAGCTTGTCCGTACTTGCGATCGCTCCAAATCCTTCGATATACGGTGTATAGCAGTCGGGCAGGCTGATAATGCTCATATTGGAAAATACCGCAGTTACATTCCGGCCGCCGAGCGTCGTGCCGATCTTCAGGAAAAAGTCCTTTACCGGCAGCGGAATGATGTGCATCAGCGGATTTTTCTCAATGCGGACAAATCCGTTCATACGCGCCGCCACCTGTCCTTTTGTGAGGTCTTCTGTGAAGCGTTTTTTCACATGCGCGAGCAGGTCTGCAAATGAAGCTCCCTCCGGAAAGCCGTATTCGATCTCCATCAGCCCGAAAAAGTTTGACAGGGATTTTGACGGATAATACTTTCTTAAATTAACGGGGATCATAAGTGTGACCGGCGGCTTTTCCGTCTGCCCGCTCCTGATCTGTGCCGCAGATCTCACGCCTCTTACGGAACTGAACAACCCGGCCCGCTTCTTTCCCCAGCGTTTCTGATAGCGCTCGCTTTCCGCGATCGCCTGCATCAGCACAGCTGACAGATATTCCGTAATGGAAACGCCGCAGGCCCGCGCCTTTTTCAAAAGCTCCTGCACCGAAAGCGTGCATTCCAGAATGCGCATTTCTTCCTGTCCGACGCGCCTTCCGCCGATCTGATAGGCCGGTTCGCTCTTTCTGCTGCGCTTTTCCTGCTTTTCCGGAGAATAGTATCGCTGAAAGCTGTCCTCCTCCTGTGCTGCAAACGCCGCCGGACCTCCCGCAGCTGCGCCGCCCGCCTCTCCGGCAGTCTCCGCCTCTGCCATCTCGATCCCGTGCTTTTTCCAGAGGTAATCCTTTACGATCTCTGTCAGAAACTCGATGGCGCCGGTCCCGTCCGTGAGCGCATGAAACACCTCCAGATTGATCCGGTTTTCCCGGCAGCTCACCTGATACAGCATTTTTTCTGATCCGGCTTCATACAGCGGACTGCAGGGTACGGGCTTTTCGTCCACGACGACAGGCTGTGTCTTTGATTTTTCAAAATAATACCAGAAATTCCCGCGCCGGAGCACACTGTTAAAGATCGGATAGCGCTTGATCGTCTCCAGGAGCGCTTCCTGCAGTACGGTCTTGTCGACCTGTTCCTGCAGGCGGCAGCAGATGCGGAACACGCGGCTGTCAGCCTTTCCCGTCGCCGCAGGAAACGCAAGTGCAACATTATCCAGTTTTCTTCTTCTGATTCCCAGACTCATACGCTTCATCTCCCGGGTTTCTGCTTCCCGGTTCATCTATCTGCTTTATCGTTTTTCTGTTTTATGCATGCTCTTCTGCAGGCGCGCCCTCAGCCTGCGCCTCTGTCTTCTTCAGAAATTCTACTATATATGTAAGGCTCTCCGCCACATGATTCTGCTTAAATCCAAGCGCAAAAAATCCGTGCTGCGCCTTTTCGATGCGGTGCATGCTGACCTCGTTGCCCGCCGCAGCAAGCTTTGCCGCAAAATCCTCGCCCTCGTCCCGGAGCGGGTCGAGCTCCGCCGTGAGGACCAGTGTTCCCGGAAATCCGCTCAGGTTTTTCTCAAGGAGCGGTGCAAAATACGGATTTTCCCGGTCTGCCGGCGTCCGCTGATAGAGATCGAGGTACTCCCGCATCTTTTCGCTCGTCAGAATATAGCCCGTGCCGTTTTCCCTGACAGACGCATAGGGAGACTGCTCCGAATAATCGTTCCAGAGCGCAGGATATACGAGCACCAGCCGCTCCGGCATGAATTCACCGCGGTCTCTTGCCATCAGGCAGAGCGCCGCCGCCAGATTGCCGCCCGCACTGTCCCCGATCAGCGTGATCTGTCCGGGCTTTACCGCGGGAAGCAGTTCCCCGGTATAGAGCGCCTTTGCGGCGGCATAGCAGTCGAGAAGTGCCGTCGGAAAGCGGTCCTCGGGCGCGCGCCGGTATTCCACCGCAAGCACGGGATCGCCCGTCGTTTCCGCCATCTCCGAGCAGATACGCTCATAGGTGTCCACGCTTTCCGTCACCCATCCACCACCGTGCAGAAACAGAAGAACGCCTCCGGCATACGCCGAAAGCCCTGCCTTCTGCTGTTCTTCCGAGGCAAAAAAGATCCGTGCCGGCACCTCGTGCGCGTCATTTTGAATCTTCACATCGAGTTTCTTTGCGAAAATACGGATCGGATCAAACTTTTTAAGCTCCGCAAGCTTTCGCTCCGCCTGATAATCCATGCTGCCGAATTTTTTTGCCGATATTGTTTTGACCGTCCGCTTTGCAGCCTTCAGTTTATTTTTAAATGACATAGTCTCCTTATTCCCCGATCATGATCTTGATGATCTCCCGGTTGGTTTCCTTCATGCCTTCCTTCGCAAGGCGTCCTACATTCTGGATATTTGCCTCAACGCCTGAGCCCACAAGGCCGTCTCCGCTTACGAACTGCTGACCCTGCTCATACATGTTTCCGCCCATGATTCCCGCTTCCACCGCGGCAGCGATCTTCGCCGCACAGGAGGCCTTCGCGCCGTCACAGACGATTCCCGATACGATCGCAAGCGCATTTACTACGGTATGGATGACCTCATCGTATCCGCCGCCCTTGAGATAGGTGATGCCCGCGCCCGCACCCGCGCCTGCGCTTACCGCGCCGCAGAAGGCCGACAGTCTGCCGATCGGCGTCTTCTGATGGATCGCCGTGAGGTTGGAAAGCGCCAGCGCACGGTAGAGCTTGTCCTCGCTTACGCCGAGGTCTCTCGCATATACAACGACCGGCACGGAAGCAGTCATTCCCTGATTGCCGCTGCCCGAATTAATGACAACCGGCATCTCGCAGCCGTTCATGCGGGCATCCGAGCCTGCTGCCGCCATCGCCCTTGCCTTATTTGCCGTGGTCGGCTCCGTCGTTTTCAGAAGCACCTTACCGATATTTGCCCCGTAAGGGTTCTTCATTCCCTCTTCCGCGATCGCCATGTTGCAGTCGATCTGTCTCGAAAGCACCGGTCTGATGTCCTCGATCTCCACGGAATTGATGAAATCCCAGATGCCTTCCATCGTAAGAAGCGAACGGTCCGTCAGATTTTCTTCCGTCTCACCCCTGACCGGAATTTCCAGCAGCTTCTCCCCATCCTTTTCAATGAGCACGATATTCGTGTGGTAATTCGCGATCCGTACCTTCGCATAGGAGCTGCCCTTCCAAAGCGTCACGACGATATCAAACGTAAGCCCGCTCTCGAGATGGGATACCTCGATGTCGGCGCTCTTTAAAAATGTATTGATCTCTTTGATCTGTTCCTCACTTACCTCGGAAATGACCTCAAGCTCCTTCTCAGGGTCTCCTGCGATAATACCCGCAGCCGCGGCCGCCGGAATTCCCTTCAAATGTCCGGTGTTCGGCACGATCACGGACTTCACATTCTTGATAATGCTGCCGCTCGCTCCGATCTCCACGCGATCCGGAATCGCGCCGAGCGTCTTCTTTGCAACCGCTGCCGCATAGGCGAGCGCGATCGGCTCCGTGCAGCCCATGGCCGGAACCAGTTCTTCCTTCAAAATGTTAATATAAGCCTCATAACGTACATCGGTTTTTTCCACGACAGGTTCCCCCTTGCTTTTTCTTTACATCTACTGTACCATAGGGAAAAAGAGAAGTAAAATTTAATGTTTTTATATAAATAATAAAATCTTTTTATAGCTATAAAATATAATGGACGGGGTCAGAATGGTTTGCAGAAATTCTTCCATTTCAGGATCCCCGCCGGAAAGGCTCTGGGTGAAACGATGGAATTAAGACAGATCGAAGCGTTTCTGCGCGTTGCAAAATACAAAAACTTTTCCCGCGCTGCCGAGAAGCTCGGCTATACGCAGGCTGCCATCACGATTCAGATCCGCCAGCTTGAAAAGGAGCTGGGCGTGCATCTGTTTGACCGCATCGGAAAGCAGACGCTCCTGACCAGACAGGGGGAAGTCTTCTACCACCATGCAGAGGCTGTCATGCAGAGTCTTACGGAAGCAAGGGAGGAGCTTTCGTCCGCTGACGAGCTGCACGGGCGGCTCTCACTTGGCGCGATCGAATCGATCTGCACCTCAGTGCTTCCGGATGTGATCACACGCTATCACTCCCTCTATCCGAATGTACGCATCTCGATCGAGCTTGAATCCCCGGAAGTTCTGCTTGCGCGCATGAACCGGAACGAACTGGATATGGTCTATCTGCTTGATAAAAAGATCTGTGATAAAAAATGGATCAAGGCACTCGAAGAGCCTGAAGAGGCAGTATTTGTGACTGCGCCTGAGACGGCTGCCGGGCTTCCGGATCCGCCCAGCCTCGAAGAACTGATTCGTCTCCCGCTCATCCTGACAGAACGCGGCGCAAGCTACCGGCTTATTCTCGAAAACTATCTCGCCATGAAAGGACTTTCGATCCGTCCCTTCGCGGAGACCGGGAATACCGCCTTTATCATTGACCTGCTAAAAAGCGGCGCAGGTATCTCTCTCCTGCCCATGTATACCGTAAAAAAAGAACTGGAAGCCGGGACGCTCAGCGTCCTTCCCGTGAAGAATTTCCAGATGAATGTCTGGAGACAGATCGTCTATCATAAAGATAAGTGGGTGACGCGGGAAATGAAGGCGTTTTTAGAACTTGTTAATCACGCCTGATACAACGCCAGAACATTTGTATTGATAACTGCATAACAAACTATCATCACGACTCCTTATATCTGGTTTTTCGAATCTCCTCATTTATTTCATCAAGTGATAGATCCTGAATACCATTCTTTTGCGCTTGCGCCCGGAGCGCAAGAAACGCCTGAAGTCCCGCCGTTCTTAATGTCTCATCATCTTGTGCCTGATGTTTAGGTGAATTTTCGTTTTGGAGCGCTTCAGCAGCAATCGTTATTCGCATTGATATTTCCCCTTTCTCTCAGCACGAATTTCCTTCACCATATTCACAACGTCTTCTTCATCTTTAAGCCCGGCATCTTCGGCAACACCCTGAAATGCTTTTTGCGCTGTCAGCAAAGCATTGACAGATGCGTTCATCATAACGATTTTATCTCCTTCCTGGACAAATAAAACTTTATCTCCATCTTTCAAGCCCAATAATTTGCGAATAGCAATTGGAATGGTAATCTGTCCCTTTGAAGTAATTTTTGCCAGTTCCATAATATCCCCTCCTCGTATTCCTTACTTTCATTGTTTTCCTTGCTTTATTATAAAACAATTTACCTTTATTCACAATACAAGCTTTTTCTGATTGACCAATCCAGAATTTGCTCTATTCCATATTGTTCACTGATTCTGAAGCCCTAACTTAATCCATGAAGTATAAAAAAGAGACAGTCTCGAAACCCCGGATTTTCTCATAACCTGAAAATCTCGCCGATCTGTCTCTTTCAAATATTCACATTATATGTTATCTCTGCGTAAACCGCTCCAGAAACTCCTTCGTGCGCTCCTCCTTCGGATGCTCGAAGATTTCCTCCGGCGTGCCTTCCTCGCAGATCACGCCATCCGCCATATATACAACATGCGTGGATACATCCCTTGCAAATGCCATCTCATGTGTTACGACGATCATGGTCAGGCCTTCGGATGCAAGCTGGCGCATAACGGCAAGCACCTCGCCTACCATCTGCGGATCGAGCGCTGAGGTCGGCTCATCAAACAGCAGCACCTCCGGCTGCATTGCGAGCGCACGCGCGATCGCCACTCTCTG
Source organism: Eubacteriales bacterium (assembly GCA_030524135.1). Taxonomy (GTDB): domain Bacteria; phylum Bacillota; class Clostridia; order Lachnospirales; family Lachnospiraceae; genus Avilachnospira. The sequence goes on from JAUNHA010000016.1 coordinate 21,957, forward strand.
CTTCTGTCCGCCTGAGAGCTGTCTCGGCTTCGCATTTACATACGGCGCCATTCCGACCTTTTCCAGATACTTCATCGCGAGGCTCTTTGCCTCTTCCTTGCTCTTCTTCAGTACCTTTACAGGTCCTGTCATGCAGTTTTCAAGCACTGTCATATTGTTGAAGAGGTTAAAGCTCTGGAAGCACATGCCTACCTTTGCGCGGTATTTGCACGGATCAAATCCGTGTCCTTCGATCTCCGTTCCGTGGAACAGAATCTTTCCGCCGCTCGGCTTTTCCAGAAGATTGATGCAGCGGAGCAGGGTGGATTTTCCGGATCCCGATGCGCCGATGATGCAGACCACATCCCCTTCTTTCACTGAAAAGTCAACGTCTCTCAGCACCTGATTCGATCCGAAGGTCTTGCTCAGATGCGCCACTTCGATAATGTTTTCAGAAATTCCGTGCTCTGCCATATCAGCGGCCTCCTTTCCGGACTACGCCGTCCAGTTCCTCGCCGCGCTTATACTCGCGGAAATCCGGATTCGGCTCATGCGGGTGCTGCCCGTACTTATAGTTCGCCATGCCCATGCTCTCGTCCACGACCAGCGTATAGTTCTCCGGTCCGTCCATCTTCTTTTCAATGAAACGCAGAATGCGCGAGCATACGAAGGTCAGGATGAAATACAGCACCATCGCGATCGAGAAGGATTCGAAGAAGGTGTAATACGCGCCCGCCACGCTTCTCGTCGCATAGGTAAGCTCCGTCACGCCGATGATCGTCAGTACGCAGGTATCCTTGATATTGATGATCAGGTTGTTGCCGATCTGCGGCATGATATTTCTCAGAGCCTGCGGAAGGATAACATTGATCATCGTCTGGAAATGCGTCATACCGATCGCCATCGCACCCTCGGTCTGGCCGGGGTCGATGGACAAAATGCCGCCTCTTACGGTTTCGGCCATATACGCACCCGTATTGATGGATACGATCAGCAGCGCCGCCTGCATCATTCCGAGGTTAATGCCGAAGATATATGGCACTCCATAATAGATGAAGGCCGCCTGAATCATCATCGGCGTTCCGCGGAAGATTTCTACATAGGCACGGAGAATGACCTTCACGAGCCCGATCAGATAGTACTTCGCGGCATTTTCCTTCCTGTCAGTCGGAATGGTATCCACAATACCTACACCAAATCCGATGATGCAGCCGACAAATGTCGAAACAAGGGCAATGAGCATCGTATTGCCGATGCCCGATAAAAATGACTGCCCGTAATTTTGAAGTATAAAGAGGATGCGAGGGAAAAATCCCTCCGGTAATGACGCCATAACAATTCCTTTCTTATATTTGCGCTGTTTTTCAGCGCATAAAGGTATCCACGGGGTTTCCTGATTATTGCGCTGCCTTTCAGCGCATGAAGGTATCCCTTTACGGGGTTTCTTTAGTTGCTCAGCGGCTGTACGCTGATCGCCTCGTTCATCATCTCGGTGAAGTCGTCCGCGGTCATCTCTGAAAGCACGCCGTTGATCTTGTCCTTAAGCTCCGTGTTGCCCTTCTTTACGGAGATTCCGATGTTAACATCCTCATCGGATACCTCGAAATCATCCGAACCGCCGGTGAAATCCAGGATCTGCATATCCGGATAAGCAACACATGCTGCCATAGCGGTCGGCATATCGGTTACGATCAGATCGCATTTTCCGGTCTCAAGCGCCATCAGCATCGCCGGAGCGGATTCCTGCGCTGCAAGAATGTTTGCATCCGGGATCTGCGGAAGGCAGCTGTCATACCAGATCGTGTTGAGCTGGCTCGTGCAGGTAGCGCCTGCAAGGTCTGCCACGCCTGCTGCCGATGCATACTTTGAATCCTTCTTCGTAACAGCCACTACGGATGCGAAGTAATACGGCTCCGTGAAATCCACACTCTGAAGGCGCTCGGAGGTGATGGACTGTCCTGCGATGACACAGTCAACTGTACCAGCCTGTACCGCCGGCACCAGGGAATCCCAGTCGGACTTTACGATCTCAAGATCCATGCCGAGCTTTTCCGCAATGAGCTTTGCCATCATGACATCATAGCCGTAAGCATAGTCCTTGCTGTCCTTGATCGGCACTGCGCCATTGGAATCATCTCCCTGCGTCCAGTTATAAGGTGCATACGCGCACTCCATTGCTACCGTGAGCGTGTTGTCGGAAAGCGTATCCTGTACGGACTGCTTCTGTCCGCATGCCGCCATGCTCATTGCCATTACGCCTGCCAGCACTGCTGCCAGCACTTTTCCTGATTTTCTCATACTTTTTTCTCCTTCCCGCCGTTTTACGGCACGGGAGACTTCATTCAAAATCTCCCATCTGTGGTATTGCTTCATACCGGACGCCCGCGCGCTTTTTGCTTCATCGGAAGAAAAAAACCACGAAGCGTCTTCGAAACACTTCGTGGTCTGAACTCCAAGTAATCAAAAAATCACTTAAACGTACAGTCTGCAGGATAGCGCTTCACTTAAGACGTGACAGTCCGCAGGATCTTATTCCTGCGGCCCAACGAGAAGCCGCGGCAGTCCGCTTCCCGTTTCGGCGGATGTCTCCTTTCCTCCGGACAGCCCTTGCCAGCCTCATGTCCGTTCTACTATTAGCATTCCGCGCCTCTACCTTCTGAATTCCTGAAAGCCCCGCAGGAGCGGATCTTCCGGATTTCAAGACAGCTCTATGATCTTTTTCACCGGTCTTGCCGGTATCTGTTGATATACGTTAGCACTTGTTTTCCGAAATGTCAATCGGCTTTCTGCAAAAAAGCGGAAAACAGCGCTTCATTTTCCACATACGGCAGCTCGATCGTGATCTGCCCCGCCGCATACGGCGCAACATCATACGGATTGAAGTATACGGTCATTCCGGTGTCGCTTAAGGTCCACTGCAGCTTTGCCGGCTCATCTGATCCCTCAATTGCGGTTCCGTCCACCATTCCTCTTACCGTATCCTTATACTCGTCAAACAGCACGCCGCCGCCATTTTCTTCGGAAAATGCCTCGAGCTTTTCGATCAGCTTCTCATACAGCGCGTCCTGATCGCTCACGACGTCCGAAAGCTGCAGCTCTTTTCCTGTCTGGCTGTCATAGCTAAGCCCCGCGGAACCGGACATCGGATGCGCGCCTCCGGTATTTTCATAGCTGTCAGTGCGGTAGCTGAAGACCTTTTCATCAGCCCGCGTTACGGTAATGCGCGTTTCCCAGGCATAGCCGGCAAAGGTTCCGCCGTCCTTTTTTGTCTCCTCATAGCTTTCCTCGGCTGCCTTTGAGATCTCATCAAAAGCCGCCTCCGCCTGTTTTCCGGCCTCGCGGTTATTCTGTGCGAGTGTTCCCGCAAGCGCGCTGTAGCCTTCGTTCATCAGATAGATCTCGTCATAGATCACGGATACGAGCTCCTGCTCTCCGTCCTCATTCTTTTTGGAAAGCGTCGCCGCCTCGATCACGGGCTCCGGAACCTCATCCTCTTCCGCCGTACCTTCCGCATCCTCCGATGCGTCAGTCTCCGTCTCCGAACTCGTTTCCTCCGCTTTCTCCGTCTCTGTTTCCGTTACTGCCTGTGTACTCTCCGCCGTGGTTTCCGTATTTTTTCCGCCGCAGGCTGAAAGCAGCATCATCGCTGCGAGCATATATGCTCCTGCCTTCTTTAAACGCATTGTACCCCTCTCTTTCTGCCGTGCATGCACGGCATCATGCCATTTTAATTCTTTTATCCGGATCCTCCGGCGCCCGGTCTCCCGGCTTCCTGATTTTCCGGCTGCTGCACAAACTGTTACACAAATTTTCTGACCTTCACATAGAGCCTTCCTTTTTTTGTTTCATGCTCCATGCCGTCATAGATAAATTTTCCGTATCCGCGTACGGAGATGCGCATGCCTTCCTTTAAGGAAGCGCCTGACTGCCTGAGTATCCTGCCGTCTGCAAACACCTTTTCAGCGGCGATGAGTTCAGCCGAAACGCCCCGGGACAGCTTGAATACAGCTGAAACAAGTGCATCCAGGCGCTCCGACGCCACGTTGACGGACATCGCCTCAAACTTTGGAAAAAGGCTGCACTCCGCCGGGGAAACGCGCTCGCATTCCACCGCCGTATGGCGGACCCGCGTAAGCTCGTCCGTGATGAGCCCGGCAACGCCCGTCGTGCAGAAGATCCACGCCTCTGTGCCGTCCACAAGGATATCACCGGTCTGATCCCGCTCGATCCCGAGGTTCATAAGCGCCCCCAGATAGTCCCGGTGCGTTAACGCATCTGCAAATTTCTCACTGCGCGCCCTGATGCGGATACACGCAAGATATTCGGAAAACAGCTCCGCAAGACGGCGGTTTTGCTCCGCTGCCCCTGCGTCACCGGCCTCATCTTCCCTGTTCCCGCCGGCAGCGCTCTTTTTTCCCAAAGCGGCCTCTTCCGAAAGATACGCGGGAAGAAACAGCGCCATCTGCCGGTCTGCTTCCGCATGTCCTCCGTATAGCACGAACGGAACAGGAGCAAGCTCCCGTTCCGTTTCATGAAATACTGCCTGCTCCGAGGTTCCAAGAAAGTCCGTATGCTGCGGAATATCCCGCTGATATGTTCTGTTTGAGAGCTCGCGCAGTCTTGCCGCGAGCAGATCTCTGTCTTCCAACGCCGGTTCCCTCTTATTTCTCCGTCTTTGCTTCCGGTCTCTTTTTCTTTACCTTGAAATCCGGTGCGACGATCTTCCATGCCGCGTCCATGCTGTAATGCTTCTTCATATAGCCTTCCGTCTCCCGGCTGATCGCAGAGAGCACCTTTGCATCCCCGTACAGCTTAAGCACCGCGTCCGCAAAGCCCTGCGCCGTCTCTTCCGGCTTCTCGTAAATGTCCTCGTCCCGGTCATTGGTAACCGCAAGGACCTTCTCCGCATCCGGAATTCCCTCGGCGCCCACGGAGGTCGTTACGACCACTGCTCCGTTGTAGAGTGCTTCTACGACCTTGCCCTTTACGCCCGCGCCGTAGCGGAGCGGAACAACGGTGAGCCTTGTCTTATGATACAGCTCCGAAAGCGCCTCGTCGCTGACAAATCCGAGCACATGGATGCCGCTTTCCTCCGGCTTTTCTCCGAGTGCCGCGATCTCATCCGTCACCTTCGATCCCGCGATGTAGAAATTCATCTCCGGATGCGCCGTGCGAAGCTTCGGGAAAATGTCCTTTGCAAACCACAGCACACCGTCCGCATTCGGCGGGTGCGCGAAGCCGCCCACAAAGAGCAGGCCCTCCCGCTTTTCATAATCGGCCTCTGCCGCTTCATTCTCCGGGAAGCTGTCCCAGAGATATGCGGTGATCGCCTTTACCGGGATCTCCGGATCGACCGCATGGATCTCCTCCACCTCAAGCTCCGACGGATAGTAGGAAACCTCCGCCTTCCGCATGACGGTAAATTCAATGTTCTTCCAGTAATCCGCTTCCCGCTTTGTGCGGATATCGCCTGTCAGCTCATACTCCCTCGTAAGGCGCATGAAGTGCAGATCATGCCCGTAATAGATGCATTTGATATCCGTATTGTCCCGGATAAATTCTATGTATTTGATCGCAATATGCGGCCGGTTCAGGTAGGCAATGTCGATAAATGCCTGGTTTTCTTTGATCCAGTCCCAGATTCCGCTCTGCATTTCCTGTCCGTACAGGATCTCCACACCCATCTGCATGAGCTCTGTGGAGTAGGGCTCCTCATGAAGGAAATTGTCTCCGAGGAATTTTACGTTATAGCCCTTTGCAAGGAGCATCCGGATATACTGCCAGGTCGTCTTTGATCCGGCATCCTTATCCCTTGTCGGCACGTAGTGGTCTATGATCAGCACGCAGGGCTTGTCCTGCGAACGGTCTCTTGCCGCAAACGGGTTCGGATTTCCCGTGTTCTTCGACTGTCTCCGAAGCTCTGCCTTCCATTTGCCCTTAAACTTTTCCTGGTTTACGAGCTGGTATTTCTTTAAGCCGCTTCCATTCACGTCCGTACCGTTTGAAATACCTTCAAAGTGCACGACCACGGACTTCGGCTGATACACAACTCTCTTTCCGTGCCGGCGTACCTCAAACGCGAGATCGCTGTCCTCGCAGTATGCCGGTGCATAGCGCTCGTCAAATCCGCCGATCTCCTCCCAGAGATCCGTCCGGATCATGATCGCCGCTCCCGAAATGTAATCAACTTCCTTTACATAATTATACTGCGGTTTTTCCGGATCATCCAGTCTTCCGTAATTCCAGCCGGAGCCGTCGTCCCAGATGATGCCGCCCGCCTCCTGCAGGCGTCCGTCCGGATAGATGAGCTTTGAGCCCGCAAGTCCGATGCTCCGGTCCGCATCCATCATGGACACAAGCGAGGACAGCCAGCCGTCCGTCACCCTGGTATCGTTGTTCAGGAAGAAAATATATTCACCGCGCGCCTTCTTCGCAGCCTGATTGCAGTTCTTCAGGAAGCCCTGATTTTCCGCATTCCGGCTTACAACAAGACCCTGAATGTATTTTTCAACATTGCTCGTCGCGTCCATCGAAACATCATCCGCAAGGATGATCTCATACGGCGTCTCATCGCTGTCCGTATGCTCAATGATCGAACGCACGCAGGCATAGGTATAGGCGATCTGGTTATATACAGGAAGCACGATCGATACTTTCGGGCTCTCGCATGAAGGTACGGTCAGTCTGCCGTATTCCATATAGTCAGCGCTTACGTTAAACTCTCCCGAGATCCGGTTTCTGCCGTCTTCCGACAGATACAGAGAGAGCATTTTCACCGGATGCCGGAGCGTGTTTTTCGCATAGGTGATCAGGCGGTGCTTTCTTGAGCCTTCCGGAAATGCACTGAGGAATGCCTTATGGAGCGAGCGCGACAGGCGCGATCCCATGCCCTCATGCTTTCTCAAATAGGCAAGCTCCTCCAGCATCGCCGCGATATCCCGCTCATGGATCCGGTTCGCTTCCTCGATGTTGAGGACATGATTCTGCGTTAATCTCAGAACCTCAAGGTTTTTGCTGATCGTCTCCTTATGCTCCCGCACTTCATCCTGCAGGCGGAGATTCCAGTCTGTGAACTCTGCCAGCTTCCGTTCCGTCTCATGCATATCAGAAAGCGTTTTCTGCTCCCTGCGGTAGCGCCCGATAAATGCCTGCTGCCCGTCTCCGTGGACAAACTGCTGGAACGATTCTTCCATTTTTTCAAATTCCGGAAGCTCCTCCGCGCGGATGCCGAAGGCTGCAAGGAAGGCCGGAAGGCCTGTATAGGCGTACAACGCCTCGCGGTAAGCCTCGTACCAGTAGCGGAGCATACGGTAGCGGAGATAATCCCGGTCGAGCGAGTTTTCAAATACCCATTCGTAATCCAGGTAATAATAGGCGTTTCCGCATACCATGATGTTCTCAAAGAGGCAGTCCATGTTGTGGCACTCGTGTGTTCCCATGCCGAGTACCAGCTCGAGCGCCTCCTTGATCGCGTGAACCGGCGCTTTTCCGTCCGCGATCAAAAGCGCCAGCTTTCTTGCGAGCGTGATACCGTCCAGATAGGTATAGGATACGCTGTAAAGTCCTGCCTTGTCCTTTGTAAAGCGCGGCGCCTGGGTCTGAAGCTTTGTTTCACGGTCCTCTGAGAGGATCTTATACTTCCACTCGAGGGAAAGGATGTGGTCGTTTGCCGCTTCGGAAAGCGCCCGTTTTACTACGCGGCGTTCGCCGTTTTCTTCTAATATTTCTGTTCTGGTCTGATAAGCCGGAATACGCGTGCGGTTATAGCGGATATAGATCTGCGGCGGCAGGGCGGAAAGCGCTCCCGCAGCGGTTCCGTTCTCCGCATCCTCTTCGCCCTCTTCTCCCAGATATCCGGAAAGCAGCACGAAATAAGCCGGCGCAAACGGTGCGAACGCCTTGTTTTTGCACAGCGTTCCGTAGACCGCTTCCTCGTCGCAGGTCACATAGCGGTCCGCCTCATACGCATCGGAAATCCCGCGGAAATCCCCGTCCTGCGGAAGATACGCATCTGAGAAAATATCCTTTGTAAGCCTTGCGTCAGGGAGCGGATAATACCACTTTGACGCAGAGAACGGAAGTTTCTCCACATCCCGCTTAAAATTCTCATATCCGGCATATACCCTGCCCTCTGTATGTTTATCACCGGTCAGAAACCGGAGCGCGTCATAATTATCCACGGACAGAAGCAGGAGGCCTCCCTTTTTCAGGTGACCGGCTGCCGCGTGGAGAAATTCCGGAAGCGCCTCTTCAAACAGGGTCTCCGCTTTCTGTCCCGCATCCTTCTGCTGGATTTTCTGCAGAAGTCCCGGTACGGTCTCCAGCATCAGCTCTTCCGTGATCTCGGGAATGACCACCGCGTCATATCTGCGCGTGATCACATTTTTGATCAGTCCGAGATTCCCGCCGTTTTCCCGAAGGCGGTCCGGACAGCGGAATCTGATCACCTCCAGATTTTCGACCCTGCTGTCCTTTACATCCAGTTCTCCGACCTTTCCGGAAAGCAGCTCGCAGCAGGCGCCGTAATTGGCGCCGAGCATCAGCACGTTCATCCTGTCCGTAAACGGATACCACTCAAACAGGTTTTCCCTGTTCGGGGAAAGCGCATAGAGATAATCCGCACGCTCCTCATTCAGGAGAATCGCCTGCTCCGCTTCGCTCCCGCTTCCCTGTGCTCTTAGTTTTTCAATAAGATCATAGCTGATCAAGTCCATATCTACTCCTGTCCTCCCGCTTCTGCCTTCGAAAGCCGACGGCAGTTCACTCCGGATTCCATATCGTATACGCCGACCGTGTTCTTATTGGAGATCACCGTCAGATTGAGAAGATCATACAGCCTGTGATATACCGTATGCTCTCCCTGTTCAAAGCCCGTACAGCTCATGCTGACCAGATATTCCCCGCCCTGCAGATTCATGTGCTGGCTGAACGTTACCTCATAGCCGTCCCCGTCTTCCACGCAGCCGGTGTCCACGCCCTCAAACATCGTATTCGTGCCGGTCAGGTCGTTTCCGCGCTTGTCACGGATCGTAAAGGTAAAGATCGGGGAATCTATATGCGCATGGAAGCGGATCCGCTCACGGATGGAAAAATTCTCGCCCTTCAGCACCAGATTGGTGAGCTTTCCTTTTTCATCCAGAATGCCGAAATCATAGATTTCCGCCTTCCCGTTTCCATATTCATTGACGTTGGGATTGACCGTCATCTGCGCGCGCATCGGTCCTGTCTGCGCTGCCTCTGCCGCTGCGCTCACCTTTCGCGCGGAGGTCTCCCGGTACAGCGCGCTGTTTTCCTCAGCCTTTTCCTTCTGCTTGTCGATGGTTTCGGAAAGGGCCTCCTGAAGCTGGTCATACTGTCCCGCGAGGATCTTCTTGTAGAGATCCACCATCTCGCCCGGCACGCCCTCCGCGATCTTCTCTCCCTTATTCAGGAGTACGACCTTGTCGCAGTATTTCATGACGGATCCCATGTCATGCGTGACCATGAGGATCGTCGTACCGCGCGCCCGAAGCTCGTCCATGCGGTGATAGCACTTCGCCTGGAAAAACACGTCTCCCACAGAAAGCGCCTCATCGACGATCAGGATCTCCGGCTCCACATTGATCGCAAGCGCAAAGGCAAGGCGTACGAACATACCGGAGGAATAGGACTTTACTGGCTGATGGACGAAATCCCCGATGTCCGCAAACTCCAGAATATCCGGCAGCTTTTCATCCATTTCCTTCTTGGAAAATCCCATCATCGTGCCGTTCATGTATATGTTTTCGATCCCGGTATAGTCCATGTTAAACCCGGCGCCAAGCTCGAGCAGCGCTGAGATCGTGCCGTTTACGCGCACCGATCCCGCAGTCTGCGTGAGCACGCCGGTGATGATCTTCAGCATCGTGGACTTTCCGGAGCCGTTCGTTCCGATAATGCCGACCGACTGTCCCTTTTCCACGGAAAAGGAGACGCCGGAAAGCGCGTAAAAGTCTCTGTGATAGCTTTTTTTACTGAGGCTCAGGCTTTCCCTGAGCCTGTCGATCGGTTTGTCATAAAGCCTGTATACCTTTGTGACATCCGTTACTTCAATTACATTTTCCATGCCGTTGTCCAGTTTCCTTTATTGCGGAAGCGTCTTCACAAACCGTCCGATCCGCTCCATCGCGCGCTTCAGATCGCGCAGGGAATATGCATAGGATATTCTGAGGAAGCCCTCCCCGCTGTCCCCGAACGCTGATCCCGGAACGACCGCGACCTTTTCCGTCTCCAGAAGGCGCATCGCAAACTCCTCCGAGCTCATACCGAATTTTTTGATGCAGGGGAAGAGATAGAAGGCCCCCTGTGCCGGAAAGCAGGGAATTCCCAGCTCCGCAAATTTCTCCAGCAGATAGCGCCGTCTCTGGTTATAGGCCTCGCGCATCTCTGCAATGTCGTCATCGCCTTTATTCATCGCCTCCACGGCCGCGTACTGCGCGGTCGTCGGCGCGCACATGATCGCAAACTGATGGATCTTCAGCATCTGATGCAGGATACGCTCCGGTCCGCAGGCATATCCCAGTCTCCAGCCCGTCATCGCAAATGCCTTTGAAAAGCCGTTGATCACGATCGTCCGGTCCCGCATGCCCGGAAGCGAAGCGATGGAAACATGCGGCTTTCCGGTATAGCTGAGCTCCGAATAGATCTCATCGGAGATCACGTACAGATCCTTTTCTTCGACGATCTGCGCGATTTTTTCCAGATCCTCCCGCTCCATGACCGCGCCGGTCGGGTTGTTCGGGTAGGAAATAAACAGAAGCTTTGTCCTGTCCGTAATATGCGAAAGAAGCTCTTCCGGCTGAAGCTTGAAGTGATTTTCCTCCTTCAGCGGAATCGTCACCGGCGTCGCACCCGCAAGGATGGCGCAGGGCTTATAGGATACAAAGCAGGGTTCCGGGATGATGACTTCGTCCCCGCGTTCAAGCATCGCGCGGAACGCAAGGTCAATCGCCTCTGAACCGCCTACCGTCACGAGGACCTCGCCCTCCGGATCATACGACATTCCGTAATGCCGCTTTACAAATCCCGTAATCGCCTCGCGCAGACTTTTGAGGCCTGCGTTCGAGGTATAGAAGGTCTTTCCCTTTACGAGGGAATAGATTCCTTCCTCCCGCACATGCCAGGGCGTATCAAAATCCGGCTCGCCCACGCCGAGCGAGATCGCACCGTCCATTTCGCCCACGATATCGAAAAATTTCCGGATGCCGGAAGGCGGAATGTCCTCGATAAAGCTGTTCAGCGGGTTTCTCATGACATTTCGATCCTTTCGTCCTTCCGCGGCTCCTCAAGCACGGTGCCGTGATCCTTATATTTTTTCAGAATAAACAGTGTGGAAGTGGAGAGCACCCCATCGATCGTGGAGAGCTTTTCCGATACGAACATCGCGATCTCACGCATGGACTTGCCCTGGATGATGACCGCATAGTCAAAGTTTCCGCTGATCAGATAAACGCTCGTCACCTCCGGATACTGCCAGATACGCTCCGCGATCTGTTCAAAACCGACGCCGCGCTGCGGAGCCACCTTTACCTCGATAAACGCATCCGCTTTTTCATTGTCCGTCTTGTCCCAGTTCACCATCGTGTGATAGCCGCAGATCACGCCCGAATCCTCAAGCGCCTCGATCTCCTTTGCGACGTCCTCCTCGCGCTCGCCGATGAGTGCCGCGAGGTCCTTTGCCGTGATGCGCGCATTTTTTTCAAGTATCGTTAAAATCTTATCTCCTAAAACCTTGTCCCTCATGTTCTCTTCCTTTCTGCCGCAGGTTTACGCGCCTTTACGCGCCGGGTTACAGAGCGAGCGTTACCTTTCTGCCGCTCGGCTGGTACTGGTAATAACGGACGCCCGCCGCATTCAGCATGCGCTTTGAAGCGCGCACGGCCGCCGTATCCGCATATTTATCTTCTCCGTAGATCAGCGTCTTGATTCCGCTCTGAATGATCGCCTTGGCGCATTCGTTGCACGGAAAGAGCGTCACATAGATCTTGCTTCCTTCCAGAGAGCCGCCGCGATAGTTAAGGATCGCATTCAGCTCGCTGTGCGTTGTGTAAAAATACTTTGCATTATAGGGATCGTCTTTTTCCTTTTCCTTATCCCACGGAAATTCATCATCGCTGCAGCCGTTGGGGAACCCGTTGTAGCCCATGCTGAGGATCTTGTTGTCGTCGCTTACGATGCAGGCGCCGACCTGCGTGTTCGGATCCTTTGAGCGTCTTGCGGAAAGCTCTGCAACGCCCATAAAATATTCATCCCAGCTGATATAATCCGTTCTCTTACTCGTCATAAGAAGCTCCTCCTTTTTCCTCACCCAGTATCCGGCATAGCGCATCCGGCTCCGGCCGTCTCAGATAGGCCGTCTCTTCGCCGTCTACCCGGCGGATCGCAGGCCCCCTTTCCGTGCTGCCGATCACCGCAGCCGGAAGGCCGGCATCTTCCGCCATACGGCAAAGCCGTTCGCCTTCCTCTGAGAGGCAGACAAAGCAGCCTGCCGACGAAAGCCGGTACGGGCTTACCGCATACTGCTCGCAAAGCTCTACCGTCTGCTGCCTGAGCGGGATCTTCTGCTGGCAGAATGCCGCTCCAAAGCCGTTTTGTTTTAAAAGTCTCCAGAGCGCCGCGAACACGCCGCCTTCCCTTGCTTCAGAAACATGCTCCCGTAAAACGCCGGCTTCCTGAAAAAGCGCGCGCACGCGCTCCGCTTCCTCTGTCCCTGCGCCATCCTGCGGTTCCGGTTCCAGAGCCTTAAGAAACCTCGCCGGATAGCGTTTTTTTAATGCGCTGCGAAACGGCTCGCGCGCATAGATTTCCCGGCTGCCCGAAAGCCCCGCGTATCCGATCACCACGATCTCCGCCATGCTGCCTCCCTCTGTCCTCTCCCAAAGGTTTTTCCGCATTTTTCCCTAAGAGAGAAATTGACAGCCCGAAGGCTGTCTTTTCTGCATACTGAACTGATCAGAAGCGCAGATAGCTGAGCGCCATCGGCAGAATCATGGCAATCACGATGATGATCACAATGATGCTCGAAATAATCTTTCTCTTTTTGTCATGCATAATCCATGTCCTCCAAAATTTGCCGTATATGAAAGTATATCACAGATAAGCCCGTCCTTTCAAGACGCGCTTCATACCGCCTGTTCCCCTTTGCTTATTCTCCCGCCGCAAGCTTTGCCGACGGGCAGTCATTGCGCAGAAAGCACTCCCCGCACTTCGGTTTTCTGGCCTCGCAGATCGTCCTGCCGAGCGTGATAATATCAATATTCCATAAGATCCAGTGATCCTTCGGCAGCACCTTCATCAGTTCGAACTCGATCTTGACCGGATCCTCCGAAGTTACAAGCCCGAGCTTCCGGCTGATCCGCTTTACATGCGTGTCCACCACGACGCTCGGTTCATTATAAATATTGCCGCGTATGACGTTTGCCGTCTTTCTCCCCACGCCGGGAAGCGCTGTGAGCTCCTCGATCGAGGACGGTACTTTTCCGCCGTACTGATCGATCAGCACCTTTGCACAGGCAATGATATTTTTCGCCTTATTGTGATAAAAGCCCGTCGAGTGGATATCCTGCTCGAATTCCTTCAGATCCGCATCCGCAAAGGCCTGAAGCGTCGGATATTTTTTGAACAGCGTTTCCGTTACGATATTGACCCTCGCATCCGTGCACTGCGCGCTCATGATGACGGCAAACAGAAGCTGCCAGTCCGTTTCGTGATTCAGATAGCAGCGGTATTCCGTTCCATACTGCCGGTCAAGCTCCGCAAGAATACGCAGGACGCGTGCGTCCCTGTCTTTTTTGCTTTCCTTCATAAATATAAATATCCCCTATACAAATATACCCTGAATACAGCCTGAATATACCCTGATATATGTTCCTATACAAGCACCACATTCTGGCCAGCGGCCTTTTTCATGCGGTTCATAATAGCATAGCCGAGCGCTTCTTTCCTCACGCCCTCCGCCGCAATAAATTCCACGCCGCGCGCATCCATTTCCCGCAGCACGGAAAACAGGTTATGCGCGATATTTTCCTCTTTTTCATGCGATCCGAGGCTTGCAAGAATCACATCCTCCCGTCCGCCATATGCCTTCTCATAGACAGGCAGCGTCTCTCCGGAACAGATAATGCCCACGCGCTGTCCCCTGGAAAGCCTTTCATCAGCCTCCCGGCACAGCCGCTCCGTGATCCTTCCGAGGCCCTCCGCCGAATAGATGCCGTCTGCGGGTTCCGCAAGCATCATCTGGGCCTTCGGAGCATAGTGTCTGTATTTCATGCCCGGCGCCTTCGGATGTATGGACGCGTCCAGCGGACGTTCAAGCGCGGGATCCATCTCGACCTGCTCTCCGAGGACTGTTTCCAGCATTTCCCTGGTTATCGCACCCGGGCGGAGGAGGACCGCCTTTTTTCCCGAGAGGTCCACGATCGTCGATTCCACGCCGATGCCCGCAGGGCCTCCGTCCACGATCGCGCCGATCTTTCCCATAAGGTCTTCCGCGACGTGCTCAGCCGTCGTCGGGCTCGGCCGCCCCGAGGTGTTGGCGCTCGGCGCCGCCACCGGAATGCCGGAGAGCGCGATCAGCTGTCTTGCCGCGGCATGTTCCGGCATACGGACAGCGACCGTATCAAGCCCGCCCGTCGTCTCATACGGCACGGCTTTGGCCTTTTTCATGATCATCGTAAGCGGTCCCGGCCAGAACGCCTCCGCCAGCTTCTGCGCCCGCACCGGGATCTCTTCCACGACCGGGGGCAGTTCTGCCATGCAGGAAATATGCACGATCAGCGGATTGTCGGAGGGTCTTCCCTTCGCGGCATAGATCGCCGCAGCGGCATGCTGATCGAGTGCGTTTCCGCCAAGCCCGTATACTGTCTCCGTTGGAAACGCCGCAAGGCCGCCTTCCCGGAGGATCTTTGCGGCGCACCCGAGCTTTTCCGCGTCTGCCGTGCTTATGATTCCTGTTTTTTTATAATCTGCCAGTTCTAACAGCAAAGTCTCCATCAGAAGCTCCTTAGAGCACGCCGTTTAAATCCATCTCGTCCCAGACGTCAGACGGCTCGTACTGCAGTCTCCAGCCCGCAACGCCTGCGAGCTTATATTCCTTAATCGCACTGACCTTTTCCGCAATGGAGCGCTCATCCTCCATCCAGATCCGGCGCATTCCGGTTCCGGTATCCTTTTCACCATAATACTGACCGCATTCCACATTCCATTTCAGCTCAATGCCCTGCGCCTCGACATAGGCCTTCGCATCGATAATGCCCATCGCATCCGAGGACAGGTTCGGCCCGGAGCTCTTCCAGACGCGTGTGAAGAACGGAATGCCGTTGATCAGATGCTCCGGCGCAACATGCTTCAGCGTTTCTTCGATTCCGTACCTTGTATAACCGATCGACGCTACGGAACCCGCCTCCTCGGAGCCGGTCGTATGCTCGTCGTAGCCCATGATCACGACATAGTCCGCAAAGTCGCCCTGCTCGCCGAGATCATAATGGTCATTGAAATGATACGGCACATAATTATCAATGGAAAGCACCAGTCCGTTCTGCCTGCACGCCACGGATAGTTCTCTGTAAAACTGGACATAGCTCGGACCCGCATCAGACGGAAGGCCCTCAAAATCGAGATTGTATCCGTCATAACCGTACTGCACCGCATCCGCGATCAGGCGGTCAATGAAGCTCTGACGGTTTTCTGCATGTGCAAAGTATTCCTTCGTGCTGAAGTCCTTAAGGCCGCCCGGCTGATTGAAGTTATCGATCATCACCCATACCTGAAGGCCTTTTTCATGCGCGCTGTTTACATAGGTCTCGTCAATATAGTTTTCGTAATTTCCCTCCGCGTCCCTGATCTGGATGCCGGTCGGGCAGATCACGTTCATAACGCCCTTCGTGTTTTCAACATAGCTTTCGAGCGTCGTATTGGCCGCCGACTTGCTGAATACCATGTGCCAGCCCATCACGACCTTCTCCGGAAGCTCCTGATGCCTGAATACCGGGGCTTCAAAGGAGGAGGCAAGCGTCTTCTCGGACGGGTCGTTCAGGTATTTATTCTGCACAAATCCGATCACGCCCTCAGAAGAAACCACCCTGGACCATTTGTCCATCGTTTCAAGCACCTTAAGCTCTGAACCCTCGGCAGCGTCTGCAAGGATCGGAGCCTTTATGCCGCCCTTCGTCCTGATCTGCGCCGCTTTCTTCGTCGTAACAAGCTGTATTGGAGACCAGTCATTATAGATAAATACGCGTTTTGCGCTGTCCGCCTCAGAGGTGAAGCTGTCCGTACGGATATCCGTATATTTTTCGATCGTAGACAGATTGATCAGAGGATTGCCGCTCTCATCCAGCAGATATACAGCCCCGCCGTCCGTTTCCCGAGATTCCTCCGTATACCGCACGACCTCATCCGGCAGCGTATAGATGAGCTGTCCGTCCCCGTTCTGCCAGTAAAAACGCTTGTTCAGATTCGTACTCACCCAGGTGATCGGAAGATATACCGTGCCGCCGCTTACCGTCGCGACGATCTCGCGGTCCAGCGCATCGTTCAGATAGACCCTCGCCTCGTTCCCGCTTACCTCGAACCATTCGTTCAGATCCTTCCGTTCCGTGGAAGGCGCGTATTTTTTCGCGATGACACCTCCGAACAGGCCGCCCGACAATACCACGATCAAAAGGACCGCAAGCATCGGAAGCAGCGCTCCCCCGCGTCTTTTCCTGCGGCGGGAGGCAAGGCGCTCCTCTTCCTCCGGGGTCATTGCCTCGATCATATATTCCTTATTTCGCTGTGTTCTTCTGCTTTCCCGTCCGCGCGGTCTGCGTTCAGCCATGATAACTCCTTTATATTTCCCAAACGATGTTTTTCAAACGATATTCACAGGGAAACGTCCCGGTAAATATTGCCATAACAAAATACAGTTAAGTATAGCATTTTTCCGGCATAAAAATCAACCGGCGAACGCCGCTTATCCCGCCTTCCTGCAGAAGATCTGCAAAAGCTTCGGGGACCGCGTATTCCCGGCTGATTTCCTCTCTGCTATTCAGTTTTTCGATTTGCAGAATTCCTAAAAGTCCTTCATGTAAATCTTATCGAACCGGATCTCTTTTACAAGGCCTTCCGTCTCCGTCACGTAATCGGCCATGTAGAATCCCGCGTCTTCCGAGCAAAACAGCTTCGGCCAGATATGCTCCGGCTCTTCTCTTCCGTCGATCAGCACGCGTATCCCCCGTTCCCTGCAGTTTCTCAGGCTCTCCAGATACCGTGCGCGCAGCACCTCCATCTCCGGTATGCCTGTCGTAGGGACCCGCTCTGTATAAGTGATCCCTATTAAACTCATTTCTCCTGAATCCTCCTCCCCGAACCGCCGGACATGACCACAAGCCCGTGACACCCGTGTGCCCGGCATCTGCCCCTGTGTTCCTGCTTCTCCCCCTTTTCGGCGTTGTCTTTTCTCTCATTTATCCGCATTATCCTGCAGCAATTTTGCTGCCGCGGCTCTCATCACAGCCGTTTTGGGAAGGCGCCTTTGTATCGGGGCGTCCTGCAATCTAAAAGGTTGTGTGCGGTTTCTGATCCGGCATATGTCCCGTCTGTTCACAATGAAATGAAAATGCTTATACAGATTTATGCGCGCAGAGACAGCCGGGCTTCCAGGAATCAGGCTTTCAGGACCCACGATGGCATTGTTTCCTTTTACAAACCAAACTTTCAAAAACACTTTAAATGATGAATAAGGTAGCGTCCGTGCCCCTACCGCCGCGCTGAAATAACATAAACCTGTGTCTGTTAAGTTAATATGCAGGATTCATATCTGGATTCATGTGGAGTGCTTCAGATCCATTCGCTGAAATGCATAAGAATAATAATAGACTGGTGATACAGAATAAACCGATCGGGAGTATCCCCCGTAAAAGAACTGCTACATTTCCTTTGTCTGCATTATAGACGATGCCCTCCGGGCTGTCAATTCTGACATTCTACCAAATCGCTGCGGTCCCCTTTGTAGATTCTGACGATTTTCCGATATGCTCCGGCATAACCGCAAATTATAGAGCGTTTCCTTAACATATTAAATAAGTATAAATTTTTATCCGCAGAATTGAATTATATCTCTTTTTATAGTATGATGAGTGCAGAACAGGAGTGGAAAAGAGCTTTTCACTCTTGCTTCGCAATTTTGGAGGACAAATATGAAAATAGAACGCATCAGTGAAAATTCCATACGTTGTACTCTGACAGGATTCGATTTAAGCGTGCGCAATCTGAATATCAAGGAGCTTGCTTATGGCTCGGAAAAAGCGAGAAAGCTTTTTAACGAAATGATGGCAAAAGCCAGCAAGGATGTCGGATTTGAAGCGGAAAACACGCCGATCATGATAGAAGCGATCCCGCTCGGCGGTGATTCCATCCAGCTTGTGATCACCAAGGTCGAGGACCCGGAAGAGCTCGATACAAGATTTTCCAAATTCTCACCCATGCCGAAGGGCGCTGCCGAAGACTGGGTCAAAAAGCTTACCTCTGAGCTTCTCGAGGGCGCCGACGGACTTCTGCGCCAGATGCAGCAGCTCGGTGCTAACGGCGGCATGAAGCCGCAGCAGGCTTCCCGTCAGGGCGAGGAGCGCATGCCGGGAGATGCTCCCGTGCAGACCGCGCCGCAGGAGATCGCCTCCCGCGTATTCGCGTTTGACCGGCTTGACCGCGTCATCGAGGCAGCCGCCGCATCCGCAGGTTTTTCGGGCTGCAGCCGTCTCTACAAGAAGCCGGACGGAAGCGAGTATATCCTTGTCATTGAAAACCGCGAGGCGCAGGACGCCGAGTTTGCCAAGGTATGCAACACCGCCGCGGAATACGGCCGGAAAATAAAGGCTGTCCCCGCATCCCTTGCCTATTTCGAGGAGCACTATGATCCGCTGATCAAATCGCACGCGCTTCAGAAGCTGAGCCGGATATAACAGATCCGCTGTACAGAGAACACATCAGGACATAAAGTCCTGCAATTTCACAAATATTCAAAAACGCCCCGGAGATCCGAAAATGTACTTTCCTGATCCGCCGGGGCGTCTTTTCTTTTATTCTGCCTGCCTTCCTGCCGGCTGAGCTCTCTATTCAGCCTGCATCCGGAACTTACTCTCTCGTTGCAAGAATCTCATTGATTCCGTTTACAAGATCCTCACAGTCAATGCCGTGTACCATGCACGCCTCTTCCAGAGATTCCATCTGGGAAGCCGGGCATCCGAGGCAGTGCATTCCCGCACGCATCAGAATCGGTGCGATGCAGTCATCCACATAAAGCAGTTCTCCGATTACCATGTCCTTTGTGATCTGTTTCATTTTAAAATCCTCCTGCAAAATTTTTCTCTTTATTTACAAACCTTGTCGTTGCCGACTGCCAGTAGAGCGATACCGTACCGATCGGGCCGTTACGCTGTTTTGCAATAATGACCTCCGCTTCTCCGGGATGCTCCGTGTCCTGGTTGTAATACTCGTCTCTGTAAAGAAACATAACGATATCCGCATCCTGCTCGATCGCACCTGATTCTCGCAGGTCCGAAAGCATCGGGCGCTTGTCATTTCTCGTCTCGCACGCACGGGAGAGCTGGGAGAGTGCCACGACCGGGCAGTCCAGATCTCTTGCCAGTCCCTTCAGGGAACGGGAAATATCGGAAATTTCCTGCTGACGGTTATCCGACTTCTTTGAACCGCCGCTCATGAGCTGCAGATAGTCGATGATGACAAGGTCAAGCCCGCGCTCGAGCTTTACCTTTCTGCATTTGCTCCGAAGCTCCGATACCGTGATACCCGAGGTATCATCTATGATGATCTTTGAGGAACCGACACGATCCACTGTATCCACAAGCCTGGACCAGTCATTTTCACTGAGCTCTCCGGTACGGAGCGCCTGTGCGTCGATACCGGAATCCATTGCAAACAGTCGGTTGACCAGCTGGTCCTTGCTCATCTCGAGCGAGAAGATCATACACGGATGATCCTTTTTGAGCGCGACATACTCCACAATATTGAGGATGAACGCCGTCTTTCCCATGGACGGTCGCGCCGCGATCAGAATCAGATCCGAGGGCTGAAGCCCCGTCGTCATATAGTCAAGATCCGTAAAGCCGGTCGGAACGCCGGTCACGTGTCCCTTATTCTTTGACGCTTCCTGTATTTTCTGGAACACGTTCAGCGCGACCTCATCGATCGGCACAAATTCATGTGTTCCCTTTTTCTTTAAGATATCAAAGATCGTCTTTTCCGTATCCTCGAGGATATCCTCTGTCTCTTCAGACTGCTCATAGCATTTCTGAATGATTCCCTCGCTGCTGCGGATCAGACGTCTGAGCACCGCCTTGTCGCGCACGATCTCCGCGTAGGATTTTGCATTTGCCGAGGTCGGCACCGTGTTCAGAATGTCCTTGATAAAATCAAGGCTCTGCATCTCCGGCGGCGCATTGTCCTTAATGAGCTTGTCCTGCAGCGTCACAAGGTCGACCGGCTTGTCTTTTCCAAACAGCGATATGATCGCGTCGAACATGATCGCGTACTGCCGCTGATAGAAATCCTCCGGCGTGAGAAGCTCCGCCACAGCCGCGATCGCGTCCTTGTCCATCAGCATGGAGCCGATCACGGACTGCTCCGCTTCGATGCTGTGCGGCGCGATCCGCTTTAATACATCATCCGCCATGAATTATGCTTCCTCGATCTTAACCGTAATCTCCGCAGAGATATCCTTGTACAGCTTCAGATTGACCGTACGCGTGCCGACAGCCTTGATCGGCTCGTCCAGGCTGATCTTCTTTTTATCCACCTCGACGCCCATGCTGTCCATGATCGCCTGCGCAATCTCTTTGCCGGTTATGGAACCGAAGGTCTTTCCGTCCTTGCCGGCCTTGATCTTTACCGTGAATGCCTTTCCTTCGAGCTTTGCCTTGATGTCGCGCGCACTCTGCTGCTTCATCGCCTCGATCTTCTCGGCATTTGCATTCTGCAGCTTCAGATTGTTTAAGTTTGCGGCGTTTGCCTCCACGCCGAGTTTTTTCGGAATAATATAATTACGGCCATAGCTGTCGTTTACCTTTACGACCGTGCCCTTTTTTCCAAGTGACTTTACGTCCTCCAGTAAAATAATCTGCATGTTATGATACCTCGCCTTCCCTTAACATTTCGTCGATCACGAGCTTTACCTTTTCCCGCGCTTCGTCGATCGTAATATCATGGAACTGCGCTCCCGCAACGGTCTTGTGTCCGCCGCCGCCGAGCTTTTCCATCATTACCTGGACATTGACCTCGTCAATGCTTCTGGCTGACAAATAGATCTTGCCGTCCACCTCTGTCATCACGACGGAAGCCTTGATGCCGCGGATCTCCAGAAGACTGTTTGCAGCCTGTGCGCCGACCACTGTGGGCGCTTCCGTTCCCTCCGCATCGCATACGGAGATCGCAAAATGCTCCTGATAGATCTCCGCCTTGTCCACGGCATCCGCCTTGGCCTTGTAATCCGCCAGGTTTTCCCGGAACATCTTGCGGATCCGGACGACGTCCGCCCCGCTTCTCCGGAGAAATGCCGCAGCCTCAAAGGTACGCACACCGGTCTGATTCGTGAAGTTCTGCGTATCGATCACGATGCCGGAATACATTGCATCCGCTTCCTGCGGCGTCAGCTTAATGCCGTCGTCGCCGATATACTGAATGATCTCTGCGACCATCTCGGAAGCCGAAGAAGCAAACGGCTCCACGTAAGAAAGCACCGCTGTATCGATCGTCTCGGAGCTCTTTCTGTGGTGATCCAAGACCACGATCGTATCACAGGCCGCAAGCAGGCGCGGCTCTTCCGTATAGCTCGGACGGTTTACATCTGTCACGACGACCATCGTGCTGCTGTCGAGCAGCTCGAGCGCACGGTTTCCGTCCACGAACATATCTTTCGAATAGCCTGCCTCTTCCGTAAAACGCATGCGCAGCGGTTTTACGGAATGGTTGGCCGGGCCGATCACGATATACGCTTTTTTTCCGAGCGCCGTGGCGATCTTCCAGAAACCGATCGAGGAACCGAGGCTGTCCACATCGCCGTTCTTGTGTCCCATGACGATCATCTTGTCCTTGGATTCCAGAAGCTCCTTGAACGCCTGTGCCTTTACACGGGCTTTTACGCGCGTGTTCTTCTCCACCGCCTGCGCCTTGCCGCCGAAATACAGGATCTGCGAGCCCGACTTCAACACGACCTGATCGCCGCCTCTTCCGAGCGCAAGATCCATGGACGCGCGCGCAGCCTCATAATTTTCCCGGTAGCCGCGGCCCTCCATGCCAATGCCGATGCTGAGCGTGAGCGGCAGATTGTTTCCGATGTTGACCGCCTTGACATCCTCAAGAATGGAGAAACGGTCCTCCTTCATCTTGTTGATATAGCGGTCCATTACCATAAAGATATACTTATCTTTTTCCAGCTTTTTGACGATTCCTTCCATGGAGGAAATGTAGTTGCTGATCTTTCGGTCGACAAGCGCGGTCAGAAGCGAGCTTCGCACGTCCTCCACCGTCTCAAGCGCCTCGTCATAATTGTCAAGGCTGATAAGGCCGAGACACATTTTCGAATCCTGATACTGCTTTTTCAGGCGCACCTGCTCTGTCTCGTCCGTCAGGTAGCAGACCACGACCTCCTTGCGCGTTTCCGCAAAGAAACCCTCTTCATCCGTTTCCCCGTCCTCCGCAAGCCTGGTCCAGATCAGCTCGATCCCGTAGCGGCGCTTCCCAAGGGAGGAATGCACGATTGCATCCTCATTCTCCGAATTCAGAAGAATCTCTTTTGTAATGTCCGGAAATGCCGCCTGGATATTTCCGATGCTGATATTTTCGCTGTGCAAAAGCTCGCGGAACGCCCGGTTCTTCCAGAGAATGCCGCCCGAGGTATCGCAGATCGCCACAGGCATGTTCATATCCCGCATCAGGCGCTGCTGCACGCTGTTAAAGCCGCTCGCAAAATTCATGAGACCGGCAAACAGGCCTCTGCGTGTATAGAAATACATCCACAGGCCGATCAGCACGTAGGCAGCCGTAAACACGCCCATGATCGCGGCCGCATGCCTTGATACCGGGATCAGCGCCAGATTTACGAGCACCATGATGACGGATAAGATCAGGGGCCAGCTCAAATAGATTGAAAGGGCCCATCCTTCTTTAGTCTTGTTCTTCATAATGTTCCCATTATAACGCAAAAAGGGGAAGGAGTCACTAGATTTCCGGCACAAGCGCCGCGAATACCTCTCCGATCTTTTCATGGATACGGGAGTTTGACAGTTAAAAAAGAGAAAACATCGTATAAGCCGCAGCGGGCTTATATTTTTTTGTCAAATTTATTGTTTTTATATATAGGCTTTTTCGGCTTTTTATGGTATAATAGTATTGAGGTGAAACCATATGAAAGTAAATACGTCGAAATCCAAAAACGCTGAATCCTTTTACATCAAACAGTCTTACATTGATGGCAACGGTAAATCCACTTCAAGAACCATACGAAAGCTTGGTACCCTGAAGGAACTTCTCATTGAGCACGGTCCCACCAGAGCCGATGTCATGGAATGGGCAAAGGAACAGGCACGTATCGAGACTGAAAAGTATGAGCTCGAAAAAGAAAACCACTGCATCCCCGTCGTCTTTCATCCGAACAGAAAGATACCACACGGGGAAAGAAGGCTCTTTCAGGGCGGATATCTGTTCTTACAGTCCCTCTACTATGAGTTGGGACTGAACCGGATCTGCCGCAAGATCCGGGATAAGCATCGCTATTCCTATGACCTGAACGCGATCCTCTCCGATCTCATTTATACCAGAATCCTCGAGCCGGGCAGCAAACGGTCATCCTTTCAGACCGCCAAAGAGTTTCTTGAAGCTCCGGACTATGAACTTCATGACATCTACAGGGCTCTCAGTGTCCTGTCCGAAGAATGCGACCTCATCCAGTCAGAGGTCTATAAGAACTCCAAAGCTGTCACGGAACGTAATGACAGTGTTCTCTACTACGACTGCACCAACTACTACTTTGAGATCGAACAGGAGGACGGGGACCTACAGTTCGGAAAAAGCAAGGAGAACCGCCCCAATCCGATCATACAGATGGGGATGTTTGTGGACGGGGACGGGATCCCTCTTGCGTTCCGGCTCTTCCCGGGGAAGCAGAACGAACAGAAATCCCTGAAACCTCTTGAGAAAAAGGTGATCGAAGAATTCGGCTGCAAACGCTTTATCTATTGTTCCGATGCCGGACTTGCTTCCGAAGATAACCGTCTTTTCAACCATACGCAGAACCGCGCTTATATCGTGACACAGTCCATTAAAAAACTTCCCTTGGAATACAGGGAAAGGGCGCTTGATAAAAAAGGCTTCCGCAGGCTTTCCGACAACAGACTTGTTGATCTTGACCAGTTGACTGATGATGACTATGATGAGCTGTTCTACAAGGAAGAACCTTACAGCACAAAGAAAACGGAACAGCGTCTCCTCATCACCTATTCCCCAAAGTATGCCGCTTATCAGAAAGAGATCAGGGAAAAACAGGTGGAGCGGGCAAAGGCAATGCTTGCAGGCAACAACCACAAAAAAACAAGGAAAAACCCAAACGACCCGGCGAGGTTCATCGACAGGACTGCCGTTACCACGGATGGGGAGATCGCTGATATCCTTTACTTTCTGAATGAGGAAAAGATCGCAGAGGAAGCAAGGTATGATGGTCTTTACGCTGTTTGCACCGACCTCTTTGACGATGCCGTTGGAGATATCCTGAAAGTAAGTGAGGGAAGATGGCAGATCGAAGCCTGCTTCCGGATCATGAAGACGGATTTTGAAGCGAGACCGGTGTATGTGCAGAGGAAAGACCGGATCAGGGCACATTTCCTCATCTGCTTCCTTGCTCTTCTTTTTTACCGGATGCTGGAGAAAAAACTGGGAGGACGTTATACCTGTGACGAGCTCCTTGATACACTCAGGAAGTTTGCCTTTGCGGATGTTCAGGGACAGGGTTTCATGCCGGTCTACACCTCCACAAAACTGACGGATGAACTGCACCAGATCTGCGGCTTTGAAACTGATTTTGAGTTCATCACAAAAAGTAAGATGAAGGAGATCCAAAAGCTTAGCAAACAGACTTCCCGTTTGAAATAAAACTTATAGATTTCTCCCTAAAAGAGAAAAAAGACTATACCTTAAAACGAAACAACACCGCTGTAAAACCCTTATGTTATGGGCCTTATAGCGGTGTTCTATATTTTTTT
>JAUNHA010000017.1:0-16779 GCA_030524135.1 Eubacteriales bacterium
GTTATAGGGCCGCAGCCAGCTAAGTTGACAGCGGCTCTGTGAATCTCTCATAAAATTAATTCCCTATATTTATGAAAAACAGATAAAAAAATAAAATGCATTGACTTTTTTGTGTGCTAAATCTATAATCAACCTAGCGAACAAATGAACAAACGAATAAATAAAAAAAGAAATTTTAAGATGGATGAGCTAACAAGGAGGAACAAAAAGTGAAAATCACTAAAGTAGAGGTATTCCGTCTGCCAACTTCCAACAGTAAACAAAATAGTCCAATTGGCTGCCGTATTCATACTGATGCGGGTATTACAGGAGATGGAGAAGCCGGCATGGCCTATGGTGTAGGTGGAAGTGCAGCCTTCGGAATGGTTTGTGATCTGGCAGAGTTGGTTATTGGAATGGATCCTCTCCAGACAGAACTGATTTGGGAGACTATGTATAAAAAGACCTTTTGGGGTCAAAACGGCGGTCCTGTTGTTTTTTCCGGCATTGCAGCAATTGATGTTGCACTTTGGGATATCAAAGGAAAACATTTTGGTGTTCCTGTTTATCAGCTTCTTGGAGGTAAGGTTCGAGATAAGCTTAGAACCTATGCGAGCCAGCTTCAGTTTGGATGGGGCAAGGTAGGAGAAAGTGAGCACCTGTGGGCGATTACTCCAGAGGACTATGCACATAATGTGAAACTTGCAGTGGATGAGGGATTTGATGCGATTAAGATTGACTTTTTTGACAGAGATGAAGAAGGTAAACCTCTTTCGTTTCTTGATACAACGGGCTTTCTGACGCCGAAGCAGTTAAAAATGGTAGAGGCGAGAATGAAAGCCGCAAGAGAAGCAGCCGGAGACGAAGTGGATATTATCATGGAAAATCATTCTTATCCGGATGCACTTGGAGCGGTTCAGCTTGCAAAACTGGCAGAGAAATACAATATACTTGCCTTTGAAGAACCAAATACCCCGACGCCGCAGACTGTAGAGTACATTACAAAATATACATCAGTACCGATCGCAAATGGAGAAAGAATCTTTTCCAGATGGCAATATGCTGAATATTTTAAGAAAAACCTTTTGCAGCTTGCGCAGCCTGATATCGGAAACTGCGGCGGCATCAGTGAGGTGAAAAAAATCTGTGATATGGCACATGCCTTTGATGCAGGAGTACAGGTTCATGTTGCCGGAAGCCCGCTTGCAACAAATGCGGCTCTGCATGTAGAGTGTACAATTCCGAACTTCGTTATTCATGAGCATCATACCTGTAATCGGATGGATACATGTCTTGGTCTTACGAAATATAATCTGCAGCCGAAGGATGGGTATTTTGAGATACCGGAGGAACCTGGTATTGGTAATGAATTCCTGCAGGAAGCAATTGATAATGCGATTTTATATAAGTGCATAGATTAATTGATAAGAATAAAGCAGTATTCGTTTACTTAAGGGATTGGGATTAGTGAAACAATTATGATAGAGAAAGGGGATACAGAGATGATTAAAGTTATTCACGAACCGGAACCAAAACCAGGCACACTCGGAAAACCGGAACTTTATGCACTTGCGATTGGACAGGTAATTGGAGCAGGCGTTATTACGCTGATTGTTCCTGCGATTAAAATGACAGGATATTCGGCTTGGCTTGCATATTTTGTGGCGATATTAGTAGGCTTTGTAATGATTGCACCAACTATTTTTGTATCTGCGACGCTACGCCTTGGCGGAGGGTATTATTCTATGCTTGCAGATCTTGCTGGTCCGACATCTTCTGGAATATTTGCATTCGCATATTTGACACAGTGTTTGTCGCTTTCTTTATTTGGAACTTCAGCGGCAGCGTATCTTGGAGACATTATCCCGGCACTTAGTGGACATTTGCCGCGCGTAATTGTAGGTGTGGCACTTCTTACCTTTTTCTATGTGGTCAACCTGATGGGTGTCGATATTATGGCAAAAGCTCAAAAGTTGATGACATGGTTTCTGATTGCGGCATTGCTTCTCTTTGCGATTTTTGGACTGGTACAGAGAACCCTTCCGATTTTCGATTTCGGTGACCCTGAGTTTTTAACACAGGGATGGTCAATTACCTTTGAAAATGGTCAGATTAAGGGTGGATTTATAGGAGCAGTTCTATTATTCCTTTATTCCTGCAATGGCTATTCTATGACCTGCGCTTATGGAAGAGATGCGCGGAATGCAAAACGTGACATCCCGATTGCAATGCTTGCAGCAGTTCCGACTTTGATTGTGCTTTATGTGGGTGTTGCAATGGCAGGTGTCGGTGTAATGACGGTAGAAGAGTATGGAGAATCTACAACGCTTGTATTTGCGGCGCAGAGAATATTCCCTAAATGGCTGTTCTACGTATTTATCATTGGTGGTCCGATTATGGCGCTTCTTTCTACGCTGAATTCATCTTTTGCTTACAATGCAATCACGATTGGTCAGTCATGCGATGATAAATGGCTTCCGGAAGCATTTGGACAAAAGAATAACCGCGGGGCAAGAAAGTGGATTTTGACCTTTATGTATGTTCTGGGACTTATTCCTATTATCTTTGGTCTTTCAATCACAGTTATTACGAATATGGTTCAGTTGATTACATCAGCACTTGCTCTTTTGTATACATATGCATATTTTCGTATGCCAAAGAAATATGATAGTGTCTGGAAAAAATCATTTCTGCATATTCCGAATGGTGCATATTATGCCGTATGTATTATCTCTCTTGCCGTATATGTGGTTACAATCTGGAAGTCCTGTTTGTCTATGCATATGGCACTTGCAATTGGTAATGTTGTGATTATTCTGCTGATGGCAGCACTCGGTGTCTGGAGAGCAAAAACAGGAGATATTACGATACATACTTCCGTATGGACAGGTGAAGGAGATAATCAGCATTAAAAAAATTAGAAATCATCATTGGCTGCGGCGGATTCATTTTAAATTCAAATGACCGTAACAATAAATCAAACACTAATAAGGAGGAAACTATGAAAATTACGAGCGTTGAGTGTTATCTTGGAAACTTTATTACGGTAAAGGTTAACACCGATGAAGGAATTTATGGCTGGGGCGAGGCTGGTCTGGCTTACGGAAACTGCTGGGAAGCAGCTTTTGGACAGTGCCAGGATTATGCAAAGCTGATTATTGGCATGGATCCGTTTGATACGGAAAAGATTTGGGAGCATCTGCATCGCCATACATTCTGGGGAATGGGAGGCGGAGTTGTAATTACGTCTGCAATGGCAGCAATCGATACTGCATGTTGGGATATTAAGGGAAAGGCTCTCGGAGTTCCTGTTTACAAGCTGTTAGGCGGAAAAACAAATGATAAACTTCGTGCATATGCAAGCCAGCTGCAGTTTGGCTGGAGAAAAGTAATTGAGCCGGAGGACAGCCTGAGATTGCTTTATGATCCGCAGGACTACTATGATGTAGTAAAAGATGCTGTGGCAGAAGGATATGATGCGGTTAAGATTGATCCGGTGTTTGCGCCTACGGAAAAGGGAGAGATTACTTCTATATTTGCGACACAGGGTACACATCACAGAGGCAGCTATCGCCAGCATGATTTGGCACGTTCTGTAGAAAGAATTGCAGCAGCACGTGAGGCTGGTGGAGACGATATGGATATTATTGTAGAAATTCACTCTCTGCTTGATGCAAATACGGCAGCAGAGCTTGGAAAGGCGCTTGAACCTTATCGCATTATGTATTATGAGGAGCCTACAATGCCTTGTAATCCGGACGTATATAAGCATATTAAGCAGCTCTGTACCCTTCCGCTTGCTACTGGTGAAAGAAGCTATACCAGATGGGGATTCCGTCAGTTCTTTGAGGATCGCACACTGAATATCATTCAGCCGGATCTTTGCAATACAGGCGGTATTACCGAAACGAAGAAGATTTGTGACATGGCACAGGTATATGATATTGGAGTGCAGATCCATGTATGTGGTGGACCAATCGCAACGGCAGCAGCTCTGCAGGTAGAAGCAACGATACCGAACTTTGTAATCCATGAGGAACACAATGCGAATTTGCTTCAGAAGTTTATTAAGGCAGGAAAGCATTATTATGCACCGAAGAATGGCTTCTATGAGGTTCCTGAACTTCCGGGTATCGGACAGGAGATGAGTGAAGAAGAACTGGCTAATTCCAGAAAAGTTGTCATTGATGCAAGTACTCCGGCAGCTAATTTTGTTAAAAAAGAAAAATAAATCGCAGAGACATATTTTGGTAACCTAACCTGAAGAAGACGGCATGGCAGATGTTAAATTTCTGCTGTGTCGTTTTCTCGTGTATGATAAGAAAAAACATGGAAAATGGCGTAAAGCTTTGACTTTAAAGGCAAAGATGCGCTATCATATAACTTATTATACTATCTCAATAATACAGTATATTATTTTATTAAAGTTGAAAAAGCTATAAAGAGTTGGTGGAATAGGAAATGGTTCAGGTATCAGAAAAAAGAAAAAAGAAAATCAGCCGGATATCGGTAGTGGATCAGGTTTGTGCCGCAATAAAACAGGATATTGTCGATGGAGTATGGAAGGCTGGGGACAAACTTCCTTCTGAGACAGAACTCTCAGAGATGTTTGGGGTTAATCGGCTTAGTGTACGTATGGCTCTGCAAAAACTGATCACACTTGGTTTTATCGAGACAAGAGTGGGAGAGGGATCCTATGTTAAGCATTTTTCTCTGATGCCAATTTTGCAGGAAATTGCGGTTGTATATGAGGGAGAAGAAAAATATGCAGAAGTGAGAGCGCTTCGATATCTTCTCGAGACCGAGTGTACAAAGCTGGCAGTAATGCATTCAACTAAATCAGAGCAGCAGGAATTACTAGAGGCGTTAAATCGTTATAGGCATTGTACTGCAGCATACGGAGAACACCTTGAGGATGAAAAGTATCTGGATGAACTGGTGGATGCAGATTTCGCGTTTCATTATAAGGTCGTGAAAATGAGCCACAATACCCTCTATAAAGACATCTACTTTATGGTACAGCAGCTGATACGCGGACATATTGCTGAGCTTGTAAGCACACGAATGAAAAAAAGAAGAGACCAAGGGCTGTCTCCGACGCTTTCGGATAATTTGGATACGCATGCACGGATTTATGAAGCTGTTGTTGCTCATGATTTTTCTCAGGTAGAAGAAGATGTAGCGGAGATGGTACAAATAAAGCCAATCAAGGGAATGGATATGTTTGATTAATCAAATTTAAAAGATTTAAAAGATTCTCAACAGATATATAAACCACACTTGCGAAAGATTATACTCACGAGTATAATACTCATAAGTATAATAAAGGGGCGTGTATGCGTATGGTTAAGGGATTTGTTGGAAGAGAAAAAGAGCTGGCTTCTTTGGAGAAGCTATATCAGAAAGATAAGTTTGAATGTATCGTTCTTTACGGAAGACGAAGGATCGGAAAGACGACGCTGATTTCAAAATTTATTGAGGGAAAACCGGCAATTTTCTATACGGCACAGGAAGCAAGTGACAGGATTAATCTGGAAGCGTTTTCCCGAAAGGTCTATCAGTTTTTTGATGTTCCGGAGACTGCCGGCGCGTTTGAAAGCTGGAACACGGCGTTTTCTTTTCTTGCGGAAAAGGCAAGGCAGCAGAGGTTTGTTCTGGCATTTGATGAATTTCCTTATGCGGCAACCGCAAATACAGCACTTCCTTCTATTCTGCAGAACGCAATTGATCATGAATTCCGTGATACGGGAATGTATCTGATTCTTTGCGGAAGCCATGTGGGTTTCATGGAGAATGAAGTTCTCGGATATAAGAGCCCCCTCTTTGGAAGAAGAACAGCACAGATCAAACTGGAAGCGCTCGATTATCTGGATGCATCCAGAATGCTTCCGGGATTTACAAATGAGGAAAAAATACTTCTATATGGATGTATTGGAGGAACTCCGCATTATCTTGCACAGGTAGATAATGACGTGACGTTTGAAGAAAATATTGCATCCCTCTTTTTCGATATCTCCGGCTATCTATATCGTGAACCGATGATGCTTCTGCAACAGGAGCTTCGTGAACCGGCGATGTATAATTCCATCATATCTGCTATCGCATCCGGCGCGAGCAGAATCAGTGATATTGCAAACCGCCTTGGAGAGGATAATACCAAGATCGGAAAATATCTGAGGACAATTCTTAATCTCCAGCTGGCAGTGAAGAAATATCCGTTTGGAGATAATCCGGAAACAAGTAAAAAAGCGATATATGCACTTGCTGATAATTGCTATCTGTTCTGGTATCGTTTTGTTTTTCCGGCAATTCCTGAGATAGAAAGCGGAAGCGGTGATATTATCGCCAAAAGGCTGGCAAACAGTGATCTTTTATCACAGTATATGGGGAAAAATGTGTTTGAAGATGTGTGCCTGCAGTTCCTTCGCAGAAAGAACAGGCAGGGAGAGCTGCCGTTTTTAGGAACAAGCTTTGGAAGCTGGTGGGGAAATGACGTGCGCCTTAGAAGAGAAAATGACATCGATGTCATTATGGCAGACCGTGAAACAAAGCAGGCTCTGCTGGGGGAATGCAAATGGAAGAACAGCGCGCCGGATAAGAATGATATACTCAATGGTATAGAGAAAGACTATCTTTTAAAAGATTATCAGACATTTTATCATTGCTTTTTTTCCAAAACAGCTTATGAAGATAAAATAATACGGGAGCTTGGATCATCCGAGAACGCTCCGAAGCTGTATGTGCTGGATGATTTGTTTCATTAGTCTTTTTATATATTAGTGCTGCCAGAAACCTGCAGGCCGCAGAATATGGAATTTTATTTCATTCCATACTCTGCGGCTATTATTATGCGATCAGGAAATGAAAACTTCATGCTGCTCTGCTGACGCTTTATCACTGTGCAAAATATATATAAATATTTGTTAATATTTGCTCTTTATACAGCAAAATATAACAAAAATAAAAGAGCGCCTGCCGAAATATTAAAAAATCAAATAAAACTGTCTCCGGTTTATTAAATAATTTATAATTCTTTCTGAAAAAATATTCGTCCGCTGAAATCTGCGGCGAAACACGGGGGAACGTATGGCAGAAAACCAGATAAAGACACCATCAAACGCCATAAATCAAAACGGTCCTGAGAAGCTGACGCGTCAGCAGCTGAAGGACCTGGAGGCGAGAGAGAAAACACGCGGTCAGATACTCATGGACCGCATTATTATGCTGCTTCCAATCGTATGCGGCATCATTGCATGTCTGGAATATTTAATGGTTCCGGACAACAGCCCGAATGATGATCCGTTTACCTATCTCGGACTGCTGCTTGTGCTGATCGCGGCATATATTTTTTATGGAATTTATGCGATCGCCAAAAATGCCGGCGGAGACAAGACGGTATTGGAAAAGCTGCGCTATAAGGCGCCGCTGCATTCAGCTCTGTTTTTGCTGCTTGCGGGATATGATTATCTTACGCTCAAGACCGGCGTACTGACACAGCCGTTTGTGCCCTGCATGAATTATATTATCAATATAGCATGGCAGGACCGGGCATACCTCATTGAGTGTACGCTGCATACTCTGAGGCTTCTGTTCCTCGGATATTTCATCGGTGTATTCCTCGGACTGATCACGGGCATCACTTGCGGTTATTCGGAGCGCGTGCGTTACTGGGTAAATCCGGTGATCAAGTTCCTTGGACCGATTCCGACTTCGACCTGGATCCCGATCATCATGGTGGTTGCAAGCTCCCTGTTCGGAGGCGCGGTATTTATCATCGGTCTCGGTTCATGGTTCGCCGTTACAGTTGCATCCATGACAGGTATCCAGAATGTAGACAAATCCTTTTTCGAAGCGGCGCGTACACTTGGCGCCAATGAGCGGCAGCTCGTATTCCGCGTTGCGATTCCGCACGCAATGCCCTCCATCCTGCAGGGATGCACACAGGCAATGAGTTCAGCCTGCACGGCGATCATGATCGCGGAGATGATGGGTGTAAAGGCCGGACTTGGCTGGTATATGACCTGGGCAAAATCCTGGGCAAGCTACGACAAGATGTTTGCAGCCCTGTTTGTGATCTGCTTTATATTCACAATTGTTACAAAGGCGCTGGATCTGATCAAACGTCGTGTATTACGCTGGCAGAACGGAGTGGTGAAGTAAATGGCTGAGAAAAAAGTTACCTTAAAGCTTGAGAATGTTTCGAAGAGTTTTGCAAAAGTAGAAAATGACGAGGTTACGCATGCGCTCAATCAGGTCAGCCTGGAGATGCACAGCGGTGAGTTTATCAGTCTGGTAGGTCCCTCGGGATGCGGAAAATCGACGATCCTGAGGCTGATCGCAGGACTGATCAATCCCACGACAGGCAAGGTGCTCGTGGACGGAGAGGAGATTTTGAAGCCTTCGCCTGAAAGAGGTATGGTGTTCCAGAAACCCACACTGTTCCCGTGGCTTACGGTTGAGCAGAATATCGCGTTCAGCCTGAAAATGCAGGGGACGCTCAAGGGCAACGAGGATAAGGTCGAGAGAATGATACAGGTGATCGGACTGGAGCAGTTCCGTGAAGACTATCCGGGACAGCTTTCCGGCGGTATGGCACAGCGTGTCGCCCTGGTACGTTCGCTGATCAATGAGCCTGATATCCTGCTTCTGGATGAACCGCTCGGCGCGCTGGATGCATTTACCCGTATGAACATGCAGGATGAGATACTGAAGATCTGGCAGAAGCGCGGGCAGCTTGCGATCATGGTTACACATGATGTAGACGAGGCGATCTATATGGGAACGCGTGTCATCGTTATGGATGCGAACCCGGGACGTGTTGTATCCGATATTAAAATAGAGGATGAATATCCGCGTGACCGTTCCTCCGCAAACTTCGTAGCATACAGAAATGAGATCCTGAACAAGCTTCATTTTGGCGGAAAGAAGAAAGAGACGCAGGAAGCGGCAGTATAAAAGGAACCGGTTCTGAAAAATATTAAGAACCGGACCGGATAAACCAGAATCGAAAAGCCCGGACAGAAACTGAAGGGCTTTTGAGATAAAACGTTGTTAAAGTAGAGAGGAGTAATGAGTTTTATGAGAAAGAGACTTACAGCGCTTGCACTTGGTGCAGCTATGGCTGTATCGGCAGTCGGCTGCGGTCAGAAGTCAAGCACCGCGGAGGCTACCACGACGGCAGCAGCGGCAGAAGAAACAACCGCAGCGGCAGCAGCAGAGGAAGACAGCTCCCGTCCTGAGGCAGTCAGCCCGGAGGACTGGGAAGCAATGAAGAAGGAGCCGGTATTCGGCACGGAGATCAATTATCTCTTTAACGGTGGTGCCTGCGTATCTGCAAAGTATCTGGCAGAGGTGCTTGGATACTATGAGGAGTACGGCATCAACGCAACCTATCTGCAGGGCGGATCTGTTGTAGATACGGTCGGAACCGGACAGTGCATGTGGGGAACTGACCACATTGCGACCATGCTCGTACCGGTTACCAACGGCGTAAATATGAGCTTCGTATGCGGCGCACATGTTGGATGTAAGTCCATTTACGTTCCGGCAGACAGTGACATTCAGACCGTTGAGGACCTTAAGGGCAAGAAGATTGCGATCCACGATGGTATCGGAAACTCTGACCAGAATATCTGTTACCGCCTGATCGATGAGTACGGGGTAGACCCGACGAGCGAGGTTGAGTTCCTTGATATCGCAGACAATGCGGCTACGGTTGCAGCGATGGAGAGCGGCGAGATCGATGCTTCCATTTTCTCCGATTATTTTGTACTTGCAAACTACCGTGATGATATGCGCAGAATCGCATCCATTACCACGAGCCCGGAATTCCAGGACGAGGCATGCTGCGTAACCGCGATGAACAACAAGTTTATCGATGAGAACCCGGTACACGCAAAGTATGTTGTAAAAGCAATCAAGCGTGCAGGTCAGTATGCGCGTCTTCACTCTGAGGAAGCTGTACAGCTGATGTACGATACGGATAAGATGACCGGTAAGCAGGAAGACCAGCAGGAGTTCTGGGACAGCCTTCACTTCGGTCTTTCCGATGCATTCACCGAGAATGCGCTCAGGGAGATCGCAGATGACTATCTTCGTCTTGGCATCATCACAAAGAAAGACCTTACCACGGACGATGTTATGAAGCTTGCCTGGAGAGAGGTTTGCCCGGATGAGGAGATCGAAGGTCTTACGGTAGGCGATCCGGTAACCCCGGCAAATGCTGTTGTTCCGGTTGAGCAGAAGGGTGAGACTGCTGCAGCATCTGGGGATGCTTCTGATATTGCATCCCAGTTCGCAGTAAAGGATGTAGCTGGACGTGCAATTGATTATGCAGACTTTGACCTTACTCCGACTGCAGAGGAACTGGCTGCGATGGAAAAAGAACCGGCATACGGCAAAACGATCCGCTATTGGTTATCTGATGGGTGTACTTCTGGTCCAACAGTAGCAAATAATCTTGGTTATTATGAGGAAGCAGGTCTCAAAGCAGAGGGCGTAAAGGGAACGTCCTACACAGAAGCACTTGGAACAGCAGCGACTGATGTAGCAGTAGGTCATATTGCAACGATGCTTGTTCCGTCAACCAATGGAGTTGATTTGACGTTTGTTGGCGGTGCTCATATTTCCTGTAAGTCTATCTACGTACTGGGAGACAGTGAATATCAGACAACTGAAGATCTGAAGGGAACAACGATTTCCACTCCGAATGGTATCGGAGCGAGCGATTATAACATCACGGCAATGCTGCTTGATGCAGATGGAATTGAT
This sequence comes from Eubacteriales bacterium, assembly GCA_030524135.1. Lineage (GTDB taxonomy): Bacteria > Bacillota > Clostridia > Lachnospirales > Lachnospiraceae > Avilachnospira. Next base: position 10,750 of record JAUNHA010000017.1, read on the forward strand.
CCGCTCAATGATGTTCAGCTGATGCCAGTTGAGACCAGTGCATGCGTCGCAGCAATGCAGAGAGGAGAAATCTCCGGAGCACTTCTGTCTGATACGTTTGCATACCACATGGTAGAGGATGGAACTCTTCGCAGAGTTCGTTCTTTGGTAGATGATGACTTCAGCGATCTTCCTTGCTGCATCATTGCAATGAACGACACATTTATAAATGAGAATCCGGTTATTTCGAAAAAGGTGGTTCAGGCAATTCAGAAAGCACATAGCTGGATGCGTGAGAATCCGAGAGAAGCAACTGAAATGTTAATCAAAGAAAACCTCAACAGTGATGATGTCGAAATGAATACGATTCTGAACGACTCTCTGAAGTTTGGACTTTCTGATGAATTTACGGAAGCAGGTCTGAAGGAAATCGTAGACAGCTATATCCGTCTTGATTTGATAACAGCAACAGATGATGCTGACACAGTTATGGAAAAGGCATGGTCTCCGGTACTGTAATATAGTGAAGAAATAAGAACGATGAAAGAGGCATGAAAAGAGAAACATTATCTTTTCATGCCTTTTCTGGCAAAGGGGATATTGTAAAAGCGGAAAAGAGCTTTTGATAGAAATAATAATCATAGTGTGACAAGGAGAAAAATTATGAGAAAACGTTTTGCGATATTGACACTTGGCACGGCGATCGCCGTTTCAGTAACAGGCTGCGGTCAAAAGACCAGTACAGCAGAAACGACCGTTGCTTCAACGGCAGCAGAATCAGCAGAAGAAAGTGCTGTAACAGTAGAGAAAACGACTGCAGCTGCAGCAGAGGATAACTCCAGACCGGAAGCCGTAAGTCCGGAAGACTGGGAAGCAATGAAGCACGAGCCGGTATTTGGAGAACAGCTTATTTATATGTATAACGGAGGTGCCTGCATCGCTGCACAGTATCTGGCGGAAGAGCTTGGCTATTATCAGGAATACGGGATCGATGCAACCTATACGCAGGGCAATTTCGTTACAGATTCAGTTGGAACAGGAAAGTGTATGTGGGGAACAGAGCATATCGCACAGACTTTGGTTCCACTTACGAATGGCGTTAATATCACGTTTGTGACGGGAGCGCATGCAGGCTGTAAGTCGATTTTTGTGCCGGTTGACAGCGATATTAAGACAGCGGCAGATCTGAAAGGAAAAAAGCTTGCGATTCATGATGGCACCGGAAACTCGGATCATAATATCAGTTACCGCCTGATTGACGAGGCAGGAGTGGATCCGACGACCGAGGTCGAATTCCTTAACATTGAGGATAATGCAGCGACAATTGCGGCATTGAAAAATGGAGAAGTGGATGCATCAATTTTCTCGGATTACTTTGTACTGGCAAATTATAAGGACGAACTGCGGAGTATCGCTTCCATTACGCCGGGTGAGGATAACGAAGGCGAGCTTTGCTGTGTGACTGCGATGAATAATGATTTCCTGAAGGAAAATCCGGTACACGCAAAATATGTTGTTAAGGCTATTAAGCGTGCAGGTCAGTATGCGCGTCTTCATTCGGAAGAGGCAGTACAGATCATGTATGATACGGATAAGATGACGGGGAAGCAGGAAGATCAGCAGGTGTTCTGGGACAGCCTTCATTTTGGTCTGTCTGATGCATATACGGAACAGTCTATCCGACGCATTGTGGATGATTATATCCGTCTTGGAGTTATCACAAAAAAAGATCTTACTACGGATGATGTAATGGCGATGGCATGGACGAATATCTGTCCGGATGAGGAGATCGAAGGTCTTACGGTGGGAGATCCGGTTGAGCCGGAGAACGCGGTCATTCCGATTGAACAGAAGCAGTAAGGATTGATTGTTCGAAACAATAATACAGTTACAAAAAGGCGCTGCACGTTTGATTTTTATCATCCGTGTGGCGCCTTCTTTGCTTTTTTAACTGATAGACTTTGTAAAGGGAATATCAAATAATCAGTCCGTGTACTCCGCCTTCATCTTATGGCCGTAAGCGTCCGTATCCTTGATACACTGCAGGAAGCTTTCGCGGGTAATGCCCTTGTTCTTCGGTTTGAACTTCCACTCTGTTGTCAGCATCGCGCGGTCGGCAATGGTTTCAAGATCAGGTTCGGTCACCTCAACATCGTCGAGACATACCGGAAGACCTACTGACAGGTTGAATTTCGTAACCTCTTCAAGCAGCTCCTTTTCTCCGGCATAGTTGAGCTGTACAAGCGTACCGAAGGAAACGACTTCACCATGCAGGTGCTTTTCTCCGGCAGGCGTAAGTGTAAAGCCGTTGTAGAAGCAGTGCGCAAGGCAGGAATTATAATAGTAATCCGGAAGCGCGGTCACGAGATTGGAAACGAGACCGGTGCTGATGATGATATCGAGCGCGATCTGCTCAAGCTCATAGGAAACCTTCTTCGCGCGGATATCCTCAAGCGCCTTCTTTCCGTATTTCAGGAGCGGAGCCGTGCAGACATGGCTGATCGTCACGCCCATCATCGGTGTATGGGAGAGCTCATCTTCAGAGGAACCGAACACTGCCTCGCATTCCTTGCTGAGTGCATCTCCGATGCCTGCCCAGAGCAGCTCTTCCGGAGAATCTGCAATGATGGAAGTCTCGATAAACGTGTGGTCCGCGATCTTCGGGAAATAGTAATTATTGAGGGATCCGTCCGGATTATACATAACAGAGATTGCCGTGACCGCTGCGCAGTTCGAAGCGATCGTCGGGAAAGAAAATAACGGTTTATCAAGCTTGTCGGCTACATACTTTGCGGTATCGCAGGCACGACCGCCGCCTACGCCGAAGATGATCTCCGCGTTTTTAACAGCGTCCATCGCGATCAGGGCATCTCCATTTTCATAGGTGGAATTACCGCCAAACCAGATAAAGTCAGTGATGCTCATGTCAGAACCTGCAATTCCCTCAAGCAGCTTATCCTTTGCCTTTTCCATTGCAGTTTTTCCGCCGATCACAACTGCTTTTTTGCCAAGAAACCGCGCTTTGTGAGGGATCTCCTTATAGCAACCCTCGCCAACCGTGTAGTTCGGAAGGCTTACACTATAATAACCCATTGTTATACTCCTCCTGTTTGTGTATTTTACGAATTCTATGTAATTGTCAATACTAGCATAGTTTAAAATATGCGGCAAGAAAAGCAAAGTGGAATTGTAACATATTTCGTAAAAACCCGGATTGTATGCCGCTGGAAAGATGATTAATATGCGCTGAAGTTATAATATGACATAAGCAGAGGGGGCTTAAAACAATCTGGACAGTGCTTTACGGGACGGGTATAATAAGCAAAGGGTTTTAAATGTTTTTGACTGCTGTGTCATTAGGGATATCAGGAGGGAAAAAATCATGAATTACAGTGAAGTTTTGGAACATGCCAGAACCTGTTCGGGCCCGTACTGCAAGGCGTGCCCGGTCTGCAACGGCAAGGCGTGCAAAAACACAATGCCGGGTCCGGGTGCAAAAGGCGTGGGGGACTGTGCAATCCGCAATTATGAGAAATGGCAGGAGATTCGTGTCAATATGGACACGCTCACGGAGAACCGGCCGGTGGATACGTCGATCAGCCTGTTCGGAAAAACGTTCAGATATCCGGTCTTTGCGGGTCCGGTAGGCGCGGTCAAGCTCCATTACGGGGAAAAGTACACGGATGTGGAATACAATGACATTCTGGTACCGGCATGCAGGAACGCAGGCATTGCGGCATTTACCGGAGACGGGACGGACTATCATGTGATGGAAGCAGCGACGGCGGCGATCGGGCGCAATGACGGCTTCGGAATTCCCACGGTAAAGCCGTGGAATAAGGAGACGGTGGATCAGAAGCTTGCGCTGATCAGGGCAAGCCATGCATTTGCGGTGGCAATGGATATTGATGCGGCAGGGCTTCCGTTCCTGAAAAATCTGGATCCGCCTGCCGGCAGAAAATCCGTGGCGGAGCTTAAGGAAATCATCGACAGCTTCCGGGAAAATAATATTCCGTTTATCGTAAAGGGCGTCATGACCGTACGCGGCGCGATGAAGGCAGTTGAAGCGGGGGCATCCGGAATCATTGTGTCCAACCATGGCGGACGTGTGCAGGATCAGTGTCCGGCGACGGCGGAGGTGCTCTGTGAGATCGCGGACGCGGTGAAAGCAGCATCTCCGGAGACGAAGATTCTTGTGGACGGAGGCCTTCGTACGGGCGTGGATATTTTCAAGGCGCTCGCGATGGGAGCGGATGCGGTCGTTGTGGCAAGACCGTATGTGACCGCTGTGTACGGCGGACAGGCGGAGGGCGTTTCCTGCCTTACGGAAAAGCTTGGCACAGAGCTTGCGGATACGATGTCCATGTGCGGAGCATCCGCGCTTTCGGAGATCACGCGGGATATGGTGCGCCTGTAAATCTTTACAATAGTTTTAAAAAAGCGGAGTCTGTTTTGAGACTTCGTTTTTTTATGGTATACTATAAAAGATACGGGTTTATAAAAGATATGGGGTTTAGTACAAAGTCTTAGGAGAATACGATAGATTATGAAAATAAGAGTTTCAAAGCTGATCGCAAAGATCCTTGAAAGAAACGGCATCACGCAGTGCTTTTCCGTAACGGGAGGCGGCGCGATGTATCTGAATGACGGTCTCGGTCACGCGCCGGGAATTACGACGCTTTATATGCATCATGAGCAGTCCTGCGCGATCGCGGCGGAGGCGTATGCGCGCGTATACAACAAACCGGCCTGTCTCTGCGTGACGACGGGGCCCGGCGGTACCAATGCGATCACGGGCGTTGTGGGCGCATGGCTCGATTCGATTCCGATGGTCGTGATCTCGGGACAGGTGCGCTACGCGGTGACTGCGCGCGCCTCGGGAACCGGCATCCGCTCGATGGATACGCAGGAGTTTGATATAACGAAGAGCATAGACTGCATGACAAAATACAGCGAGATGATCACGGATCCGCGGATGATCCGGTTTGCGCTGGAAAAGTGCATTTATCTTTCCCAGACGGGAAGACCGGGACCCTGCTGGCTGGATATTCCGCTCGATGTGCAGGGAGCCGAGGTGGAGGAAGAGGGACTTCCTTCCTTTTCGCCGGAGGAATATGAGGAGGAGTGCGCAAAGCGTCTTGCCATTCTCGAAGAGAGCGGCGGAAAGCTTGACGCGGATCTTCTGCAGAAGCTGAAAAAACAGCCGGAGCGGATTACGAAGGACAGTCCGGTGATCATGGAGATCATCGAAAAGATCAAGGCGGCGGAACGTCCTGTTTTCTATTCCGGAAACGGCGTGCGCATTGCGGGAGCGTATGATCTGTTCCTGCGCGCGCTTGACCGGCTCGGCATTCCGGTCGTAACAGGCTGGAACAACCAGGATATGGTCGCGGATATTCATCCGCTGTATGCGGGGCGTCCCGGCGGCATGGGAGACCGCCCGGGCAATTTCGCGGTACAGAACAGTGACCTCGTTTTTTCAGTTGGCTCGCGTCTCAGCACGCGTCAGGTCGGATATGATTTTGCGTCCTGGGCGAGAGAGGCGTATGTGATCGTCTGTGATATCGATGACGAGGAGCTCAAAAAGCCTTCTGTACACTGCGATCTTCCGATCCATGCGGATGCGGGGGAGCTGCTTTCGGCGCTCTGTGAAAAGCTCGAAGAGCTTGGTTATAAGGGACACGGAAGCCATTATAACGACCAGAATAAATTAAAAGACTGCTGTTACGGCGCGGCTGATCCGGAAGGAAAAAGTCTGTTTTCGGGCGGCGCCGGCCTTCCGGGGAAAAACTGGATCGAAACCTGCGCTTACTGGAGAAAGACCTATCCGGTTTATCAGGACAGATACGCGGCGCACGGCGCGGATGAGCTGGCAAACGTATATGAATTTTTCCATGCGCTTTCCGCTTCCCTTTCCGACGATCAGATCACGGTCGTTGGAAACGGATCCGCATGCGTTGTCGGCGGACACAGCTATATCATTAAACAGGGATCGCGGTTTATCTCGAACTCCGCGATCGCGAGCATGGGATATGACCTTCCGGCAGCGAT
>JAUNHA010000017.1:16879-46230 GCA_030524135.1 Eubacteriales bacterium
GGTTTATCTCGAACTCCGCGATCGCGAGCATGGGATATGACCTTCCGGCAGCGATCGGCGCGTGCGCGGCCTGTCATGATGTGAGCGGCGCCGTCATGGATCCATGGAAGAAAAAACTTGCAGAGTGGACAGAAACGCTTCCGGACAGTGTAAAGGCTGAGGTGCTGCAGGAGGAGAAGCGGCGTGAGGATCAGCAGGATTCCGATAAGGCGTACGCGCTCGGAGAGCTGGAGACGGCACGCCGCAACCCGTACTGGACAGGCAGACATGAACATTATCCTGCATATTATGCGCATGATATCATCTGTCCGACAGGCGACGGCTCCATTATGATGAATCTGCAGGAACTGCAGACGATCTCGAGCCACCGCATGCCGATCAAGATTTTTCTTGTAAATAACGGCGGTTATCACAGCATCCGCCAGACACAGCACAATCTGTTCCACGGGGAGCCGCTTGTGGGCATTGGCGTGGACAGCCGGGACTTAAGCTTCCCTGATTTTGAAAAGGTGGCAAAGGCGTTTGATCTTCCGTTTGTGCGCGCGGTACATAATTCCGAGCTGCAGGAGGCGATCGAAAAGACCCTGTCCATGGAGGGACCGGTGCTCTGTGAGATCATTGTTTCGATGGAGCAGAACTTTGAACCGAAATCCGCGACAAAACGGCTGCCTGACGGCACGCTTGTGAGCCCGCCGCTGGAAGACCTTGCTCCGTTCCTTTCTGAGGAGGAACTGGACAGAAATATGATCATAAAGCGGGTGAAATAAGATGCGGATCATCATCACGGGAGCGGGAAGCTTTCTGGGAAAGGCGCTCGTACGGGCGCTTTCCGAAGACGCCGGAGCGCATGAGCTTATCTGCTTCCGGCACAGCTTTGAGGAAGAACCGGACCGGCTGCCCCAAAGGGCGGATGCGTTTGTGCATCTGGCCTGGGCAGGCGTCGGAAGCGCCGGAAGAAGCGATCAGGCGATTCAGGCATATAATGTCGAGATGTCCATGGCAGCGCTTAAGAAAGCCGCACAGCTCGGTTGCCGCAGCTTTCTGTTTTCCGGATCCCAGGCGGAGTACGGCATCAGTCACAGTGGACTTCAGCGGGAGGATATGCGCTGTATGCCCGTCAGCGAATACGGCAGGGCCAAGCTTTTATTCGGAGAACTTGCAGAGCGCTGGGTGCACTCCCTGAATGAAGAGGAGCGCGGCAGGGCAGGCGGGAACAGAAGCGCGGCGGGAGAGAGCGGCAGCATGAGAAACGGATCAGAGGAAGAACCGCTCCGGCTGATCCATGCGCGCATTTTTTCCGTATACGGGCCGGGCGATCATGATACCTCCCTGATCAGCACGGGAATCAAAAGCTGCCTTGCAGACAGGGCGCTTTTGCTCGGGAGCTGTACGCAGGACTGGGATTATCTCTATATCGATGATGCGGCGCGGGCGCTTTTGGCGCTGATCCTTTCGGAAAAAGCGGAGGGAATTTACAACATTGCTTCCGGCGATATCCGGCCGCTGAAGGAATACCTTGCATCGCTTCGTTCCGTATTGGGGAGCGGGAGCGAGCTGCAGTTCGGAATGCGTGAAAATAACGCGGAGGGGGCGGCATCGCTGCGCCCTTCGGTCGGGAAAATACAGGAGCTCTGCGGCTGGAGACCGGAGGTCTCCTTTGAAGAGGGAATCAGGCGGACGGCAAAGGCCCTGCAGGGAGTTTCCAAAGGAGCATAGCAATGAAGGCATACGTGTTTGCGGAAAAAGGAAAGATCGTGCAAAGAGAGCTCCCGGCTCCCGTACTTTCTGAAGCGCGGGCGGAAGACAGACGCGCGGCGATCCTTAAGCCGCGTTACATCTCTCCCTGCCAGTCAGACGTTCATACGGTCTATGCAGGTCCCGGACCGCGCAGGGAAAATCTTGTGCTCGGGCATGAGGGCGTGGCGGAAATCGTGGCGCTCGGCACAGAGGTAAGCTCGTTCAGGGTCGGGGAACTGGTTGCGGTGTCAGCAGTCATGCCTGATATTCCGGACGGGACGGGACATGAGCATGTGCCTTTTTCGGGGAGCAAGCTCGGACGCAACATAAACGGTATGTGGGCGGAACGCTTTTATGTGCCGGATGCGGAGCAGAATCTCGCACATATCCCGGACGGCGTGACGCCGGCGGAGGCACTGATCTGCGCGGATGTGATGGCGACCGGCTTTACGGCGGCAGAGGAAGCAGGGATCGAAGCGGGACAGACGGTCGTAGTGCTTGGTCTCGGCGCGATCGGACTGATGGCGGCTGCCTTTGCAAAGCAGATGGGCGCGGAAACCGTGATCGCGGTTGGCTCTGAAAAAAGGCCGGAATGCGTGAAGCTGGCCGCAGAATTCGGTGCGGACCTCGTGCTTTCCTACCGGGACGGAAGCTGTCTTTATGAACGTCCGGGAAAGGACTTCCGGAATCTTCTTTTGGAACGGGAGCATTTCCGGGACGAAAGGCATCCTGCGGCAAATTCGACGAAAAGCCCTGCGGCAGACCGCATTCTGGATCTTACGGAAAACCGCGGCGCGGACAGGGTGATCATCTGCGGGGGCGGTGAAGAGGCGCTGATGCAGGCCTGCGATCTTGTAAAATACGGCACGGGAATCGTTTCAAACGTGGCGTATTTTGAAGGCGGGGGAACGATCGGACTTCCCATATTTTCCTTAGGGCGCGGAATGGCCGGGAAGACGTTCCGGTTTTCCTTCTGTAAGGGCGGGCGGCACAGGCTCGAGCAGATGCTCAGGCTGACTGCGGAAAAGCAGATCGTCTCGCCGGACCGGCTGATCACACATGTGCTTTCGGGAAGCAAATGTATTCCGGAGGCGCTTTTGCAGATGCGGGATAAGCCTGACGGGACGATCAAGATCATGGTCGATCTCGGAGAAAACTGGGAAAATGAGGAAGAAAAAGCATAAATAAAATCGGCAGAGGTTTTGAAAAAAGGGAAAGAGATGCCAGACGGAAAAAGAAAGAAAATCAGTATTGTAGTGCCGTGCTATAACGAGGAGCAGAATGTCCGGCTGATGGCGGAGGCGATCGACGCACAGTTCAGAGAGCACGAGGCGCTTCAGAAATACGATTACAATATTTTGTTTATCGACAATGATTCCACTGACGGTACGCGCACGGAGCTGAGAAGGCTCTGTGCGGAGGACAGGAAGCATATCCGCGCGATCTTTAACGCAAAGAATTTCGGACAGTTCAACTCTCCGTACTATGCGATGCTGCAGACGGATGGAGACGCGACGATGCTGATGGCGGCCGATTTTCAGGATCCGCCATCCCTGATTCCGGCGTATGTGAAAAGCTGGGAAGAGGGATATAAGATCGTGATCGGCGTAAAGGCGCACAGCACAGACGGAAAGATCATTTATGCGTTCCGCTGCCTTTATTATAAGATGATCAAGAAGTATTCCCAGGTGGAGCAGATCGAGCATTTTACAGGCTTCGGGCTGTATGACAGGGCATTTATCGACGTGCTCAGAGATCTGGACGATCCGACGCCGTTTCTCCGTGGAATCGTGGCGGAGCTCGGATTCCGCAGGAAGGAAATTCCGTACGATCAGCCAAAGCGCCGTGCCGGAAAGACCTCGAATAATTTTTACACCCTGTATGATGCGGCAATGCTGGGTTTTACTTCCTATACCAAGGTGGGGCTTCGCATGGCGACCTTTGCAGGTGCTGCATGCTCTGCGATCTGCATTCTCGTCGCGCTCGTTTATCTTGTCATGAAGCTGATCTGGTGGGACCGTTTCCCGGCAGGAACTGCGCCGCTTCTGATCGGCATGCTGTTTCTCGGCAGCATCCAGATCTTCTTCATCGGGCTTGTGGGGGAGTACATTCTGAGTATCAACCAGCGCGTGATGCACCGTCCGCTCGTGGTGGAAGAGGAGCGGATCAATTTTGACGTACCGGAGGAAGGAGAGGAGACGAAGAAGGATGAACAGTAAGGAAACTGACGGCGCGGATACGCGGCGTGAAACCTGTCTTGCCTGCGGACACAGGCTTCCGGAGGAGACGCTTCTTACGATTTCCGGCATGCCTGCGAGCGCGCAGGATATTCCGCTTAAGGAGGAGCTTCTGCAGGATCACGGAATTACACTCCGCCTGTGCAAATGTCCGCATTGCGGTCTTGTGCAGTTTGACTGCCAACCGGTCGGCTATTACCGGGATGTTATCCGTGCGGTCGGGCTCTCGGAGACGATGCGTGCGCTTCGCCGCAGCGACTACCGCTATATGATCGACACCTACGGGCTTTCCGGAGCAAAATTTATCGAATGCGGCTGCGGACGCGGAGAATTCATGGAGGTACTGAAGGAATTTCCGGCAGAGATCTATGCGACGGAGGCAAATGCGGACTTTGCAAAGGCTGCCGCGGCGCTTCTCGGGGACGGCTGTCATGTGATGAACTGCTTTCCGGATGATGCTGCCATGAAGCTTCCGGGCGCACCGTTTGACTGCTTTTTCTCGTTTAATTTTCTGGAGCACCAGATCGATCCGTCCGGCATGCTCGGCGCGATGTATGCAAACCTGCGCGCAGGCGGATATGGTCTCATCACGGTGCCTTCCTTTGAGTATATTCTGAAGGCGGGTCGGTACTACGAGCTGATCCGCGACCATATCGCAAACTACAGTCTCGGTACGCTCACAAGGCTCTGCGAGGACTGCGGATTTCAGGTACTGGAAAAGGGCTTTATCGGCATCGGGGATACGCTGCGTGTCGTTGTCAGGAAACCTGAGGCAGATAGCCTGCAGAATGCGGTCCATAAGGCGTGTGCGGATATTTTCCGGGCATTTCAGGCAGAACGGAAGGAACCCGTGCCTGAGGATCTGCCTGCGGCGGACATCTCCGTATTGGCAGAAAACTATGACAGCATGAGAGAAAAAATGGCGGAGTATATGGACCGCCTTCAGAAAGCAGGGCTTTCGCTTTCTCTTTTTGGCGCGGGGCATCAGGGCTTTACGATCGCAGCGACGACGGCGCTTAAGGATTATGCGGAATATATGATGGATTCTGCAGACTTCAAGCAGGGGCGGTATGCGCCGGCAAGCCATATTCCGATCGTTTCTCCGGATTATTTTGCAGCGCATCCGACGGACGTGATCATGATCACGGCGCCGGGGTATGTGAAGGAGATCACAGCGCTTCTCCGGGAGAAATACAGGGAGTTTCCGGCGCTTAAAATCTGTTCGATCGAGCCGGAAAGCTGGGTGATCTGAACGGGAAAATAACGGAGGAGATCATGTCCTACGGATTTATCTTCGGTGCCGCAGGTACCGGAAAAACAAGCTATATTTATCAGACTCTTACGGAAGAAGCGCTGAAGTATCCGGAGCGTAAGTACTATCTGTTCGTTCCGGAGCAGAACACGCTGAAGGCGCAGCAGGAGCTGATCAGACTGAGCAGCCGTCACGGGCTGCTCAATCTTGATGTGCTCTCATTCCAGCTTCTTGCCTATCGTGTGATGGAGGAGCTCGGCGTAAGAAAGCCGGATCTGCTCGATGAGATGACGAAATCCATGCTGCTCAGGGCAGTTGTCAGAAAGACGGAGGAGCGACTTCTTATCTATGGAAAGAAAATCGACAAGCCGGGTTTTATCACACAGCTCAAATCAGCGGTTTCGGAATTTTACCAGTATGATCTGACAGTAGAAAAGCTGAAGATCTTAAGCGAACGGACAGGAGACAGGCTGCTGTCCGCAAAGCTTTCGGATCTTTCGCTTATTTTTGATGCATTTCAGGAGATCAGGGGCAAAAGGGCAGCTTCGGCCGAGGAAATTCCGCAGCTGCTTCTTCACCTTCTGCCAAAATCAGAGCTTATGAAGGACGCGGTGCTCGTCTTTGACGGCTATACAGGCTTTACCCCGGTACAGCTTGGGATCATTTCCATGCTCATGCCTCAGGCGGCTTCCTTAAGCTTTTCTGTCACAATTCCGGCGGACGCTTCTCCGTATAAAAGAGACTGCTCCGTGCAGGGAGCGGCGGATCTTTTCTGGCTGTCACGGGAAACCGTGGCGAAGATTTCAGAGCTGGGGGAGAAAAACGGGCTTTCCCGAAAAAGGGAAATCGTATTTGAAAAGCCTTACACCGCTCCCAGAGCAGAGGTAAATCTTCTGCGTGATCCGAAGGAGGAGGCAAGGTGGCTTGCAGAACAGATCCTGAGGCTGAGGGATACGGGAAAGACAGAGAATATGGGAAATACGGGGCATGCCGGAAATGCCGGCGACGTCTTTGATCCGGGGACTGAGAAAAGCGGGTTCCGGTACCGTGAGATCGCGGTTGCCGTTTCTGAGCTTTCTTCCTACCAGGAGATTCTGAAGGAGGCGTTTACCGGGGCAGGCATTCCGTATTTTATGGATGATAAGGCGGACGGCAGGGAGAGCGTATTTGCGGAGCTTGTCGCAGCGCTGCTTGATCTGATCGAAGAGGGATACAGCTATGATACCGTGATCCGTTATCTGAGAAATCCGCTCATTCAGACAGACCGGGAGGAGACGGATCTGTTTGATAATTATCTGCGGGGCTGCGGTATCCGCAGCAGAAGGGCTCTGTCAGAAGAATTTTCGCGGCTTCCAAAGACCATGGAATACATTGATCTCGTCAGGCTCAACGCGTTCCGTACGGAGATGCTCGGACCGGTGTTTGAGCTGCATGACCGCCTGATGCGCGGAGACCGTACGACTGCGGACCGGATCGCGGCGCTTCGCGAATATCTTGAGAAGGCGGGGATCGACGGCAGGATGGAAGCATTTCTTCGAATGCTTTCGGAGGCTGGAGCGGCAGGGCTTTCAGAAACCGGCTTTCAGACCGAGGCGGAAGCGAACCGCCGTCTGTATGAGCTGTCTTTATCCCTGTTTGACCGTCTGGAAAGCCTGCTCGGCGATGAGAAGCTTCCGTTCCGGGAATTTGCCGCCGTGCTGTCGGCAGGCTTTGCTGAGCTTAAGGCGGGGCTTGTACCGGAGGTGATGGACCGGGTCGTGATCGGAGATCTGAAGCGAAGCCGGTTTGACGATATTTCCGCGCTGTTTATTCTCGGAGCAAATGACGGTCTGCTTCCTTCAGTCGTATCCGGAGGCGGGATTTTTACGGATCTTGAGCGCGAGGAGATCCTGCGCGAGGGCGTTGCGGAGCTTGCGCCGCCGGACCGCATCGACAGCTGTATTCAGCGCTTTTATCTGTATCTGGCGACGCACAAACCCCGGCGGCTTTTGTCATTTTCCTACTGTAAAAATGACATGCAGGGGAAGAGCCTGAAACCGTCTTCCATGCTGTTTGACTTAAAGGCGGAATATGCGGCGGCGGGAAAAGAGCTTCCGTTTAAGGAGGCGGAGGCCGGCGGAATATTCAGCAGGGAGGATGCGCTCTCCTTCCTTGCGGATGCATTTTCCGACGGACAGTATGAAGCAAAGCGCACGCGCACTGTATACAACTATCTGCGGCGCGAAGGCTTCGAACAGGAAACGCGGCGGCTTCTTTCTGCATCGCTTTACAGCCATCGTGCAGAGCAGCTCTCCGGGGAAGACGCGCGGGCGCTTTACGGAGATACGCTTTACGGTTCCGTTACAAGGCTTGAACAGTATGCGCGCTGTCCGTTTGCACATTTTCTGCGCTACGGGCTGAGGCTTTCCGAGCGGCAGCAGTATGATATCGCTGCGATGGATATCGGTAATCTGTATCACGGCGCGATCGATCTCGCCTTTCGGGAGATCCGGGCAAACGGAAAAGAGCTTACAGCGCTTTCGGAAGAAGAGGTGGAGGCGCTTTCAGGACGCTGCGTGGACCAGATCACCGGGGAATACAACAATCAGGTCATGCAGTCGAGCGCGAGAAACCGCTATCTTTGCGGACGTGTAAGGCGGATTACCGGACGGACGCTTAAGGCGCTCAGGGCGCAGATGAAAAAAGGCGATTTCAGACTGTACGGCTGCGAGCTGCCGTTTCGGTTTGATGAAGACGGGATCAGCCTGCATGGACGCATTGACCGCGTGGATACCTGTGAAACGGAATCAAAGCTTTATGTGAAGGTCATTGACTATAAGTCGGGACGAACGAAGTTTGATCTTTCCTGCGTATTTGAGGGCCTGCAGCTGCAGCTTGTCACCTACATGCGGATCGCGCTGAAGGAAGCGCGCTCACGTCTTGCCGCGGCGGAGAAGAAGCCGGTCGCGCCGGCAGGTATGTTCTATTATCATATCGAGGATCCGGTGACGGATTATGAGAAGGGTGCGGATGAGGCGGCAGTGGAGGAAAAGCTGCTTCGGGAGCTTCGGATGAACGGACTGGTCTCTGATGACCGGGAGGCACTTCTGCATCTCGATCATGAGCTGTTTGAGCCGGGCAGCCGGGAATCGGGCGTGATTCCGGTGAAGCTTAAGGACGGAGCGGTACAGGAACGCGGATCAAAGACCGCGTCGGAGGAGATGCTTTCCTATCTCTCGCGCTTTGCCTCGGACAAGCTCAAGGGGATGGCCGCGGAGATCAGGGGCGGAGAAATCGCGGCAAGGCCGTATCGCAGGGCCGCCATGACAGGCTGCGATTACTGCCCGTATCACAGTGTGTGCGGTTTTGACCGCCGCATTCCGGGATGCAGCTACAGAAATATTAAAACGATTACAAAAGAAGAGGCGTTTACGGCGCTTTCGGAGCGTTATCAGAATGAACTGGACGATTGAGCAGAAGAAAATCATAGAAAACAGAGGAAGCTGTCTTCTCGTGTCGGCGGCAGCCGGGAGCGGAAAGACGGCGGTGCTTGTCGAGCGGATCATCCGTATGATCACGGAGGGAGAAACTCCTGTCTCCGTGGACAGGCTTGTGATCATGACCTTTACGAGGGCGGCCGCGGAGGAGATGAGAAGCCGGATCGCGGCCGCACTCAGGGCACGGCTTTCGGAGGATCCGGATAATGCCTGGCTGCTGCTGCAGAAAACGATGCTGCCGCGGGCAAGGATCATGACGATCGACAGTTTCTGTCAGAATCTGATCAAGCAGAATTATGCGCTTCTGGAGCTTGATCCGCTGTTTCGTGTTCCGGATGAAGGAGAGCTCAATCTTCTGATGGAAGATGTGCTGATAGACCTTCTGGAGGCACGGTATGAGGCAGGGGAGGAGAATTTCCTGCGCTTTGCCGAATGCTACGGCGGCGCACGCGCGGAGGACAGGCTGAAAGAGCTGATTTTATCTTTGTACCGGTTTATCCAGGCAAATCCCTGGCCGCTCCGTTTTCTGGAGGAGCAGGAGCAATGGCTTTCCGCGGAAATGGAAGGAAAGCTTTCAGAGCTCTCGTGGATGAGATTCTTATTTGAGGACATCCGGGAAAGAACCGCGGAATATGCGGAAATCCTGCGGCATGCGGAGGAGCTCTGCGGGGAGCCCGGCGGGCCGCTTCCCTATCTGCCTGCGGTAAAGGAGCTGCAGGAGGTCTGCGGACGGCTTTCCGTGATGACTGATTACGGCGCGCTCTATACATATCTGTCAGGGCTTTCCTTTTCGCGCCTTGGCACTGTGCGCGGCGATAAATATGATGCGGAGCTTAAGGAGGAGGCAAAGACCGGAATCGACAGCTTCCGGGACTATGTCAAGGAACTGCGCGCGGGCTATGCCGCGCTTCCGGAGGATGTGCTCATAAACAGCGTAAAGGGCAGCGCGCCTTATATCGGTGTGCTTCTTTCCCTTACGCGGGAATTTACAAATCGGTTTTCCGAAAAGAAACGGGAAAAGAATCTCGTGGATTTCAACGATATGGAACACCTCGCGCTTTCCCTCTTATATACGGAGCGGGACGGGGAGATGGTTCCTTCGGAGCTTGCCGATACGCTTTCGGAGCATTTTTCGGAGATTCTGATAGATGAATATCAGGATTCCAATGAGGTGCAGGAAGCGCTGATCCGGGCGCTTTCCGCTGAACGTTTCGGGCGTCCTGACGTGTTTATGGTGGGGGATATCAAGCAGAGCATCTACCGCTTCCGGCTGGCCAAACCGGAAATTTTTATGGAAAAATACGACAGCTATGCGCCGGCAGCAGATGAAGGATCTGATGAAGGGGCAGACGAGGGGAAAGCGCATCTTAAGATCGAGCTCAACCGGAATTTCCGGAGCCGCAGAGAGGTGCTGTCCTCCATCAACGACATTTTCTTCCGGATCATGCAGCGGCAGGTGGGCGGCGTGGCATACACGGAGGATACGGCGCTTCATCCGGGTGCGGCGTTCGCGCAGCCGGAGGAGGAACAGGATTACAGAACAGAGCTGCTTTTATTAAATCTTCTGGAAACAGAAGAGGCGGATGCCGATGCGGAGAAAACGGAACTCGAGGGAAGAATGATCGCGGACCGCATTCTCTCCATGGTGCGCCCCCAGACAGGTGAACGCCCGTTTCTTGTCTCTGAAAAAGACGGAAGCTTCCGGCGCATCCGTTTTTCGGATATCGTTATCCTTCTGCGGGCGCCCGGCAGCACGGCAGAGCGCCTGATCGATACGCTGGCGGAATACGGGGTCCCGGCTTACACGGAGAATGCGTCCGGGTATTTCAGCGCGGTGGAGGTAGAGACGATGCTCTCCTATCTGTCGGTGATCGATAACCCGCATCAGGATATTCCGCTTGCGGCAGTGTTAAGAAGCGCCTGCGGCGGCTTTTCCGACGCGGAGCTTGCGAGAATCCGCGCGCGCTTTGATGAAACGCTGTTTGACGGCGGATCGGGAAGGGAGGATAAGGAAGAAAAGGAAGGCGATGACGAGAGCGGCAGGGGAGAGGCGGATGGAAAAAAGTCCGGTATTCAGTGTGCGGATCTCTACGCGGCGCTTTCCCATGCGGCACAGAGCGGGGACAAAAAAGCCCGGGCGTTTCTTTCGTCGCTTTCCCGTTACCGGGAGCTTTCCGGATTTCTGCCCGTACAGAGACTTCTGCAGCTTATATACAGGGAGAGCGGCTACTATGATTATGTGAGAGCAATGCCGCTTGGAAAGCAGCGCAGAAAAAATCTGGATATGCTGCTGACGAGAGCGGGCAGCTTTGCAAAAACGAGCTACAGCGGACTGTTCCAGTTTGTTCGATATATTGAAAAAATAAAGAAATATGACACGGATTACGGCGAGGCAAGCGTGGTTTCGGAGCAGGACGACCTGGTGCGCGTGACTTCTATTCATAAATCGAAGGGGCTTGAGTATCCGGTCGTGATTCTGGCAGGAGCGGACAGGCAGTTCAACCGTCAGGACGCAAGGGAGCCGGTCATGATCGACGGGGCGCTCGGAATCGGAAGCGATTATCTGGATCTTGAGACGCGGGTACGCTATCCGGGACTTAAGCGGGAAGTGATCCGGCAGAAACAGCTTACAGACAGCTGCGGGGAAGAGCTTCGCGTGCTGTATGTCGCCATGACGCGCGCAAGAGAAAAGCTGATCGTGACGGCAGCCGTAAGAGATGCGGAAAAGAAGCTCGAAAAGAACCGGTATGCGGAAAGCTTTCTGCTGCCGTCAGGCGGGCTTGCAAAGGGAACGCTTCTGGGAGCCGGAAGCTACCTTGATATGATGCTGATGGGACTTCCGGAGCATCATCCGTCGCTCATTCTCCGTGTCATAAGCCCTGCAGAGCTTTCCCTCCGCGCGGCGGAGGCAGCGGCGGCAGAGGAACAGCGGTATGAGGCGCTTTTGTCCATGGATATCCGGGAGGTTCCCGATGCAGGATTTGAACGGCAGCTGTCCGCGCAGATCAGTGCGTCCTATGCATGGGAAGAGGAAACGAAGCTTGCGCCGAAAAAGACGGTATCCGAAATAAAAGCCGGAGAGGCTTTGGACCATGCGGATTATGACGACGGCGCGTTTTCAGAGGGGCAGTACGGAAAGGCAGCACAGACCGAGGAGGCGTTCCGCGCACCGGGCAGCGGCGGAGCACAGAGAGGAACGGCGTTCCACCGGGTATTCCAGCTTCTCAATCTTACGGACGGACTCAGCGCGGAAGAAGAGCTTGCGGCGATGACGGAATCCGGACGCCTCCCGGAGGAGGAAGCGCGGCTCATAGATCCGGAAGTTCTGCGTGAATTTTTAAAAAGTCCGCTCGCCGCGCGCATGAGGGATGCGAAAAAGCGGGGCAGACTTTACCGGGAGCAGCGGTTTATGATCGGACTTCCCGCATGTGAGCTCTCAAAGGAAAGCGCTTCAAAAGAGCTTCAGCTTTTACAGGGTATCATGGACGCCTATTTTGAAAATGAAGACGGTACGCTGACGCTTGTGGACTATAAAACAGATTCCTTCTATCAGATGACGCAGGAGGAGGCCGTGAAAGAGCTCCTTAAGCGCTACAGCATACAGCTTTCCCTCTACCGGAAGGCGCTCTGCCAGCTGACGGAAAAAGAAGTGAAAGAGACGCTGATTTACAGCACGTTTTTAAAGCGGGAGATCGCGGTTCCGTGTATTTTAAAAGATACAAGGCTCTCCGAAGATAAGGCTTGATAAAAAAATAACAAAGTGATATAACATAAATCACAGGGAATGTTAAAAAGATAACATAGTTCCGGAAAATCTTCCCGGAAGCGAAGAAAATTTCCGTGGATAGAATGCGGCGGACGCCGCGCACCGGAATGAAACCTGTTGATCAGGACATATCATCAGGAGGGAAAAACAATGGCAAGATTTACATTACCGAGAGATCTTTATCATGGAGCAGGTGCTCTTTCTGAGCTTAAGAATCTGAAGGGCAAAAAGGCGATCGTCGTAACCGGCGGACATTCTATGAAGGCGACCGGTTTCCTCGACAAGACCGTTGCATACCTGAAGGAAGCAGGCATGGAGGTCGTAACCTTTGAGGGCGTTGAGCCGGATCCGTCCGTAGAGACTGTTATGAAGGGCGCAAAAGCAATGCAGGAGTTTGAACCCGACTGGATCGTAGCCATTGGCGGCGGCTCGCCGATCGACGCGGCGAAGGCAATGTGGGTATTCTATGAGTATCCGGATGCAAAATTTGAGGATCTGATCACGCCGTTCAGCTTCCCGACGCTTCGTACGAAAGCAAAGTTCTGCGCGATCTCATCTACCTCCGGAACCGCGACCGAGGTAACTGCATTCGCGGTTATCACGGATTATACAAAGGGCATCAAGTACCCGCTTGCAGACTTCAATATTACGCCGGATGTTGCGATCGTAGATGCTGAAATCGCTGAGACCATGCCGGCAAAGCTCTGCGCAAATACCGGAATGGACGCATTCACACATGCGACAGAGGCATTTGTTTCCACGCTTCACTGCGAATACACCGATCCGCTTGCGATCAGAGCGCTGCAGATCATCAATGAGTATCTTGTAAAGTCCTATCAGGGAGATAAGGAAGCAAGAGAAAAGATGCACGACGCACAGTGTCTTGCAGGTATGGCATTCTCCAACGCACTGCTCGGCATCGTTCATTCCATGGCGCATAAGACAGGCGCGGCATACAGCGGCGGACATATCATTCACGGCGCAGCAAACGCTATGTATCTTCCGAAGGTTATCGCATACAATGCAAAGAACCCGGAGGCTCTGCACAGATATGCAGTGATCGCGCAGTATCTCGGCCTTAAGGGAGAGACCGATGAGGAGCTTAAGAACGCGCTGATCGCACGTGTCAGAGAGCTTGATAAGGAACTCAATATCGCGCTCTGCATCAAGGACTATGAGGGTGGGATCATCGATGAGAAGGAATTCCTCGAGAAGCTTCCGGAGGTTGCAAAGAACGCGGTAGGCGATGCCTGCACGGGCTCCAATCCGCGTGAGATCACGCCGGAGGTCATGGAGAAGCTCTTAAAGGCCTGCTACTATGACGAGGACGTTGATTTCTAAATAATGCTTGCTCACTTCGCCGCTTTCCCCGCGGCGGGGAGATCATAAAAGAAAACTTCATTGGACGTAAGAAAAACAGGATTTCAGGGCTGCAGCTTAAGCTTTGGATCCTGTTTTTCATGTACTTTAAAAAGAACAATAAGTTTGTTAAAAAAAACGCAAAAAGCACAGGCCAATCCCTTGAAAGAATTTCGTGCTTTTGTTAATATAGAAATAACGGCTTTCTTTATGAAAAGATAACCTTTAGGAGGGGAGATACATGTACAAAATACTTGAAGCTGAAATGTTGGCTGATAAGATCTACCGTATGGTAGTGGAAGCTCCGTTCGTTGCGAGATCCTGTCAGCCGGGTGAGTTTCTGATCACCAAGCTTGATGACAAGGGTGAGAGAATTCCGCTCACCATCTGCGATTTTGACAGAGAGAAGGGAACTGTAGACATTATTTTCCAGGTAGTTGGAGCTTCGACGCTGCGCATGGCACAGCTTCAGGCCGGGGACGCTTTTGAGGATGTTGTCGGACCGCTCGGAAATCCGTCTGATTTTGTCAAGGAGCCGATCGAGGAAGTAAAGAAGCGTCATTACTGCTTCATTGCAGGCGGCGTGGGCGCTGCACCGATCTATCCGCAGGTAAAGTGGTTCCATGAGCACGGTATTGAGTGCGATGTTATCCTCGGAACCAGATCAAAGAATACGCTGATCATGGAGAAGGAGCTCGAGGCCGTAGCGACGAATCTTTATGTCTGCACCGATGACGGAAGCTACAAGGCACACGGAAATGTCTGTGTTGTACTTGAGGACCTCGTAAAGAACCAGGGCAAGCATTATGACATTGCGGTTGCAATCGGACCGATGATCATGATGAAGTTTGCGTGCCAGCTTACAAAGGAGCTCGGCATTCCGACCATCGTTTCCATGAACCCGATCATGGTTGACGGAACCGGTATGTGCGGTGCCTGCCGTATCCAGGTCGGCGATCAGGTGAAGTTTGCCTGCGTTGACGGACCGGAGTTTGACGGTCATCTGATCGACTGGGCGCTTGCTATGAAGCGTATGAACACCTACAAGACTGCTGAAGGAAAGGCTATGCTTGAGGTTCAGGAAGGCGCAACCCATCACGGCGGCTGCGGAAATTGCGGAGGTGACAAATAATGGCTATGGATATTTTACATAAGGTCCCGGTCAGAGAACAGGATCCGAAGGTTAGAGCGACCAATTTCGAAGAGGTCTGCTACGGATATAATGCGGAAGAGGCACAGCTTGAGGCAGCAAGATGCATGGAGTGCAAGAAGCCGAGATGCGTACAGGGCTGCCCTGTAAATATCAACATTCCGGGCTTTATTCACGAGGTAAAGGCAGGAAATTATGAGGAGGCTGCAAAGGTCATCGGACTTTCTTCAGCACTTCCGGCGATCTGCGGACGTGTATGCCCGCAGGAGACCCAGTGCGAGGGTCAGTGCATCAGAGGCATCAAGGGCGAGCCGGTTTCGATCGGAAAGCTCGAGCGTTTTGTTGCCGACTGGTCTCATGAGAACCATGTTGTTGCAGCGGAAAAGGGTGAGCCGAACGGCAAGAAGGTCGCTGTCGTAGGCGCCGGCCCTGCAGGTCTTACCTGCGCGGGCGATCTTGCAAAGCTTGGCTATGACGTAACCATTTTCGAGGCTCTGCACCAGCCGGGCGGCGTTCTGGTATATGGTATTCCGGAGTTCCGTCTTCCGAAGGAAAAGGTCGTTGCGAAGGAGGTTGAGGTCGTTAAGAACCTTGGCGTGAAGATCGAGTGCAACGTTATTATCGGCAAGTCGATCACCATCGATGAGCTTTTAAATGAAGAGGGCTTTGACGCCGTATTCGTAGGATCCGGCGCAGGACTTCCGAAGTTCATGGGTATTCCGGGCGAGAACGCAAACGGCGTATTCTCCGCAAATGAGTTCCTGACGAGAAATAACCTCATGAAGGCGTTCAAGAACTATGACACACCGATCATGATGGCAAAGAAGGTAGTCGTTGTCGGCGGCGGAAACGTTGCGATGGACGCGGCCCGTACCGCGCTTCGTCTCGGTGCAGAGGTACATGTTGTATACCGCCGTTCCGAGGCTGAGCTCCCTGCCCGTGTGGAGGAGGTTCACCATGCGAAGGAGGAGGGCGTTATTTTCGACCTCCTGCAGAATCCGACGGAGATCCTTATGGACGAGAACGATTCCGTAAGGGGCATGAAGATCGTGAAGATGGAGCTTGGAGAGCCGGATGCTTCCGGAAGAAGAAGACCGGTAGAGATCCCGGGATCCGAATACGAGATGGAGTGCGACTGCGTGATCATGTCTCTCGGAACCTCTCCGAACCCGCTGATCTCTTCGACTACGAAGGGCCTTGATATCAACTCCCATAAGTGCATTATTGCCGAGGAGGATACCGGAAAGACCACGAAGGAAGGCGTTTATGCCGGCGGCGATGCCGTAACGGGCGCAGCGACGGTTATCCTTGCGATGGAGGCCGGCAAGGCAGGCGCAAGAGGTATTCACGAATATCTGACCAATCACTAAATTATCATAAACATGAAAATGGCTGCGCAGGTACAAAAGCTGTATCTGCGCAGTTGTAGTTTCAACAGGAACGGACCGGATGGGTCTTTACCAATCCAGGCAGGATGAAAGCATACGAGGAGGAGACAGATGAAATTTATTTATCCGGCGGTTATCAGACAGGAAGCAGACGGGCGCTTTCATGCGCAGTTTCCGGATCTTGCGGAATGCAGGGCGGAGGCGGATACGCTTGAGGATGTGATCGAAAAGGCAAAGGAAGCGGAGTACAACTGGATCGCGCTGGAGCTTGAGGAGGAAAATGAGCTGCCGCCGCGTACGGAGATGTCGGAAATCAGCGCGAAGGAAGGCGAGATCGTCCGCAATATTTCGACGACGCTCAAGTTTTTCGAGGGCTGGGAAGAATAAGAATCTTGCCAGTCATTCTCATTTATGGTATAGTCTATCGTGTCAATCTGAATCCACGCGGCCCCGCCGCTGGAAATAGATCATCAGGAAGGCGATACTGCCTCCTGCAAAAAAGGAGAACATATGAGAAAGAAACTGGCTATGACACTTGCCGTTTCCATGCTTGCAACCTCGCTGCTTTCAGCGTGCGGAAGCTCTGCATCGAACGGTACAACCGCGTCGGGAGACGCTGCTCAGTCGAGTGGCGCCAGTACGGAAGGTACAGAGACCCCGGCATCATCAGGAGACCATGAGGGATATCTGATGGATTACCTTTCGTCGGATATCATGACTGCTGACGTGCAGAAGACATCCAATGACTATGAAATCCCGATGAACATCTACGACACTCTGGTAAAGGTAGAGGTAGAGGACGACGGAAGTTCCGAGATCGCCCCCATGCTTGCGGAGAGCTGGGAAGTATCCGATGACGGACTGACCTACACCTTCCATCTGCGTGAGGATGCCGCGTTCCAGAACGGCAATCCGGTGACCGCGCAGGATGTCAAATATACTTTTACACGCATGTTTACGGCTGAGGGTACGGTAAATGGTTCCTTCCTCGATCAGATCGCAGGAACGGATGAACTGTCAGCCGGCAGCGCTGAGGAGCTTACGGGCGTGGAGGTCCTTGATGACCATACCGTTCAGATCACGTTAAAGGAGCCGTTCGGCGCGTTCCTTTCCGCACTTGCATTTACGGCATGCGCGATTTATGACGATGAGGCGACCGAGGCGGCGGGCGATGACTTCGGCATGGTTCCGGAGAAGACTGTCGGATCCGGTCCGTTCATCTTTGAAAGCTGGACGCCGAACGCAGAGCTCGTACTTAAGAGAAATGACAACTACTGGGGCGGCGCTGCAAAGATTCCGGGCGTCGTGATCAGAATTATCCCGGATACCGAGACCCAGACGATGATGTTTGAGAACGGTGAGCTGGATCTGCTCGATCTTCAGACCAATCCGGAGGCGGTAGACCGCATTATCGAGACCTATCCGGATCAGATCGTTTCCGGTCCGATCATGGGCGTTGACTATGTATTTATGAACCAGAATGTTGAGCCGCTTACCGATGTACGCGTAAGAAAGGCCATTCAGATGTCGATCGACCGTGAGACGATTCTCGATGAGATCTACAGCGGAAGAGGAAAAGTTGAAAACGGTCTGTTTGCGAATGGAATGATCGGCTACAATGAAAACCTGCCGGTGATCCCGTACGATCCGGAGCAGGCGAAGGCGCTTCTTGCGGAAGCCGGATATCCGGATGGCTTTACGATCGAGCTTGGCGGCGATTCTTCCGACTCCGAGACGAGAACCATGATCACGGAGATCATTCAGGCAATGCTCTCAGAGGTTGGAATCAATCTTGAGATCAAGAAATATGACCAGTCCACCTGGCTTGAGACAAGAAGAGCAGGAACAATGCCGATGTACGTTTCTTCCTGGACGGCTGATTTCAATGATCCGGACAACTTCATGTACACGTTCTTCGGCACAGAGGAAAACACAAAGCTTCGCTCCATCAACTATCAGGATGCTTCCGTGATCGCTCAGGTAGCGGCTGCACGTACCATCGTTGATACCGATGAGCGTATTGCAAAATATCAGGAGCTTGAGGAAAAAATCATGCAGGAGGATGCCTCCCTTGTACCGCTCTGGTCCCGTGACCATCTGTTTGCGGTAAGCAAGCGTACGAAGGGCTTTAAGGTAAGCTGGAACGGCTTCTCCGACAGTTCCTATTACCCGGTTTATTTTGAAGAATAAGATCCGGAAATGATGAAAAAAAGGGGAGCTGCTTATGCAGTTCCCTTTTCGCATTGTCTGCCGTGAGGCAGAAAAGAAGCAGGACAAAGTATGTTAAAGAAAATTTTGAAGAGAATTCTAATATCCATTCCGGTTTTGATCGGTGTTGTGCTGGTGATCTTTATTATGCTGCGCATCGTACCGGGAAATCCGATCGTAACGATGCTCGGCGAACACGTCAATCAGAAGACGATCGACAAACTTACAGTGGAGATGGGCCTTGACCAGCCGGCGTACGTCCAGTTTTTTAAATATATCTGGAATGCACTGCACGGTGATTTCGGTACCTCCTACCGCATGAACAGAAGCGTGACGCAGATGATCATGGAGGCTTTCCCGTATACGGTGAAGCTGTCCGTATTTGCTGCGCTCATCTCCTGGACGATCGGCGTGGTGGCAGGGATTATCGCGGCTGTGCGGCAGAACAGGCTGCTCGACAGGCTGTTCATGGGCGGCGCGCTGCTTGGTGTGAGCATGCCGATCTTCATGGCGGCGCTGCTTCTGCAGTATATTTTCGCGTATAAGCTCCAGTGGTTTCCGATTTCAGGATACGACAGCTTTTCCGCGCTGGTGCTGCCTTCGATCGCGCTCGGATGGAACTCCGCCGGCAGCATCGCACGTATGACACGTTCCAATCTTGTGGAAGTCATGCAGGATGATTATATCCGTACCGCGCGGGCAAAGGGCCGCACGGAGTTTGGCGTAGTCGTATTCCATGCGCTTAAAAACGCGCTGCTTCCGGTCGTAACGATGATGGCGATCCAGCTTTCGAGCATGCTTTCGGGCGCGGTGCTGACCGAATCCGTATTCGGCATACCGGGCATCGGACGTCTTGCGGTGAATGCGATCGAAAACAGGGACATGCCGCTTCTCCAGGGTACGGTGCTGTTTACGACGATTCTTATCATTATCGGTAATCTGGTTGCGGATATTCTCTATTCCGTGCTCGATCCGAGAATCAGGGAGGTGAAATGATGAAAAAGGATACTTTTGATCAGGCGGCAGAGCAGAACAAAGCCGCTGCATTTCACGTGGATCCCACAGAACAGGCAGATCACAGCGCGGAGATCGGAGAAAATGAGACCTTTATGGACAAGCTCCGTCAGCTTATCCGGCAGAACAAGCTTGCGGCTTTTTCAGCAGTTCTGATTATCCTGATCATTCTGATCGCGGTCGCGGCTCCGCTGCTTGCGCCCTATGATCCTGCGGCGCAGTCCCTGAGAGACAGATTAAGCGCGCCGAGCCTTGCGCATCCGATGGGAACGGATAAGCTCGGAAGAGATATTCTCTCCCGCGTGATCTACGGTGCGCGTGTATCCCTGGTCATCGGCCTAGTTCCGACCTTCATTTCCATGTTTATCGGAACGATTCTCGGCCTGTTTGCAGGCTATTACGGCGGAAAGACGGACTTTATCATCATGCGTCTTGCGGATATCATGCTCGCGTTTCCGTCGCTGCTGCTTGCGATGGTCGTGATGTATACGCTGGGCGGCGGCATCATCAATATTTTCGTAGCCTTAAGCCTTGTGAACTGGGCGAGTACGGCACGCGTGGTCCGCGCGCAGACGCTTTCCCTGAAAGAGGCGGAATATGTGGAGGCGGCGCGGTCCATCGGCGTAAAGAAGACGACGATCATTTTCCGGCACATTCTACCGAACTGCCTGCCGTCCCTGATCGTGCTTTTCACACTGAACATTCCGTCCGCGATCCTGAGCGAATCGTCCCTGAGCTTTCTCGGTATCGGCGCACAGCCGCCGTCCGCAAGCTGGGGCCTTGCAGTTACCGAGGGTAAGAAGTATCTCTTCTCCGAGCCGTGGATTCCGCTCGCTCCGAGCTTTGCGATCATGATCCTCGTGATGGCGTTCAACTTCCTCGGCGACGGACTGAGAGACGTTCTGGATCCGTATCTGAAGGAGCAGTAAAGCAGTATAAGGGGAATATCAATGTCTGAATATGTTTTGGAAATAAAAAATCTGAAGACGCAGTTTTTTACCCAGAAGGGCGTGATCCCGGCGGTAGACGATGTGTCGATCGGGATCCCGGAGCGTTCCATCGTTGGAATCGTGGGTGAATCGGGCTGCGGCAAATCCATGACGGCCATGTCCGTGATGGGCCTTCTCAGAAAGCCCGGAAAAGTGGTGTCCGGAGAGATTCTGCTGTGCGGCAGGGATATTACGCATCTCAGTCCGCGCGAGCATGCAAAGGTGCGCGGAAACGAGATGTCCATGATCTTCCAGGAGCCGATGACCTCACTTAATCCGGTCACGATCGTTGGAAAACAGGTCGAGGAGACGCTTCTTCTGCATCAGAAAATAAGCCGTGCGGAGGCAAAACAGCGCGTGATCGATATCTTTCGCGAGGTAGGAATCCCGGAGGCGGAAAAACGCTATTATGCATACCCGCACCAGCTTTCCGGCGGCCTCCGTCAGAGGGTGATGATCGCGATGGCGATGATATGCAGGCCGAAGCTCATGATCGCGGACGAGCCCACGACTGCGCTTGACGTTACGATCGAGGCGCAGATCCTCGAGCTCTTTAAAAAGCTGCGCGATGAGACCGGAACCTCGATCATTCTGATCACGCACAATATGGGAGTTGTTGCCGAAGTGTGCGACTATGTTTATGTGATGTATGCCGGTCAGGTCATGGAGCAGGCAGAGACCTTTGAGCTGTTCCGGAATACGGCGCATCCCTATACACAGGGGCTTCTGCGTTCGATTCCTTCGCTTGATGAAAAGCCTGACAGGCTGTATACGATAAAGGGCGTTGTACCGAACCTGCTGCATCTTCCGGCAGGCTGTAACTTTTCAACGCGCTGCAGTCAGTGCACCGCGCGCTGCCGGGAGGAAAAGCCGCAGATGTATGAGCTTTCGGACGGGCATAAGGTACGCTGCTTTTTGTATGAGAAGGGAGGCACTCAGTAATGGGAGAAAAGACGAGAACCGGAAAAGTACTCCTTACGGCTGAGGGCCTGTACAAGGAATTTCCGGCAGCACAGGGAAAGGGAAAAGAGGTCGTCCACGCGGTTACAAATGTAAACCTCAGGATATACGAGGGAGAGACCCTTGCGCTTGTGGGAGAATCGGGCTGCGGAAAGTCCACGCTCGGAAAAACGCTGATCCGTCTCTATGATGCGGACGGCGGAAAGCTGATCTTTGATGATGTGGATATTACAAAGCTGAACGAGAAGCAGTTTTCAAAGTACCGTCCGCAGATGCAGATCATTTTCCAGGATCCCTATGCATCGCTGAACCCGCGCATGAATGTGTTCGAGATCATTTCCGAACCGCTCATCACCTATCATAAGTACTCAAAGGAAGAGCTCAGGGAAAAGGTTCATAAGCTCATGGACGAGGTTGGCATCGCACGTGAATTTGAAAACCGCTATCCGCATCAGTTTTCGGGAGGACAGCGTCAGAGGATCGGAATTGCCCGCGCGCTTGCGCTGAATCCGCGGCTCATCGTCTGTGACGAGCCCGTATCCGCGCTTGATGTGTCGATCCAGTCGCAGGTGCTGAACCTTCTGAAGGATCTGCAGGAGCAGTACGGATTTACCTACCTGTTTATTTCGCATGATCTGTCTGTTGTAAAATTTATAGCGGACCGCGTCTGCGTCATGTTCCTCGGCTCGATCTGCGAGCTCGGGGATACGGAAGAGCTCTACGCGCATCCGCTCCACCCGTATACAAGATTTCTGCTGAATGCGATTCCGCTTGCAGATCCTACGAGACGCAGCGAAAAGCGTGAGCTTCTGCAGGGAGATATTCCGTCTCCGGTCAATCCGCCGTCGGGCTGCCGTTTCCATACGCGCTGCCCGTATGCGAAAGAAATCTGCAGCAGGGAGGTTCCGCCCTGCAAGACCTTCGGAGACCGCATCGTATACTGCCATTTTCCACTCGGACCGGTGCAGGAAGCTGAGGGAGAGGAAACGAAAGGAATGCCGGAGGAGACAAAATGATCGACAACGGATGGCTCACACCGCTCAGTGCCGAGTTTAAAAAACCGTATTATAAAGCGCTTTATCAGAAGGTAAAGGAAGAATATGAGCATCACCGCGTATTTCCGGATTCGAAAGATCTGTTTGCAGCATTTGAGCTGACGGATCTCCCGGATGTCAGGGTGGTTATTCTCGGACAGGATCCTTATCATGGTGAAGGGCAGGCACAGGGACTTTGCTTTTCCGTAAAGCCCGGCGTGGATACCCCGCCTTCACTTGTCAATATTTATAAAGAACTGCACAGCGATCTGGGGCTTAAGATTCCGGATAACGGCTGCCTGGTGCCCTGGGCAAAACAGGGCGTGCTGCTTTTAAACACGGTGCTGACCGTACGCGCGCATCAGGCCTTCAGCCATCGCGGAATAGGCTGGGAGGAGTTTACGGACGCGGCGATCCGGGCATTGAACCGGGAGGACAGGCCGATCGTATTTATGCTGTGGGGACGGCCGGCGCAGGAAAAGGCTAAGATGCTTGATAATCCGAAGCATCTGATCCTGACGGCGCCGCATCCGAGTCCGCTTTCCGCGGCCCGCGGATTTTTTGGCTGCCATCATTTTAGCAAGTGCAATGAATTTCTCCGGCAGAACGGCCTTTCGCCGATCGACTGGCAGATCCCGGACCTCGGGACAGGAGCGCAGGCGTAAGGACGGGGATGGCGGCTTGACCGGTTCTAACCGGCCCTGCGGCATTCATAAAATAAAAATCGACCCCTGGCAGGGTATGAAAGCTGGTATACATGAATCTGATTGAATTATTAAAAGTTATTTTATTTGGTCTGGTCGAGGGATATACGGAGTGGCTTCCGATCTCGTCTACAGGTCATCTGATCCTCGTCGAGGATATCGTAAAGCTGAATCAGCCCGATGCATTCTGGAATGTATTTCTCGTTGTGATCCAGCTTGGTGCGATTCTTGCAGTTGTTGTGCTGTACTGGTCGAAGCTCTGGCCGTTCAGCCCGAAAAAGAGCCGCATGCAGAAACAGGCGACCTGGGTGCTGTGGATGAAGATCATCGTTGCCTGCCTTCCCGCGGCGATCGTCGGTCTTCCGCTCGATGACGTGCTGGAACAGTATCTTTACAACTCGACGGTCGTGGCACTCATGCTGATTCTCTACGGCGGGATCTTTATCTGGATCGAACGCAGAAATGCGGAGAAGCAGTTTGAGATCACAAGAACGGCAGATGTGAGCTTTAAGACAGCGCTTCTGATCGGTGCGTTTCAGTGTCTTTCCCTGATTCCGGGAACCTCACGTTCCGGTTCCACGATCATCGGAGCCATGCTGCTCGGATGTGCGCGCCCGGTCGCGGCGGAATTTTCTTTCTTTTTGGGCATTCCTGTTATGTGCGGCGCGAGCCTGCTGAAGATCGTGAAGTATTTTCTTGCAGGAAACGGCTTTACCGGAAGCCAGGTGTTTATTCTGCTGTTTGGTATGGCAGTATCATTTATCGTTGCGGTATTTACGATCAAATATCTGATGAGCTATATCAGAAAGCATGATTTTACGGTATTCGGATATTACCGTATCGTGCTCGGTATCATTGTGCTGATCTTCTTCGCAATCAAGGGCCTCGCGGTATAAGGTGCTGCGGAGAAAAGGAGAAAACTGTATGTATAAGAGAACGGGAAAAAATGGAAGGATGAGCTGCGGATATGTGCTGGCGGCGGTGTTGTTTGCGTCATCTTTGACAGGCTGCGGCGTCTATGAGCCGATCAATGTAAATGCGGCGCAGGAGACCGCTGTGACAGAAAGTTCCGGTGCGCAGGAAGCTCAGGAAACAGAAGCAGCAGCGGAAACGACTGTCATGGCACCGGAGGAAACTGCACCGGAAACCGTCGCTTTAGAAGCGGAAACCACGGCCCAGGAAACTACGGCCCAGGAAACCACAGCACAGGAAGCGGATGATTTTACCGCACAGAGCGCTGCGATACAGAGCTTTGTCCCGCGTGATGAAACGGTTTACGTGCAGACGGACAATGTCAATGTCCGTACGAGCCCGGAGGTCGTAAACGGGACGGATGCGGGCAGCGGAAATCTCGCATTTCTTGCAAGGCGCGGCGACAGCTTCCACCGGACTGCATACAGCGACAGCTTTTCAAAAGTAGAAAGAGACGGGAAGGAGTATTATATTTCCTCCCAGTACCTCTCTGTTAATGCGCCGGCAGAAGAGCAGGCGGCAGCACAGAAGGAAAATGGAAACAGTGCATCCGGCTCTGACAGGGCTTCTGCTTATGAAAACGGACAGGAGATCGGTCTGAATCCTGACTGGAAGTATGCTGACTTTGCCGAGATCAAAAGCGGAAAGGCGGTCTTATATAAGGCTTCGTCGGGCAGAAAAGGAAAAATTATCGCGGTCAATGCGGGGCATGGTACACAGGGCGGAACTTCCGTAAAGACCTGGTGCCATCCGGATAAGACGCCGAAGGTAACAGGCGGTACGACGGGTGCCGGCGCAACGAAGGCGGTGGCTGTTTCAAGCGGCATGACCTTTAACGATGGAACACAGGAAAAGAAGGTTACGCTCCGAATGGCACAGATCCTGAAGGAAAAACTGCTTGCGGCAGGCTACGACGTGCTGATGCTGCGTGACGGAGAGGACGTGCAGCTTGACAATGTGGCGCGTACGGTCATTGCAAACAATGCAGCTGACTGCCATATCGCCCTGCACTGGGACGGAGACGGACTGTCCACGATCAAGGGCTGCTTCTATATGTCCGTGCCGGACAAGCTTAAGAGCATGGAACCCGTGGCGTCTCACTGGCAGGAACATGAGCGGCTGGGGGATGCGCTGATCGCGGGGCTTAAGGCCCAGGGGCTTAAGATCTGGGGCTCCAACCCGCTGGATATGGATCTCACCCAGACCTCCTACAGCACGGTGCCGTCAGTGGATGTTGAACTCGGCAATCAGTGCTCGAAGCACGACGATGCAACGCTTTCCCAGGAAGCCGACGGGCTTGTGGCAGGGGTGAATAGCTTTTTTGGGCTGTAATAAAACATATACGGTTAAAAACATACCCGAAAGGGTGTAAATTCTTTTCTTCAAAAGAGAATTACGCCCGATCGGGTATATTTATTGAATAAAACATTGAAAATATACCCGAAAGGGTTTATCATAAGTATATGAACAGAGAATATGAAAATATCATTGGAAAAACAGTAAAAGAAGAACGGCGGAAAGCCGGTCTCACGCAGGAAGCGTTTGCTTTGCGCTCCGGTCTGGGACTTCGTTTTGTGCGTGAGCTAGAGCAGGGGAAGGAAACAGTCCGGCTGGATAAGGTAAACCAGGCACTGCGGATGTTTGGCATGGAACTTATTCCGGAGCGGATAGAAAATAAGAAGGAATGAGATGGAAGCAATCTATAGAAAAGGCTATGTATATGTGCAGAACAAATATGCGGGGCTGATCGAAGAAACAGACGAAGGTTATCGCTTTTCCTATGATCGTGCTTATCTTGCAGGCAACGAACCGCTTGCAGTGAGTTTGTCACTGCCGCTTCGGGATGAGCCTTATGAGGCATCAGCGCTGTTTCCGTTTTTTGACGGGCTGATTCCGGAGGGGTGGCTGATGCAGATTGCAGTTCATAACTGGAAAATAGATGGAAATGACAGATTCGGATTACTGCTTGCTGCATGCCGCGATTGCATCGGAGACGTTTCTGTCAGAAATGAGGCAGTATGAGATGTCTATGCTGTGGAAAAGAGATCCGTGAAACGGCCGGTTCAGAAGAAATAAAAACCGGATGGCATAAAAAGTGCGTTCGTTCTTTTTTTGGTGTAGATCGGCTTCCGGTGCTGGATATTACAAATGACAGTCTGGAACATCTTGCCGGACTTGCCGTAAATAAGGGGCTGACAGTTCCGGGAGTACAGAAAAAGCTCTCCTTACATCTGTCCGTTGAAAAAGAAACGAGGCTTACGATTGTGGACTATCCGACCGGATATATTCTGAAACCGCAATCGGAAAGCTATATACATTTACCTGAATATGAAGACCTGGCGATGCGGCAGGCAAAAGCATCCGGAATAGATACGGTTCCGCATGCACTGCTGAAACTGGATGGAACATACGCATATATTACAAAGAGGATAGATCGAAAGGTATGCGGAGACAATGTGGAAATGTATGCGATGGAGGATTTTTGCCAGCTTGCCGGAAGAATGACACAGGATAAATACAGGTCTTCCTATGAAAGCTGCGGGCGCATTATAAAACGGTTTTCTAAAAGACCCATGCTGGATCTGTCTGAATTATTTATCAGGGTGTTGTTTTTCTTCCTGAGCGGGAATTCGGATATGCACCTGAAAAACTTTTCGCTGATCGAGACTGAGCCTGGCGGGCGGGAATATGTGTTGTCACAGGCTTATGATCTGCTTCCGGTGAACCTGATTTTGCAGGAAGACGAGGAAGAACTGGCGCTTAGTCTGAACGGGAAGAAAAAGAATATCAGAAGGAAGGATATTTTACAGTTTGCACAGAGCTGTGAAATGACAGCAGGAACGGCAGAACGCATCATAAAAAAAATGTGCGCAATGGAAAAGAAATGGATGGAATTATGTGACGCTTCCTATCTTTCCGAAGATGAAAAAGATGCAATGAAACAGCTGATAAAAGAAAGAATTGTGCGAATAAGCTGAGAAAAAAGAACGATCCTGAACGGAGGCTCATTCTTGCCACAGGATCGTTCTTTATGATTTAAATGTTTACAAAATTTCAAGTTCCCGCGCGATCCTTGCGATCGGGAAGCCCATGACCGTGTAGTAATCTCCGCGGATCTCCTTTACGAGGAGAGCCCCGTCGCCCTGAATGCCGTAGGCACCGGCTTTATCCATGGGTTCGCCGCCTGCGACATAGGCGGAGATCTGCGTATCGCTTAAGGGATAAAATTCAACATCCGTAGAAGCGGTGAAGGAGACCTCCTTGTCAGGGGAAAGGATAGATACGCCGGTCAGCACCTGGTGGCTTTTGCCGGAGAGCATGCGGAGCATACGCTTTGCATCCTCCGCATCCTTAGGCTTTCCGAGGATTGTTCCGTCGGCAATTACGACAGTGTCAGAGCCGATCACGATCGGCATATCGGCATCGGTCCTATGCTTTTCAAGGATCTCTCTTGCCTTATGCCGTGCAAGGCATTGCGGCACATCCTGCGGAGCAGTCCCATCCGGGATGATCTCGGGCAGGACTGCCGGTTCACACAGATAGGGACGGTGAAGCTTTTCCATCAGTTCACGTCGTCTCGGGGATGCGGAGGCAAGTATCAGCATAAAAATCCTTTCCTGTATTGCGGTATTCGTCGGGCGGTTAAGCCCGTTTTATTTTGCGGTCTTTTTTTCGTCAGATACAGGCTTTGCAGCCTCTTCCGCCGGGGTCTTTTCATCCATCAGCTGTTCAAGGCTTACGAGCTTTACGCAGAGAGCAAACAGCTTTGCCGCGGTTTTGATCTCCGGAAGGGACGGATAGGACGGCGCAATACGGATATTGCTGTCCATGGGATCCTTTCCATATGGGTAGCTTGCGCCTGCCGAGGTGAGCACAACGCCTGCTTTCTTCGCCTTTGCCACGATGGCCTTTGCACAGCCCGGAAGCGCGTCGAAGGAGATGAAATATCCGCCGTTCGGCTTGGTCCAGGAGCCGATCTCAAGGCCGCTTAATTCTTCTTCAAAGATGGTTTCTACCGCTTCGAACTTCGGGCGCATGATATCCGCATGCAGGCGCATGTGTTCTACGACGCCGTGGATGTCCCCGAAGAAGCGCACATGACGGAGCTGGTTTACCTTATCGTGGCCGATCGTCTGGAATTTCAGCTGGTTGCGGATGTCCTCGAGGTTATTGAGGGATGCCGCACAGGCTGCGATACCGGAGCCCGGGAAGCTGATCTTCGAGGTCGATGCGAATTTGTATACGAGATCCGGATTGCCGGCGCGCTTGCACTCGGCAAGAATTTCGATCAGGTGATCCTGATGATGGTCATACAGGTGGTGTACCGTGTAAGCGTTGTCCCAGTAGATACGGAAATCTGCCGCAGCCGGCTTCAGCCTTGCAAAGCGGCGTACCGTCTCGTCGCTGTAGGAATTTCCGGTCGGGTTGGAGTACTTCGGCACGCACCAGATTCCCTTGATGCTGTCATCCGAGCTTACGAGCTTCTCTACAAGATCCATATCCGGGCCTGTCGGGAGCATCGGAACATTGACCATTTCGATCCCGAAATATTCGGTTATGGCAAAGTGTCTGTCATAGCCGGGTACCACGCAGATGAACTTCACCTTCGGAAGCCTGCACCAGGGCGTGGAGCCCATAACGCCGTGGGTCATGCTGCGGCTGATGAAGTCGAACATGACGTTAAGGCTGGAGTTTCCATATATAATAATGTTATTCGGGTTTACTTCCATGATATCGCCGAGAAGCTCCTTCGCCTCCGGAATACCGTCGAGCACACCGTAGTTGCGGCAGTCGGCACCGTCTTCGCAGGTAAGGTCCGCCGTGCTTCCGAGCACATCCATCATTCCCATGGAGAGGTCAAGCTGCTCCGGGCTTGGCTTGCCGCGGGACATATTGAGGTTGAGCGCCTTATACTGATAGTCCTTGTATTCTTTTGTCAGTTCCTTGTAGACTTCCTTCCGTTCGGTCTGGTTCATTTCGCTGTACTTCTTTTTCATCGCGTATCTCCTTCCCTGCCTTTCGTAATAGTCTGCACAGCCGCAAGGGCCTTCGCAAATTTTGCATTGATTGAGTATAGCATAGATGCGTTTGCAGGGCAATACGGG
>JAUNHA010000070.1 GCA_030524135.1 Eubacteriales bacterium
GAGCCGAAAAACGCGCTCTTAAAGCAGTACCAGAAGCTGTTTGAGATCGACAATGTCGAGCTGCGCTTTACGGATGACGCGCTTCGTGCCGTTGCGCACCAGGCGGTTGAACGGAAGACAGGCGCGAGAGGCTTAAGAAGCATCATGGAATCCGTCATGATGAATATCATGTATGAGATCCCGTCCCGTCCGGAGATCGGCGGTGTTGTCATCACGAAGGAATGCGTGGAGGGAACGGAGGATCCGCAGCTTGTGCTGCGCGGAAACGGAGACGATGCGGAAGCTGCGTCGTTTACGGAAAACAGCGGGGTCAGTGCGTGATGCCGGAGAAAAAGAGTTTTAAAACAGGAGGGGCGGCGGATGCAGCCCCTCTGATCATAAGGAGCGCGGAGCTTGAAACGGTCTGCGGAATAACGAGCAGGCTTCCGGAAAATACCCTTCCGGAATATGCGTTTGCCGGAAAATCCAATGTGGGCAAGTCGAGCCTGATCAACGCGCTGGTGCAGAGAAAGGCGCTTGCGCGTACCTCGGCTACGCCGGGAAAGACGCAGACGATCAATTTTTACTGCGTCAATGAGCAGTTTTATCTGGTCGATCTGCCTGGCTACGGCTTTACAAAGATCAGTGAGAGTGTCAAGGCGAAGTGGGGGCAGATGGTCGAGCGCTATCTGAAAAAACGCGGCCAGCTGAAAGCGGTCTTTCTGCTTGTGGATATGCGTCACAAACCGACCTCCGACGACTGTATGATGTATGACTGGATCATACACAATGGCTTTCGTCCGATCGTGGTCGCTACAAAACAGGACAAGCTCAAAAAGAACGAGCTTCCGAAAGCGAAGAAGCTGATCAGGGAGACGCTTCACATGGAGGAGGGGGATGTGCTGATTCCGTTTTCCTCGGAAACGAAGGCTGGGCGTGATGATATTTATGCGCTTTTGACCGGGTAAGGCTTGACAGCGGCATTTTATTTGCTATAATTTGTGAGAAAGCGTTGATGAGGACAGTAGCCCCGCGGAATGTGACAGAGAGAGATGCCTTTGGCTGGAAGCATCTTACGGGAAGCGGAAGTGAAAACCACCTCGGAGCGTCCCTTAATCGGGAACGGTGATTCCGTTATCATCATGAAATGAGAGGCATGCAGCGCATGCAATAAGGGTGGAACCGCGATAGATATCGTCCCTTACTACAGTTTTGTAGTAGGGGACTTTTTGCATATATAAGAGAAAAAGGCGCAAAAAGTCCCTGCAGATGAAAAGGAGGAGATTGCCATGGTAAAATTGACAATGCATGACGGCAGCGTCATCGAAGTGGAAGAGAAGGATCCGCAGTATCTGAGCACATTAAGACACAGCTGCTCGCATGTGCTTGCGCAGGCTGTAAAACGTCTGTATCCGGATGCAAAGCTTGCGATCGGTCCGTCGATCGCGGAAGGCTTCTATTATGATATCGACTTTAAGGAGCCGATCTCAGAAGGAGATCTTGCAAAGCTTGAGACCGAAATGCGCAAGATCGTAAAGGAAAATGAAAAGTTTGAGTATTTCACGCTTTCCCGTGAGGATGCAATTAAGCTGATGCAGGAGAAGGATGAGCCGTACAAGGTGGAGCTGATCGAGGATCTCCCGGAGGGAGAGCTGATCTCATTCTTCAAGCAGGGAGAATTTACGGATCTCTGCGCGGGCCCGCATCTGCAGTCCACGAGAGAAGTCGGAAAGGCGTTTAAGCTGCAGTCGCTTGCAGGCGCTTACTGGAGAGGCTCTGAGAAGAACAAGATGCTTACCCGTATTTACGGAACGGCATTCCCTTCAAAGGAAGAGCTTGAAAGCTATCTTACGATGCTCGAGGAAGCGAAAAAGCGCGATCACAGAAAGATCGGAAAAGAGCTTGGCCTCTTTATGTTTAATGAGGCGGGTCCTGGCTTCCCGTTCTTCCTGCCGAATGGCATGACGCTTAAGAATACCCTGATCGACTACTGGAGACAGGTCCACCACAAGGCAGGCTATGTGGAGGTATCCACGCCGATCATCCTGAACAGAAAGCTCTGGGAGACCTCAGGACACTGGGATCACTATAAGGAAAATATGTATACGACGGTCATCGACGGCGAAGATTATGCGGTAAAGCCGATGAACTGCCCGGGCGGCGTGCTTGTTTACGCTTCCGAGCCGCGTTCCTACCGTGACCTTCCGCTTCGTATCGGCGAGCTTGGCCTCGTGCACAGACATGAGAAATCAGGACAGCTTCACGGCCTGTTCCGTGTGCGCTGCTTCACGCAGGACGATGCGCATATCTTCATGACGCCGGAACAGATCACGCCGGAGATCCTCGGGGTTATCCGTATGATCGACGACCTGTACAGCCTGCTTGGCTTTAAGTACAAGGTGGAGCTTTCCACGCGTCCGGAGGATTCCATGGGATCCGACGAGGACTGGGAGATGGCGGAAAACGGCTTAAGGGCTGCGCTTGATGCCGCGGGACTTCCGTATGCGGTCAATGAGGGCGACGGCGCGTTCTACGGACCGAAGATCGACTTCCACCTGATCGATGCGATCGGACGTGAGTGGCAGTGCGGTACCATTCAGCTTGATTTCCAGCTTCCGCAGAGATTTGAGCTCGAATACATGGGCGCTGACGGAGAGAAGCACAGACCGATCATGATCCACCGTGTTATCTTCGGATCGATCGAGCGCTTCATCGGCATCCTGACAGAGCACTTTGCAGGCGCGTTCCCGACCTGGCTCGCACCGGTACAGGCAAGAATTCTTCCTGTATCAGACAAGTATCTTGACTATGCCGATAAGGTATATGAGGAGCTTGATGCCGCGGGTATCCGGGTATCCGTTGACAAGCGGTCTGAGAAGCTTGGCTGGAAGATCCGCGAAGCGCAGAAGGAAAAGGTTCCGTACATGCTGATCGTCGGAGAGAAGGACGAGGCGGCGCAGACGGTTTCCGTACGTTCCCGCGCAAACGGAGACGAGGGAGCGGTATCCGTTCCGGAATTCTCCGCACGTGTTCTGAAAGAAGCCGCAGAGCGTGTAAGTACAAATCTTTCCGTGAAGCAGGACTGATGCGAAAACACGGGCAGAGCAGACCGGAAAACAGACGCAAAACGGATGTGAAGAGGCTGTTTCAAAAAAATAAAAAACAGCTTGACAGACACTCTGCCATCCTGTATTATTAGTACGTTACAAATGGAAGCAGGCATCCGCCTCACCTTGTAAGCTTAAGGCATGCAGGTTAATATCGTAAGATGGACAGCCCACAGGACGTATGCCATCTGTAGTCACGATGTTAAAGCGGATACCATGCGTATCCGCTTTTTATATGCCGCGCGGCGTCCGAACCTATATACGGATCCGGCAGGCAGGGGGAGCCCTGAGAAGGGATTTCACAAAACCGACAGGGAGGTGTGTTAATATCAGCGACATTAATGTACAGATCAACGAACAGATCAGGGACAGGGAAGTCCGCGTAATCGGCGCGGAAGGCGAGCAGCTCGGAATTATGAGCGCACAGGAAGCGCAGAAGCTTGCGCATGACGCGGAGCTCGATCTCGTAAAGATCGCGCCTACGGCAAATCCGCCCGTTGTCAAGATCATCGACTTTTCCAAGTACCGCTATGAGTTAAAGCGCAGGGAAAAAGAGCAGAAGAAAAAGCAGAGAGTGATCGAGGTCAAGGAAGTTCGTTTGTCACCGAATATTGACACCAATGATCTGAACACTAAGATGGGAGCGGCAAGGAAGTTCCTTGAGAAGGGCAACAAGGTAAAGGTGAACCTTCGTTTCCGCGGCCGTGAGATGACGCGTATGATGCAGTCCAGATATATTCTGGATGATTTTGCAAAGGAGCTGTCAGATATCTCACAGGTTGATAAACCGTCAAAGGCAGAGGGCAGGAGCCTTGTGATCATCCTTAGCCCGAAGAAGACAGTATAAGAGAGGAAACGCTCCTGCGTTTTCCGGAAAACAAAAAGCTGAAAGGGCCTTAACCGGCCTTGCCGAAAGGCATAAAGCAATCTACACCAGAGGAGGACAATTATATGGTAAAGTTCAAGACCAAAAAAGCCGCTCAGAAGCGTTTTAAAAAGACCGGAACCGGCAAGCTCATGAGATATCATGCAAACAAGTCTCATATTCTGACGAAGAAGACCAAGAAGAGAAAGAGACACCTTAGAAAGGCTGTCGAGATTGACGCTACGAACTTCTCCACCATGAAGAAGATCATGCCGTACCTGTAAATTTCGCTTTTGAGAGGAGGAAGAAGAAATGGCAAGAATTAAAGGCGGTTTAAACGCAAAGAAAAAGCATAACAGAGTTCTCAAGATGGCGAAGGGCTACAGAGGCGCACGTTCCAAGCAGTATCGTGTTGCAAAGCAGTCCGTAATGAGAGCGCTTGCTAACGCATACAGAGGACGTAAGGAAAAGAAGAGACAGTACAGATCTCTCTGGATCACCCGTATCAATGCGGGCGCAAGACTGAACGGCCTCAGCTATTCCCAGCTGATGCACGGTCTTAAGAGCGCGGGCGCTGACATCAACCGCAAGGTTCTTTCCGAGCTTGCGATCAGCGATGCAAAGGGCTTCGCAGAGCTTTGCAATCTTGCGAAGAGCGCATTAAACAAGTAATTCTTTTATAACGAAAAGCCTGTAAAAGGCTTCTACGCTGAGGATTATACAGGGCTGAAAACGGTCTCGTTTTCGGCCCTTTTGCTAAGATGATGGGAAATATTTCTAAAATGAATACGGATCATAATGAGAGAGAAGCGAGCTGTCCGAGAAATAAGAAGGTGGATGAGGCTTACGCTTCTTTTGTTGCGCAGCAGAATAACAACAGGATCGAGGCGAATACCAGGACGCTGCTTGCGGTCCTTGCCGGAAGCGCCATCATGGCGATCAATCTGAATACCTTTATCGATCAGGGAGGCCTGCTTCCCGGCGGCATCAACGGCGTTGTCGTGCTGCTGCAGCGTATTATGGAGCGCTTCTTCGGACTGAGCGTGCCATTTTCTTTTCTGAGCATCACGCTGAATGCCGTGCCGGCATATCTGGCGTTTAAGACGGTCGGGAGAAAGTTTACGATCTTTTCGTGCATCTGTATCCTTGTCATGTCCGTGCTCACGGACCTGATACCGTCTCATGCGATCACGAGCGATAAGCTTCTGATCGGCGTGTTCGGCGGCATTATCAACGGTACTGCGATCAGCATGATCCTGAACGCGGGTGCATCTTCCGGCGGAACCGACTTTGTGGCGATGTACTTTTCCGTCAAAAAGGGGATTACGACCTGGAATTATGTTTTGATGTTCAACGCCTGCGTTATCCTGATATCGGGGCTCCTCTTTGGTATGGAGAGCGCGCTGTACACCATTATTTTCCAGTTCTGCCAGACGCAGATGCTGAATATTCTGTATAAGCGCTATGTAAAGAAGACGATTTTTGTGATTACCGATAAGCCGCAGGCCGTGGCAGACCGGATCATGGAGGTTACGCATCACTCCGCGACGATGTTCAAGGCGGAGGGCGCTTATACACACCGTGACCACTACGTTGTGTACAGCATTCTGTCGGCAGAAGAGGTGCAGCCTGTATGCCGCTATATCAGGGCGCTTGACGGTCATGCGTTCATCAATGTGATGAGCTCCGATAACGTTGCGGGCAATTTTTACGTCCGACCGATCGGATAAATAAAAAAACACTTGATTTCTTACGGAATGTATGTTAGAATACAGTCCGTTGCGGAAGTGTCGGAATTGGCAGACGAGCAAGACTAAGGATCTTGTGCCCGTTTAGGGCGTGTGAGTTCAAGTCTCATCTTCCGCATTGTTCTTTCAAATTTTATAGATCTGCAGAAGTGGCGGAATTGGCAGACGCGCACGGTTCAGGTCCGTGTGGTAGCAATACCTTGTGGGTTCGACTCCCATCTTCTGCATTACTCAGGAAAACCGCGTAAAATAAGGAGAGTAGAACAATCCTTGTTTTGCGCGATTTTTTTGCAAAAAATCTGATTGAATTGATTGGGATTATCATTTATACTGAATTTGACAAAATTCCACAGGGATACCACTATGCCGTGAAAAACGCGGTGAGAAGGAGGACACCCCGCAAGGGGATACCATTATGCCGTGGAGAACACGGCAAAAAGGAGGAAACTTACAATGAAGATGAAAATGTACGACATCGATGATTACGATAGCTTTATGAAGCTGATCAATCTCTGCAAGGGAAATGTCTATGTGATCTCGGGAGAAGGAGACCGTCTGAACTTAAAGAGCAAGCTGACCCAGTTTGTTGCGCTGTCCCAGCTTTTTAAGTCCTCGGTGATCGAAGAGCTTGAGCTTGAGACAGAAAATGACGAAGATGCGGCTGAGATCGTTGATTTTATGATGCACAGAAAAAAGGATTGATGCTTAACTGAATAACATGAAACTTAAAAAACGGCTGATATGCGCAGATTAGCATGTCAGCCGGTTTTTAAATGCCTTTTTCGGCAATAAAAAATGCGGAAGATGAGACTTGAACTCACACGCCCTAAACGGGCACAAGATCCTTAGTCTTGCTCGTCTGCCAATTCCGACACTTCCGCAACGGCAATTATAATAGCATATCTTTTCTGTTTGTGCAAGCGTTTTTTGAAAATTAACGGGAG
>JAUNHA010000071.1 GCA_030524135.1 Eubacteriales bacterium
GAATTGAAGCATGAATTAAATTTGGACGATTTTTATAAGCTGGAAGAATGATATGCATGCAAACGACAGAAACCGTCCAAACTGAGCAAAGCCTGTCTTTCAAAAAGAAGAGCCGGAATGACCAACAACACGTTGTGATCATCCGGCATTTTTTATTTGTTTTTTGTCTGATACTCCTCACCCCAGTTCCACATGGCATCGAGGATCGGTTTCAGGCTGTATCCAAGCTCGGTCAGTGTGTATTCCACATGAGGCGGAACCTCTGGATATACGGTACGGATCACGAGACCGCTGTCCTCCATCTGGCGA
This sequence comes from Eubacteriales bacterium, assembly GCA_030524135.1. Lineage (GTDB taxonomy): Bacteria > Bacillota > Clostridia > Lachnospirales > Lachnospiraceae > Avilachnospira. Next base: position 310 of record JAUNHA010000071.1, read on the forward strand.
AGCTGGGCGGTCAGAACCTTCTGTGTGACATGTCCGATGGATTTTTTTAATTCTCCAAATCTTTTTGTTCCCGGAAGCAGGTCTCTTAAGATCAGTACCTTCCATTTATCGCTGATGAGTGTCAGAGTGGTTTCTACCGGGCAGGCTGGCAGTTCCTTTGCGGGTGTTCTAAGGATGTCTTCTGTCGTTTCCATGGGGTTCCTCCTGTTTTTTTATAGTTTTCAGATAGTGGTTACGGAATAATAAGATACTTAGTATACATCCTGGATGTATAGAGCAATTATAAAGGCAGTAAACAGCAAATGCAAGATAAAATAACCGGGCTAAGAAACTCTACAAAATTGATATGTTTACTGTGCATGGTTTCCTCCCGGTAACTATACCACTATTTTGTGCTTACTTTTCAGGAAAAAGAACTGCGGTTAGAATAAAGCCATCAAAGGGAGCAGCGCAGAACACGAAGCGCCCGGAGACAGCAGATAAAATAATACACACAGAGTACACAGATGAAGTAATCAGAAAAGGAGAGCAAACACCATGAGAAGCAAAAAGCAAATTGCAGCGGCAGGTCTTATACTCGCACTTTCTGCAGCGGCATCCATGTCCGCATTTGCGGCGGATTACACCGTTCAGAAGAACGATTCCCTCTGGAAGATCGCACGCGAACAGCTTGGAAACGGGGAACGCTGGAACGAGATCTATACGGCAAACAAAGGCAGTATCCGAAATCCGGATGTGCTCCGCATCGGGCAGGTCCTGAATATTCCGGGAACTGCGGCAGCGGCAGAAACAAATGCGCAGGCGGATGTATCACAGATGTCTCAGACTCAGAAGGCACTGGCACTGATCAATACCTTTACGACCGGAGATACGGAGACGGCGCGCAGCCTCTTAAAGGATGACTATATCCAGCACAACCTGGATTTTGGCAGCGGAGCAGACGCTTTTGTCAATGCAGTGGCAGGACTTGCACAGGCACCGGTCAAGACGACTGTCAACAACATCCGCGCCTTTGAGGATGGAGATTACGTATTCCTTCAGACAGTATACAACTTTGCAGGAGCCGGTGAACAGGTGGCATTTGATGTATTCAGGTTTGAGGATGGAAAGGTAGCGGAGCACTGGGATAATCTTGCTGCCCTTGCAGCTCCCAATCCTTCCGGACATACGCAGATCGACGGAACGACCGAGATCAAAGATCTGGACAAGACCACTGAGAATAAGGAACTCGTGATGAGTTTTGTACGTGATGTACTGATGGGAAATAATCCGGATAATCTGACCAGTTATTTTGACGGCAACAATTATATCCAGCACAACAGCGGCATTGCAGATGGTCTGGACGGTTTGAATGAAGCGCTTGCAGCTTACGCAGCACAGGGAATCAACATGGTCTACAATGAGACACACCTGCTGCTCGGTCAGGGCAACTATGTACTTGTGGCAAGCGAAGGATATCTTGGAGATGTTCCGACGACCTACTATGACCTCTTCCGTGTAGAAAATGGAAAGATCGCAGAGCACTGGGATGTAATGGAGACGCTTAAGGATCAGTCCCAGTGGGCAAACCAGAATGGTAAATTTTAATGTAAATAAGCATAAGATACAGGAGGTATGAATCATGAACAAGATCGTGGAAGAACTGAAAAAGACAGGCGTATTTTATATTGCGACCGAAGATGGAGACCAGCCGCGTGTCCGCCCGTTTTCCAGCGTGACGGAGTTCGAGGGAAATCTTTATCTCTGCTCCAATAATACCAAGGACTTCTACAAGCAGGTGGTACAGAACCAGAAGGCAGAGATCTGCGGTATGGGCAAGGATGGCACATGGATCCGCATCACCGGAAAGCTGTTTCGTGATGACCGCGATGAGGCACGTGCGGCAATGCTTGCTGATCCGACAGGACCAAGCCAGATGTACAAGGTAGGTGACGGAATTTTTGAAGTATTCCGCGTAGATGATGCGGTATGCACCAAATATTCCATGAAGGCTGCCCCGGAAAAGATCGAGGCGTAAATAGACATCATTCGCCTTTGGCGAAACAACACTATGTATGAAAAGAAAGCGGGCAGACCGGATGATACAGGTCTGCCCGTAAAAAAGAGGAGGAATGTTATGAGAAAGTATATGAGTCTTACCATGGCGGCAGTTGTATCCGCTTCATTGCTTGCGGGCTGCTCCGGCGGCACTTCTGCAGCACAGGCGGAGGAAACGACAGCAGTTGAAACCACAGCTGCTGAAACGTCAACAGAAGAAGAAACGACGGCGGCAGAGGAAGCTGCTTCTGCTGATGATGCACAGGCGGAGGATGACGCGCCGTATACGGAAACCACCGTGGATCTGGGTGTCGGCGTGATGCAGGTGTATGATTTTGGAGATATCAAAATTCATGCCTATGAGAGCCGTGATGCGATCGATGATGAAAGCTATCTGATCGAGAGCGAATCAGGACTTACCGCTCTGGAAGCGCCGGGCTTTAAGGACAACAACAGCGAATTGGCTGATTATATAGAATCTCTTGGAAAACCGGTGACCAGCGTGCTGCTGGCTTTTCATCCGGCAGGTGCGGAAGTTTATGGTGCGGACGCTGAGTATATCGCAACCGCAAACGCCCAGGCGGCACAGCAGGAGGGCGGTTCCGTAAAGGGGCTGATCGACGGCTTTGTACAGAGCTTTGGAGAGGGATATGACGGAACGATCCCGGAGGTGACAAAGCTGATCGAGCCGGGAACGATCGAGCTGAACGGCGTCGAGTATGTAGTGACGGATGACGCGGATGGCTTTGACCTTGTCATTCCGGAGATCAACACCGTATTTACTCACATGGTCGGTTCAGATGTACATAACATCATGCCAAGCATAGGAGCGATCGATGCGCTGATCGCACAGATGCAGTCATATGTGGATGCGGATTACACACTGATCCTGTCTTCACATTATGTTCCGGAAACTATTGAGGCGGCAAAGACGAAGCTGGCTTACGCTGAAAAGATGAAAGAGCTTGCTGAGACGGAGACGACGGCTGACGACTTTATCGCGGCTGCAAAAGAGGCATTCCCGAATTATTCCGGAGAGAATTATCTCCAGATGACAGCAGCAGGACTGTATCAGTAAAAGATAAAGCTAGGTATCCTTTTGGTAACTATACCACTATTTTGTGCGTACTTCGCAAAGCGGAAAAGCACTGTTACAATAAAACCATCAAAGAAATCAACAGAAAAACCAATCTTCAGGAGGAAATCAAAATGAACGAAGTAGTAAAATTTTTACAGGAAAATCCGGTACAGTATCTGGCAACCATCGGCCGTGACGGAAAGGCAAAGTGCCGTCCGTTCATGTTTGCAGGCGAGAAGGACGGAAAGCTGTGGTTCTGCACAAACAATCAGAAGGATGTTTACAAGGATCTTAAGGAGCATCCCTATACAGAGGTTTCCGTATCCAGCCCGGAGTATGCATGGATCCGTCTGAATGGCAGAGCAGTATTTGAGAACAATATGGCAGTGAAGGAGATGTGCATTGCAAACCCGATCGTAAAGGGTCAGTACGGCGAGGCAACGAACCCGATCTTCGAGGTATTCTACCTGGCAGAGGCTCACGCAGTGATCGCGGATTTCTCCGGAAACCCGCCGAAGGAGTACAATCTGTAAAAAGAAACAGCTCTGGAGTGAAATGAATCCGGAGCTGTTTTTTGTCTTACAGGGTGTAAAAACAGCCTGGTTTCCTTCCGGTAACTATCCCACATTTTTGTGCGTACTTATATGCAGCGCGGCTGTTCGCTATAATATCATTAACGATCCGGAATGACGGGAATCCGGCGAAGCGGAGTATGGAAACAGAGATAACAGAGGAGACGGGAAAGATGATTACAAGCTTGTGGAAAGTACAAAATACGGAAAGCTATCAGGAACAGCTCGTAAAGCTGAAAGAGGAGCTTTATAAAGCGGATGCCGTGCTGATCGGAGCTGGTGCCGGTCTTTCTGCTTCTGCAGGTTTTACTTATTCCGGAGAACGGTTTGAAAGGCTGTTTGGGGATTTCATTGAAAAGTATCATATTTCCGATATGTATGCAGGCGGATTTTACCCCTGGCAGTCTCTGGAGGAATACTGGGCCTGGTGGAGCCGCCATATTTTTGTCAACCGCTATGAAGACGCGCCGCTGCCTGTGTATCAGGAGCTTCTTAAGCTGGTAGAGGATAAGGATTATTTTGTACTGACGACCAATGTGGATCACTGTTTCCAGAAAGCGGGATTTTCAAAGGAACGACTATTTTATACGCAGGGGGACTACGGTCTCTGGCAGTGTTCGGATCCCTGCTGTCAGAAAACCTATGACAATGAAAAGGAAGTCCGCCGGATGATCGCAGAGCAGCGGGATATGCGGATTCCGACAGAGCTGATTCCCAGATGCCCGGTCTGCGGGAAGCCGATGACCATGAACCTTCGCTGCGACAGTACCTTTGTGCAGGATGCGGGCTGGTATGAGGCAGCGGAACGCTATGAGGCATTCCTTGAGAAGCACGAGGGGAAGAGGCTTTTGTTTCTGGAGCTTGGTGTCGGTGGGAACACCCCGGGTATTATTAAATATCCGTTCTGGCGGTATACGAGGAAAAATCCGGAGGCACGGTATGTGACGATCAACTATAATGAAGCCTTTGCGCCCTCGGATATTGCGGAGCAGTCTCTCTGCATTGAGGGCGATATTGGAACAGTGCTTAAAGATGTGAGCTGAGGAGGCAAAAACTATGTTATCAAAGAAATTATCCGGAAACAAATCTTATGAACGGGTTAATTTTCAGCAGTTTTTGTGCGGTGTCATGGACAGAAACTACATCTATCAGAAAAAGCCCTATGAAGAACAGATCGTGCAGGCGGCAAAATTTCTGGAAGAAGCGGATACAGTACTTCTGGGTGCAGGAGCGGGGCTTTCCGCGGCAGCAGGGCTTATTTACGGAGGAGAACGGTTCCAAAGGCTGTTCTCTGATTTCATTGAAAAATACGGCAGGGATATGCGGGATATGTATTCAGCAGGTTTTTATCCCTATCCCTCGGAGGAGGCCAGATGGGGCTACTGGTGCCGGCATGCCTATGTGAACGGGATCGAGCCGGAGGGGCTGCCACTATACAAAGCCTTGTATGAACTGATAAAAGAGAAACCTTATTTTGTGCTGACGACGAATGTGGATCATCAGTTTCAAAAGAGCGGTTTTGATGAAAACAGAATTTTTGCGACCCAGGGAGATTATGGCGAGATCCAGTGCGCGCGGGGCTGCCATGACAGGGTATATGATGCGGTCGGCATGTTCCGGCAGATGAAACAGGCGGAAAAGGATTGCTGTGTACCAGGCTATATGGTTCCAAAATGTCCGGTCTGCGGCGGAAAGATGACGATGCATTTAAGGAGCGACGGACACTTTGTTGAGGATGAGGCCTGGAATCTGGCGGCTGGCAGATACCGGGATTTTCTGTGGGAGAACCGGAACAAACGAATCGTGCTCCTGGAGCTCGGGGTCGGCTTCAATACTCCGGTCATCATTCGTCTGCCGTTTGAAAAAATGATGCGTGAAAAAAAGACGTGCAGACTGATTCGTCTAAATCTGAATGAGGCCTTTGTACCGGAAAGCTTTGAAGCGCGGGCAGTGGGAATCAATGCGGATATTGCAAAAAGTATTGATGATCTGAAAAAGGCCGTGGAGACAGAACAGCGGCAGGCAGCAGGGAAGGAGCAGAAAGATGGATCAGAAGGAAAGGCTTGATTTTTTAGTCGAACAGTTTAAAAAGGATTCTGTACAATACCAAAACCTGGAAGTAAAAGATGACTATGCGGAAAAACGCATGGTCCTGCGATCGCTCATGAATATCCGGATGCCGCGGGCAATGGATGAGGAGACACAGCGGATACAGGATGAATTTCTTGAAGAAGAAGCAAAGGAAAAAGGGATCGTGACGCTTGCGGAAATCCCTGCCGTAAAAGAACAGTATGGGAGCAATCAAAGATTTGCGGACAAGCTGTCTGTCTGGCAGGGCGATATCACCAGGCTTTCCGTGGACGCGATCGTCAATGCGGCAAATTCCCAGATGCTTGGGTGCTTTATTCCCTGCCATCGCTGCATCGATAACCCGCCACTTGTCTGAATCACACAGGAAATCAAGCAACGATATTCAACATATT
>JAUNHA010000018.1 GCA_030524135.1 Eubacteriales bacterium
GAGGGGTGCTCTCTCTATCTTTTTATTCAACTGACTACTTCTTTACTCTAACATTACTTATCCTGCATATATGTCTATGCCTTCTGTCTATCCTGAACGGAGAAACGCGTCCGGAGAGACTGCGCAAAAAATCATCTCAGTTTGAAATATAAAAGAAAAAGTTTTGTAAAACCAAACAAACATCTTGCTTTTATACGGAAAATCTGTATAATAGCAGATGTTTGTTTTTATATACGAAAAGTTTAGTATCAGAAAACCGGTCAAAGAGGCAATTGGCTGCCGGGAGGACAGGGGGCTGAAAATGGATATTGGAAGAAAAATCAAAGAGCTTCGCGTATGCAATGATCTGACGCTGGAGGAGCTTGCGTCAAGAAGCGAACTCACAAAAGGGTTTTTATCACAGGTGGAGCGAAACCTGACGAGCCCGAGCATTTCAACGCTTGAGGACATTCTGGAGGCGCTCGGTACCAATCTGTCAGAGTTTTTCAAGGATGACAAGGAGGAAAAGGTCGTCTTCCAGACGCAGGATTTTTTCGTGGATGAGAAGGACGAATACACGATCGAATGGATTATCCCGAACGCGCAGAAAAATGAGATGGAGCCGATTCTTCTGACCTTGCATCCGGGACAGAAGAGCCGCGAGATGATGAGCCATAACGGCGAGGAATTCGGGTATGTGCTGAAGGGCTCAGTGGTTCTTGTGCGCGGCAATAAAAAATACAGAGTACGCGCAAAGGAAACCTTTTATATCAGCGGCCGGGCAAGCCATTACCTGCAAAATCAGGGTACAACAGATGCAAAGGTGCTGTGGGTGACGACGCCGCCGATGTTTTAAATAACTGGAAATTATTCATACGGGAGAACAGGGAATGGAAAAGAAAAAACTGATTGAATTTCGAAATATCGTCAAGGAATTTGACGGACAGCTCGTTCTGAAGGGCATTAATCTCGACATTTATGAAAATGAATTCGTAACGCTTCTCGGCCCCTCGGGCTGCGGAAAGACGACGCTTCTGCGTATTCTCGGCGGTTTTCTCGAGTGTGATGAGGGGACGGTGACATTTGACGGACAGGATATCAGCAAGGTGCCGCCGTACAAGCGCGAGCTCAACACCGTATTCCAGAAGTACGCGCTGTTCCCGCATATGAGCGTTTATCAGAACATTGCATACGGCCTTAAGATCAAAAAGATGAGCAAGGACGTCATCGAGCAGAAGGTCATGAAGATGCTGAAGCTCATCGGACTTGAGGGCTATGAGAATAAAAATGTGACTCTGCTTTCCGGCGGCCAGCAGCAGCGCGTGGCGATCGCGAGAGCGCTTGTCAACGAGCCGCATGTGCTGCTCCTCGACGAACCGCTCGGCGCGCTTGATCTGAAGCTTCGCAAGGAGATGCAGTATGAGCTGAAGCGCATCCAGCAGGAGGTCGGAATCACGTTCATCTTCGTCACGCACGATCAGGAAGAGGCGCTTACGATGTCCGATAAGATCGTCGTCATGAAGGCAGGAGAGATCCAGCAGGTCGGTACGCCGGAGGATATTTACAATGAGCCGGTCAATCGCTATGTGGCGAATTTCATCGGAGAGAGCAATATCATTCCGGGCCGTATGATCGAAGACCGCAGAGTGCGTTTTGATGACAAGACCTTTGACTGTGTGGATTTCGGCTTCAAGCCGAATCAGCCGGTCGATGTCGTGATCAGACCAGAGGATCTGGATATCGTTCCGGTTTCCGAAGGAAAGCTCACGGGTACCGTGGACAGCGTGCTGTTTAAGGGTGTACACTATGAGCTTGTGGTGGAAACCGTGCCCGGTACGCATGTGACGGTTTCCATGCGCATCATCAAAAACAATGAGGTTTCCTCTGAAAACGGTAAGGAGAAGATCAGTGCCAATGATTTCTTTGTGGACATTGAGGACATGAAGGATATGGACGACAAAGACATCATCGCGCGTGCGGATGCGCAGGCATGGAATCCGGAGACGGACGAATACATTTCCATCAACCGCATCGAATATGATCTGAAGCCTGAGGAGGGCGAGTATCCGGTTACCTTTGAGACCGCAGCGGGAACAAAGATCCAGAAGACGATCTTTGTTGTAAACCAGCCGGTAGTCCGCAATGAAAAGGCGGGTGAGGCGGTCAGCGCCTTCAATTTCTTTAAGACGGTGGATGAGATCGAGGAATCGGTTGCGCTCGATACGGACTTAAAGACCTGGGCAAACGCGCAGGGCTGGAAGCTGAACAACGAGGATGAGGCTGTCGATATTTACGTGGACTATGACTTTGATCCGGAAAAGATCCGGACAGGCGGTGTATACAGGATCACATTCTCAACGACCGGACGTGAATTTAAGGTAAAGACGACGGACTATATCGAGGAAGGGCAGGAGGTCGGACTTACCTTCCAGCCGGAAGACATTCACGTCATGGAAAAGATGATCATGGGATAACGGAAGGACAGGGGGAGAAATAGAATGAAGAAATTTCCTCAGCTTGCGGTTCCATATATCGTATGGAGCGCGATCATGCTGCTGCTCCCGATGCTGCTGATTTTCTTTTATTCGATTACGAATCAGGGCAACAGCATCGTGTCATTTACGCTGACGCTGCAGCATTTTCATAAATTTTTTACGGATCCGGACTTTCTTCTGATCCTCTGGAGGTCCATTGCGATCGCGGTGAAGACGACGCTGATCTGCGTACTGATCGGCTATCCGGTTGCTTATTTTATCGCCAACAGCAGTGATCGTGCGCGGAATCTCCTGATCCTTGTGATCACGATTCCGATGTGGATCAATATGCTTGTCCGCACCTATGCGTGGATCGGCATTCTGTCCGACGGCGGCATTCTGCAGAGCTTCCTTTCCCTGTTCGGTCTGGGGGATGTGGAGCTGATGTATACCGAGGGTGCGGTGCTTCTCGGAATGGTCTACAATTTCATTCCGTTTATGATCCTGCAGATCAATACCTCGCTCAGCAAGATGGATAAATCCCTGCTCGAGGCAAGCTCTGATCTCGGCGCGGACGGCGTGCAGACCTTTGTGCGGGTGACGCTGCCTTTGTCTCTGCCGGGCGTTGTGAGCGGCATTACACTCGTGTTCCTGCCGGCGGTAAGCTCCTTCTTCATCCCGAAGCTCCTCGGCGGCGGACAGTTCTTCCTGATCGGAAATGTAATCGAAAACCAGTTCATTACGGTCGGAGAATGGAATTTCGGAAGCGCGATCTCGGTGATCATGGCGATCATTATGATGCTCAGCATGTATCTGGTAAGAAGACTTGATAAGGACAATACGGCGGAAAGGAGGGTGACAGGCGTATGAAAAAGAAACGCAGAACCGGCGGGAAACTGCTGATGGCACTGATAATCCTGTTTTTCTATCTGCCGATCATCTTCATGGTGGTATTTTCCTTTAATGACAGCAAATCCCTGACGCATTTCACGGGCTTTTCCCTGCGCTGGTACGAGCGTATGTTTAAAAACCGGGAAATGATGGATTCGCTCTACACGACGATCACGGTGGCACTGATCGCGACAGCGGTTTCGACGGTGCTCGGAACGATCAGCGCGATCGGTCTTTCAAAATCGAGAAAGATCGTGCATGATCTCGTGATGCAGGTCAACGATTTTCCGCTTATGAACCCGGAGATCGTGACGGCGATCGGTCTTATGCTTTTATTTATTACATTTCACGTCGAGCGCGGTTTTATGACGATGCTGCTTGCGCACATCGCGTTCTGTACGCCGTATGTGATCCTCAGCATTATGCCGAAGATTCGCTCGCTTGATCCGAACCTTGCGGACGCGGCAATGGATCTCGGCGCGACGCCGTGGATGGCGCTGACATCCGTGATCGTGCCGCAGATCATGCCTGGTATTTTCTCAGGCGCGCTGATCGCATTTACCATGTCCTTTGACGATTTTATTATCTCTTATTTCGTTACGGGACGCGGCGTGAAGAACCTGAGCATTATGGTCTATACGATGAGCAAGCGCGTCAATCCGAGTATCAATGCGATCTCGACGCTTGTTGTGGCGCTGATTACGATTGCGCTGATCGTTGTAAATGTTGTGCCGATCATCCGGGAGAAACAGCGCCTTAAGGCAGACCGCAGGGAAGCCGGAGCAAATAAATAAATGTAAAAACAAATAAATGCGGAAAAATAAATACGGGAAGAGAATAAAGAAACCGAAAAATGTTCGGAAGAGAGGATAAGAGATGATAAGAAAAAATGCGGGAAGAATGATTGCGGCGGCTATGCTGGTTTCCTCGGCTGCGCTTTTGCTGGGAGGCTGCGGAAGCTCTTCAAAGGGAGAGTATGCCGGACAGACCCTGCATGTTTATAACTGGGGTGAGTATACCGGGGAAAATCAGATCGCGGACTTTGAGGCACTTACCGGCGCGAAGGTCATCATGGACAATTTTGAATCGAACGAGCAGATGTATATCAAGGTGGCAAATGGTGATTCCTTTGACGTGCTCGTGCCGAGTGATTACATGATCGAGCGGCTTAAGCAGGAGGATCTCCTCCAGCCGATCGACAAGAGCAAAATTCCGAATATGGATCAGCTTTCGGACGAGGTGCTGGGTTTCCCGTATGATCCGGACAACGAGTATTCCGTGCCGTATTTCTGGGGTACGGTCGGTATCGTATATGACAAGACAAAAGTAAGCGAGGAGGATCTTGCGCGCGAGGGCTTTAATATTTTCCTGGATGAAAAATATAAGGGCGATATCTACCTCTACGATTCAGAGAGAGATTCGTTTATGATGGCGCTGAAGGCACTCGGATACTCCATGAATACGAAGGATGAAAATGAACTGAACGAGGCTTATGAATGGCTGCTGCAGTGCGTTCGTACCATGGAGCCGGAGATCGTGACGGACGAGATCATCGACAATATGGCGCAGGGCAGAAAGGCGCTCGGTCTGATCTATTCCGGAGACGCGGCATACGTGATGTCTGAAAATGAAGATATGGGCTATTATCTGCCGGAGAGCGGAACCAATGTATGGTCAGACGGTATGGTCATTCCGAAGAACGCGCAGAATGTTGCGCTTGCACATGAGTATATCAATTTCATCTGTGACTATGATGCGGCGCTCGATAATTCTGAGACGGTGGGCTATACCTCTCCGAATGCAGATGTGATGAAAGACCTTTCCTCCGAGGGCGGGGAGTATTACGGAATCAATGCTTATATCCCGCGTTCCGGTTATGAGAAGGATGAGGTGTTCACCTATGACGAGGCGACCAGAAAGGTGATCGCCGAGCTTTGGAGCAAGGTGAAGGTGGCGGCGTCGAACGCGTAAGTGCAGACGGCAGCTGGGACGGAGAAACTGCAGACAAGATCGACGAATGAGCGGAATAACAGATTGATTTAAAAGCTGGAGCTGTGAAAGATGAGAAATCATTTTTCACGGCTCCTGTTTTATGATGCATAAAAATAATATTTGGATTCTACATCATTTTTTCTGTGATAATCTGGGAGGTCTTCTTTTTATTTTCAAGCGCCCGTGCTCCAAGTTCTTTATACACTCTTGCATACAGGATATCGATTAAAAACAGCTGCGCTGTTTTGGCAGCGATTGAACCGCCCTCAAGGGGACCTTCGTTTGCCCCGCATAGAAGCAGCACATTGGAATAAGCGGCGGCAGGAGTTTTCGGAAACATTGTAATAAAGACGACGAACGCTCCGGCGTTATGACAGTTCTTTGCAATTTCAATGCAGTCTTTTGTAATTCCGGAGTTGCAGAAGATGATGGCAAGATCGCCTTTCCCCAGCAGAGCAGCCTGCGTGAGCTGGATATGGGCATCTTCATTGTAAATGATATTAGGGAGGATCTTTAAAAATTTATTGCGCGCTTCTCCGGCGCTGGTGCCCGAGCCGCCAAAGCCAAAGAAATTTATACTTTTAGCGGAAATCATGGCTTTTGCGACCCGCGAGACGGAAGGAAAATGAATTGTCTGGAAGGCATGTTCAAGAGCAAGGGAATAAGCCTGCAGAACTTTGGAAGCTGTATCCTGACAGTCTTCAGTCGCAGAGATATTAATCGGGTCTTTTTTCTGAGGTGTTTCCGGAGCACTCGTACTGAGGGCGAGCGAAAGCTTGAAATCCTGATATCCTTTCAAAGAAAGTGTTCGACAAAAACGGAAGACACTGGCTTCCCCGACATCGCAAAGCCGTGACAGATCTGTGATAGTTGCATTCAGCACCTGCTGCGGTGAAGAAAGAATAAAATCAGCTACTTTTTTTTCTGCCTTTGTCATTTTTGAATAGCGGCTGGTAATTTCAGCTATCAGATTTGCGGTAGCCATAGAAAGACCTCCTGAATGTGATGATAATATTGTAACACATAAAATATCTATAATAAAATAAAAAAAATTTTCATTTCTGCACATGATTTATAATTACGCATAGAAAGGCTTATAAAACCGGAAAAATAAAAATATGCTACAAAAAAATAAAAGAAAATCTGTAAAATAGTGACAATTGCCAAAATACGAAGTGAATGTTAATATTTTTAAAAATGAAAAAAATTTTCAAAAAGGCAACAAAGAAGGGGAAAGAAATTGGAAAAATGAAAAGAATTTCCAGTTTCAAAAAGGGAAGGAGAAGAACTATGAAAAAAAGAGCAGTGAGTATCATGCTGTGTGCAGCTATGGCTGCATCGATTGCATCAGGCTGCAGCAGTAAGTCTGAGGCACCGGCACAATCGGCGGCAGGAGGGGATAAGCCTTATGCCGGGGAAAAATTGACTGTGCTGTACATGTCCAGTGTTTATGCGGATGCGGCAAAGGCGATCGTGGATGAGTTTGAAGAGAAGACCGGGGCAACAGTAGAGGTGGTCGATTTCCCGTACACGACCCTTCATGAAAAGGCGCTTCTTGACCTGACAAGCGGAACAGGATCTTATGATGTAATTGATGTGGCAAGTCAGTGGGATGGCGAATTTGCCCCGTATATGACGGACCTTTCTTCATTGATTGAACGTGATGGTTTCAAAACGGATGAATTCATAGAAAAGGTATTTGAGAATTCAGGAATGTGGCAGGGAACGATTACCGGTATCCCAAATGCAAGTACGCCGCAGTTGTTTGCATACAGAACAGACCTTCTTCCGGATGGAATTCCGGATACATGGGAAGAATATCGCAAGGTGGCTGCCGAGCAGACGAAACCGGATGAGGGAATATATGGTATTTCCGTATCTGCAACGACCGGACAGCTGGGAGGCGTATTTGATTATGTGCTCTGGTCAATGGGAGGTTCCTGGGCGGACGAAGACTGGAATATAACCATTGATTCTCCGGAGACAAGAGCTGCGCTTGAGCATCTGAAGGAGATCCAGAATTATGCAGATCCGGCTATTTTATCCTGGGGAACGGAAGAATCGATCAAGGCATTCCTCGATGGAAAAGCAGCAATCTGTGAGACCTGGCCAACGCTTGGGCTGGTACAGGCAGCAGATGATGAAACACAGTCCAAGGTTGCAGGCAAGTGGGCTCTGGATGTTATTCCGCACGATAAGACTGGTGTAACGCTTCTCAGCGCATGGGATCTTTCAATTCCGGCAAGCTCGAAAAATCAGGATCTTGCATGGGAATGGGTTAAGATGTACACCAGTGCAGAAAATCAGAATAAGTTCTATGAAGATTATGGCATTTTATCTCCGAGAAAGGCATTCTGGGAACAGGATGGCATCAAGGGAACTTATATGGATACGGTCAGAGAGGCGCTTGATACGGCGAATATCTGGTGGAGAATTCCGGCATCAACAGAAGTTGACAGCATGCTGAATACAGTTGTCAGTGAATATATGTCCGGACAGATCGAGCTCGAAGAAGCGGTGAGCAAGATGCAGAGCGGTATTGAATCCGCACTTGACAGTGCACCGCCGGAGGAAGGCACGAAAAACTATAATCTGTAAAAAATCAATAGGAAACGGATAAAGTTTCGACTGCCTGTAGTATGAATGACATGATGCTGCAGGCAGTTTTCCAAATAGTCCTGAAAAGGGGAAAATGGGGCTGAAATACGTTGAGTTAGAAAGGATAGTTGATAGAATGGCTGCAAAAAATCGTGCAAAAGGAACAGGTGCCGCACGAAAAAAGAGAAGAGGAGACCGGTTTGCTTCATGGATGTTTTTGACACCAACGCTGATCTTCCTTGGAATCACGGCACTGCTTCCGCTCTTATATTCTGTTTATTTAAGCTTTTTTAAACTTAAACTGAATCTGCCGAATGCGGATCCGGAATTTATCGGTCTTGGAAATTATATCCAGATGTTTACCGATTCGACGCTGAGAACCAGTGCCGGAAATACGCTTCTTTTTGCGGTTGTTTCCGTCGCGCTTGAGGTTATCATAGGCTTGTTTGTAGCGATGGCTCTTTGCTCGGATAAAATGTGGGCACGTATCTGTACTTCGGTTTTTTTGATTCCGATGATTATGGCTCCGGTTGCTGTTGGTACACTGTGGCGTATGATGCTGGATTCATCAACCGGTATTGTTAACTATTTGCTTGGATTTTTAGGCGTACCGAGTATTACCTGGCTGAGCAGTCCAAAAACAGCGATGATATCAGTCATTCTTGTAAACGTCTGGCAGCTGGTTCCCTGGGTGGCGATTATTTGTGCGGCTGGGCTCAAGGCGCTTCCGGCAGATTGTCTGGAAGCAGCAACGGTTGACGGGGCAACCAATGGGCAGATTTTCAGAAAGATAATTTTGCCTATGATAAGCCCTGTGCTTACCGTAGTTGTTATGCTCAGGTTTGTCGATGCATTTAAGGTTTTTGATACAGTGTATGTCATGACAAACGGAGGACCGGGAAGTTCGACAGAGATGCTTCCGAACTATATTTATAAGCAGGGTCTCAGGTTTTTTAATGCCGGTTATTCGGCATCGCTTGCAATTGTGTTCGTAGTTGTCATGACCGTTGTAACGGTGGCCTTCTTAAGACTTCGGGATAAAATGGAGGAAAATCTGTGATGAAGGGGATCAGACGAAAAAAGCTTCCGACGGCAGACGGCATTATAGGAGATTTTGCGGGAAGACCTGTCCGCGTGATTTTGGTTGTACTCAGCATGCTTCTGATTCTTTTTCCTGTATATTGGCTTGTGATGAGTTCCTTTAAGGTAAAAGCTGAGTATCTTGCATATCCGCCGGTACTCTTCCCCAGCCAGTTTACGCTGGATAGCTACCAGAGTGTATTGAGCAAAGATCATCTGGCGCTTAATTTCTGGAATACCTTTGTGGTTGCGGCAGCATCTACAGTCATTTCTGTACTGCTTGGAAGTATGGCGGCATATGCCGTTTCCCGTGGATCGATTGGTAAAAAAGCGAGAAAACTGTTTGGGATATGGTTCATGGTACAAAAGATGTATCCTGCAATTGCGACTGCGATTCCGGTATATCTTGTGATGAGGACGCTGCATTTAATTGATACAAAAACAGCGCTTATTATCATGAATACGAGTTTTAATCTGCCGCTTGTTATCTGGCTGATGATGGGATTTTTTGAACAGCTTCCGTCAGAGCTTGAAGAATCCGCCATGCTTGACGGATGCAGTTTCACGAAGCGTTTCTTTTTAATTATTTTTCCGATTACGAAGCCGGGAATTATTGCCTCAGGAATACTGGCATTTGTAGGCGCCTGGAATGAATTTCTGTTTGCAGTTATTCTGAGTGTCAACAAATCAAAAACGCTCCCGGTCGTGATAGCCGGATTTATTACGGATCGCGGGCTCGAGTGGGGACCAATGGCGGTAACTGCCGTGATTACGCTGCTTCCGGTACTGGTTATCGTATGGGCAGCGCAAAAGAATTTTGTACAGGGACTTGCAATGGGTGCGGTGAAAGGTTAAGAGGTGTACAAATGAGCAAAAAAAGAATCGTATGCTTTGGTGATTCGAACACCTGGGGATATGATGCAGTAACAAACGGCAGATTTCCGGATGAGGTTCGTTGGACAGGAAAGCTGCAGGAAATATTAGGGGACAAATATACCGTGATCGAAGAAGGACTTTCAGGAAGGACGACGGTATTTGAAGATCCGTTGAATGAAGGACTGAACGGGCTTTCCTATTTATATCCGTGTCTTATGTCTCATGCGCCGGTGGATTACCTGATTATTATGCTGGGGACAAATGATTGTAAAGAGCGTTTTTCCGCGACTCCTAAAAATATTGCGGATGGGCTTAAGCGTCTGATAAAAAAAGCCAAAATAACGGAAGCGTGGAGTGCGAAACCGCAGATCCTGATCATATCTCCGGGTGCAATTGAAGAGGCATGCGAGCAGTCTCCGGTCGCAGGAGAGATGGGATGCTGCAGCGAAAAGTCCAGGGGGCTTGCGGCAGAATATGAAAAGTGTGCTGTAGAATTTGACTGTGATTTTCTTGATGCGGATCCTTACGTCAGCATGAACCATATTGATTATATGCATCTGACAGCGGAAAGCCATACAATGCTTGCCGAAAAAATCGGTGAGATAATCAGGAAGAAGGTATAAGGATGAAAAAAAGTCTTGAATCTATAAAGGGAAAACTGATTGTGTCCTGTCAGGCGCTGCCGCAGGAGCCCCTCCATTCGTCCTTTATCATGGGAAGAATGGCATTTGCCGCAAAAGAAGGAGGTGCTGCAGGAATTCGTGCCAATACGAGGGAAGACATAGCAGAGATCAAAAAAAACGTGGATCTCCCGGTCATTGGAATTGTGAAACGGGATTACGATGACAGTGAGATTTATATTACGCCCACGATGAAGGAAATAGAAGAGCTCATGGAGGTAAAGCCGGAGATTATTGCTTTGGATGCAACCTCCGCCTTAAGACCCGGAGGAAAGACGTTGGATGAATTTTATCGGGAAATCAGAAGCGCTTACCATCATCAATTACTGATGGCGGACTGCTCGACGATAGAAGAAGCGATACATGCCGACGAGCTGGGGTTTGATTTTATCGGAACTACGCTTGTAGGGTATACGAAGCAAAGCGCAGATTTGAAGATTGAGACCAATGATTTCGAAATTATAAGAACCATTGTCAGCAAGGTTTCTCATCCGGTCATTGCGGAAGGAAATATTAATACGCCGGAGAAAGCCAGAAGGGTGATAGAACTGGGGGCCTACAGCGTAGTGGTTGGGTCTGCGATTACCAGACCGCAGTTGATTACAAAGGCATTTGCAGATGCCCTGAAAGCATAAGAGTTTAAGAGAAAATATAGTATTTCAGCCAGAGTTTATTTGCAGTTAAGAGGTAGAGAACATGGCATATATATGTATTGATATTGGAGGAACCAGTATTAAATACGGATTGATTGATGAGAAGGGCGAACTGATTGAAAAAAATCAGATGGCAACGGAAGCACAGCGCGGTGGTAGAATTATTCTGCAGAAAGTAAAAATGATTGTTGCAGAATATATGAAAACATGCAGACCGGATGGGATTTGCATTTCTACTTCCGGTATGGTGGACTGTGAAAAGGGAGAGTTATTTTATGCGGGAGAAACAATTCCCGATTATTCCGGCACACAGTTTAAAAAAGTATTGGAAGAGGAATATAAAATTCCGTGTGAGGTCGAAAATGATGTCAATTGTGCGGGGCTTGCGGAATACGTTTCAGGAGCGGCGGCAGGGAGCCGGATTGCAGTGTGCCTTACTGTTGGAACCGGAATAGGCGGATGTATTTTACTGAACGGGAAAGTGCTGCATGGTGCCAGCAACAGTGCCTGTGAAGTTGGATATATGAATATGCATGAGGGCAACTTTCAGACACTGGGGTCCAGCAGTACGATGAGCCGGAAGGTTGCAAAGATGAAAGGTGGAACACCGGACGAATGGGACGGGATCAGAATTTTTGATGCTGCAGCAGCAGGAGATGAGATTTGCCGGCAGGCAATAGGAGAACTCGCCGATATACTGGGGAAAGGAATTGCTAATATCTGTTATGTGATCAATCCGGAAATTGTTGTGCTGGGCGGAGGTATTACGGAGCGGGAGGAAATCCTGAGACCGCTTCTGATGCAGGCAATGAAAAAATATCTAAAGCCGGTGATCCTGGAACATACCAAAATTGCTTTTGCCAGACAGCGGAATAATGCGGGCATGCTGGGTGCATATTATAATTTCAGGATGCGCAGAGACGGGATTCTCCCGGGACAGAGTTGACGGATAAAGGATAACAGAAATTAGTTTTTAAACCGGAGGAGCAGCTGATATGAGAATTGTGAAAACAAGAGATTACGCGGATATGAGCAGAAAAGCTGCTAATATAATTTCTGCACAGATTATTCTGAAGCCCGATTGTGTACTGGGTCTTGCGACAGGTTCATCCCCGTTAGGAACGTATGAACAGCTTGTAGACTGGTACAGGAAAGGGGATCTGGATTTTTCCGGCGTTACAACGATAAATCTGGATGAATACCGGGGACTTGATCGGAAGGATCCGCAAAGCTATTATTATTTTATGCATACAAATCTGTTTGACCGCGTCAATATCGATACAGCGCGAACGAATATTCCGAATGGCATGGAATTAGATGAAAAAAAAGAATGCGACAGATACGAAAAACTGATTTCTGATTTGGGCGGCATAGATCTGCAGCTGCTTGGAATTGGTCACAATGGTCACATTGGATTTAATGAACCCTGTGAAATCTTTGAAAAAGAAACACATTGTGTGAATCTGACAGAAAGTACGATAGAAGCAAACCAGAGGTTTTTTGAAACGGCTGATCAGGTTCCAAGACAGGCGTATACGATGGGTATCGGAACAATTATGCGCGCGAAGAAAATTCTGCTGGTAGCGAGCGGTGAAGAGAAGGCAGAAATCTTAAAACAGGCATTTTACGGAACGATTACGCCGAATGTCCCGGCATCTATTCTGCAGCTTCATCCGGATGTGACACTTGTGGCAGATAAAGCTGCACTTACCGGAATAAACCATGGATGATCCGGAGCTAAGGATTGGTGACATCAGACTGATATTTTGAAGAATGCCAAAGAAAGGCAGAAGCAAAAATGATCATAAAAAATGTGCAGGTATTTAGAGAAGACGGAAAGTTTTACCACGGGGAGATCGGTATAGAAAGCGGTATTTTTACAGAGGCTTCCAGCGCGGATGGAGAGATACTGGATGGTCAGGGGATGCTGGCGATACCAGGTCTGATTGATATTCATTTCCATGGATGTGCAGGAGCCGATTTCTGTGATGCGGATCCGGATGGACTTTTGCGCATTGCAGAATATGAGTCATCAGTCGGGATAACATCTATTTGTCCGGCAAGCATGACCGTATCGGAAGCAGAGCTTCATAAAATAATGCAAATGGCAGCGGCTTATAAAGCAGATAAGGGAGCTCATTTTGTAGGAATTAATATGGAGGGACCTTTTATCAGCGCAAAGAAAAAAGGTGCTCAGGCAGCAGAAAACATCCGCAACTGTGATGAAGCGCTTTTTCGGGTTTTGCAAAAAGAAGCTGGAGGATTGATTAAGCTTGTGGATATTGCTCCGGAGACACCGGGAGCAATGAAATTTATAGAAGCGCTGAAAAATGAGGTGGTTATATCGATCGCACATACAACTGCAGATTATGAAAACGCGTTACATGCGTTACAGAGAGGGGCTTCCCATATCACACATCTGTACAATGCTATGCCGGAATTCAGCCACAGAGCCCCCGGAGTGGTTGGGGCAGCTCTTGATAGTGAAGACTGCCGTGTAGAGCTCATTTGTGACGGAATTCATATCCATCCGGCTGTTGTTCGGGCAACCTTTAAGATGTTTGGTGCTGAACGGATCGTTATGATCAGTGACAGTATGCGTGCGACCGGACTGTCGGATGGACGATATACGTTGGGCGGACAGGATGTTGTCGTGAAAGGCGCCCGCGCGACGCTTGATGATGGAACGATTGCCGGGTCTGTTACGAATTTGATGGAATGCATGAAAACTGCTGTTCAGAAGATGAAAATTCCTTTAGAGGAAGCAATTATTTGTTCATCGGCAAATCCGGCAAAGGCAATTGGAATTTACGATAAGTACGGAAGTATAGCACCGGGAAAAATGGCTGACCTGGTGCTTTTGGATCAGGAATTAAATGTGAAGGCAGTGTACGTAGGAGGTAAGCTGCAAAAACGTTGATTAGCGCTTCTGCAGATCACCAATCAGATAATTCAGATATTCATGCGCTGTTGCTCTTGTGCAGACAGGGTTGAACCACCCGACCCACTGGCAGACGAGCAGCAGCGTATTGCTGTAATGATCCGCGATCAGCTCGCGCGGAACCGGACAGTCGGCTTCAGAAGAGCTGTGCTCAAAGATCATGCGCACCAGATGGTTCATAAAGCTTCTAAAGCTGCTGAACATGTAGCCGGTCTGCGGATTATTTTTAAGGATCTGGTGGATGATGTCCTGTTTTCGCTCGAAGAAGTCAAAAAGCTTGTCAAAAAAGAGATACAGGATTTCATTCTGGCTGAGCGTGCGGTGCTCCTCCAGATGCATTTCTCCGGAAAGCCAGAGCCAGCAGTAATTGAGCAGATCGTATTTATCATCAAAATAATTATAAAAGGTGGTTCTCGGATAATCCGCCTGTTCACAGATCATATTTACCGTAAGCTCTTCAAACGGATGTGCGGAGAGCAGAAAAAACATGGTATCTTTAAAGGCATGCAGCGTGCGTTTCGCGCTGCGGCTCGGCTTTTTTGAAAGATCATACTTCATTTTGAAATCCTCAGGTTTGCAAAAAGTAAAATTTGTCCAAATCTAGACAAAAAGTGAGATTTGAAACTTGTGCTTTTTACATGCGGACTATATCATAAAGCAAAAAGGTTTGCAAGTGTTCAAAAACTAACATGCGCAAGAGTCAGGCGCGCAGCATACAATGTGCTCGGCTGGTTCAGCACGCATGAGAGGCACTTTGACAGGAAGGACAAAATGAGTTACAAGATCGTTATGGACAGCTGCGGGGAGCTGACGGATGAAATGAAGGCATCGGGCCTGTTTGAGTCGGTACCATTTGAAATTGAAGTGGGAGGTCGTCATATCACGGATGATGAGAGCTTTAACAGGAACGAGTTTCTGAAATACGTACGGGAGGCAAAAGAGTGTCCGAAATCCGCCTGCCCGCCTGCGGGAAAATTCATGCAGGCTTTCTGCTGTGAAGCGGAACGGGTCTATGCAGTGACGGTCTCGGAAAAGATAAGCGGATCCTATAACAGCGCACTGGTGGGAAAAAAGCTGTATGAGGAAGAATACGGGGAGAAACAGATTCATGTGTTCAATTCCTGCTCCGCGTCGGTAGGCGAGACGCTTACAGCGCTTAAGATCATGGAATGTGAAGAACAGGGGATGAGCTTTGAGGAAACGATAGAAACGGTGGAGAATTATATCCGTGGCCAACATGTATATGCCGCGCTGGGCTCGATTGAAACCTTCAGAAAGACCGGAAGACTGAGCGGTATTAAAGCGATTCTTGCGACGACATTGAATATCAAGCCCGTGATCGGTGCGACGACGGATGGAAAGGTGCGCATGATCGCTCAGGTAAGAGGCAGCGGAAAGGCACTTGAAAAGCTGGTTGCGGCACTTCTTGAAGAAGTGAAGGAACCGGAGAAAAAGGTGCTCGCAATCGCACACTGCAACGCGCCGGAGTATGCGGAGACGATGAAAGAGCTCCTGCTGCGCGGCGCCGCGTTCCGGAAAATCGTATTTGTGGAGACCTCGGGCCTTAGCAGCATGTATGTGGAAAACGGCGGTGTGATTGCGGCGGTATAAAGTAAGGAAAAAAGAGAAAAGTAAAAAAAACGGCTCTGTTCATGTGTGATACAGAGCCGGTTTTTCCAGTATAGCATTAAGGTTTACTTTTGGGCTTGACTTTCAAAAAATGAAGGGAAAGCAGATTTCGGATGATTTGTGTAAGCAGTGCAAGACCCGCAAGCGGTAGGACAAAATAATACGCCCGCATGACGTTCTGACCTGACAGAATGCTCAATCCCAGATAAAGGAGCCAGACTGCCGTCATGACTGCCGCCATGATTTTGTCGCAAATGCCAAGCCGCCTCCATTTTCTGAAAAGTTGCAGCAAAATCAGGATCACGATGACGGAAGCGGCTGCCGCCGCGGCATATTTCAGCACGTCAAGCGGCAGCTGCTTTTGATAGTTCATCGTGTGGTAATTGATCCAGCGGAGCATTCCGAGCTTTCGTCTAGTAAAATAATTTGTGATATAGCCGCCGCAGAGAAATGCGGCAGTAAGGATATCAAGAATCAAATAGCAAATCTTTCGCATGGTCACTCCTGGATACGATTAAATACGACCTGACAGCTTGCACTGGGATCGTCCGGTCCAAATTACTTCGCAGCTTTGCCGGTCGGAAGCTCGCCTACAGTCGTGTGAATGCAGTCCGCGCTTGCCGGATCGCCGACCTGTACCGGATTGCTGTCATCCATCAGCCACTGATACCAGCCGCCGTCATAAACAGAGATATTATCATAGCCATTCTCATAGAGAACAAGGAACGGTACGCAGGCTCTCCAGCCAGTTCCGCAGTAGAATGCAAGGTCGTTGTCAAGCGTGAAGTCGCAGTCAGCCCAGACCTCCTCAAAGCCTGCAAGATCCTTAACTGTGCCGTCGTCATTGAGGAAGCCCTTTACGTCAAATGCGGTCTCGGCGCCCTTGCCCCAGACAGCGCCTTCCGGCTCGCCGGCTTTATCCATGTAGCTGTAGCCGCTGGTCTCGCCAAGCCATTCAGCTTCACTGCGGATGCTGACAAGCTTGAAGTTGTCGTCATTTACAAGCTTATCCTTTGCATCCTCGATCGAGGTCCAGTATTCCGGATGCGCCGGAACCGTGGTGCCGAATTCTTCAGCTGCGATTTGCTCAGGTGCGCCGGTTTCAGTATCATAGCCTGCAGAGGTCCATGCGGAAAGTCCGCCGTTCAGGATCTTTACATCTTCAACGCCTGCCCAGATGTAAGCATAAGCAACACGCGCTACGCCGCAGACATCGCCGCCGTAAAGAATGACCGGCGTATCCTTCGTGATGCCGTGGGAGAGAATATTTGCTTCGACCTCTTCTGCGGGAAGCAGGTTATAAGCGCCCTCTTCAGAACCGGTCGCGTCCTCTACCTCGCAAATGTCGATGTACTGCGCGCCCTGAATATGACCGCTCTGATAGCTTTCGCAGTCAGAGGCAGCGCCGTAAGCGACTTCAGCGATCACTGCATCCTGATAATCTGCCTGCTCGCCGTCGAGAACGGACTTCACCCATTCCGGCGTTACATAAACCGTTCTCTGAGAAACTTCGCCTGCTTCAGCAGCTTCAGTGGTTTTGTCTGCCGCTTCGGAAGCGGCTTCCGTCGTTTCCGAAGCGCTTGTCTCTTCAGCCGCAGTTTCAGCAGCGGCTTCCGTCTGTGCAGCAGTTGTCTGCGCGTTCTCTGAACTGGAACCGCATCCGGCTAATACGGATGCAGCCACCGCCGTACCAAGAAGTACGGCAAATACTTTTTTCTTCATATTGCTCCTCCGTGATTTAATAAAATAATGATAAGGTTCTCTTTCTGACTGGACATCAAAAAGTGATCCGTGAAAACTTTTTCATTATAAAAAGACGGCTTTATATAGTCAAGAGCGTTTTCCAGTCAGAGTGTGACGATTTTCTGATATTTCCAAGTATTTGTGCAGAATTTACGGACGATGCCATATTTATGTGTATAAATACTGTAGTATCTTCTGCAGAATTGACAGCTGTGTTATAATAAAAATGTTTCAGTTCAAAGGAAAAACAATGCCCTTCTGAAGAAGATTTCAGCAGGAGCAGATACATCTGAAGAATATAGGAAAGGAAGGCAGAAAATGGAAGAAAAGAAAACGGTTAAAAAAGCGGTCTGGAAGCCGGGCACGATGGTGTACCCGTTGCCGGCGGTCATGGTAAGCTGTGCGGATAAAGCGGGAAATGCCAATATCCTGACAGTGGCATGGACGGGAACGATCTGCTCAGAGCCGCCAATGGCTTATATTTCGGTGCGTCCGGAGCGTTTCAGTCATCATATGATAGAAGAAACAGGGGAATTTGTCATTAACCTGACCACGGAAGCGCTGTGCGCAGCGACAGATTTTTGCGGAGTAAGAAGCGGAGCGAAGCTGGATAAATGGAAGGAATGCGGTCTCACAAAACAGCAGGGCAGCGTTGTGGCGGCGCCGCTGATCGCGGAAAGCCCGGTCAATATTGAGTGTAAGGTAACACAGGTGCTGAAGCTCGGTTCACACGATATGTTTATTGCGAAGGTAGAAGCAGTCGATGTTGATGAGAGCTATATGGATGAAAAGGGACGCTTTGATATGGATCGCTGCGGACTGATCGCATATAATCATGGTGAATACCATCGTCTTGGCAGCCTGCTCGGTACCTTTGGATATACGGTAAAGAAAAAGTAAGCAAACGAGGAGAATGAAAATGAACGAAGTGATCAATGCGATTTTAACGAGAAGAAGCTATCGTGCGTTTACGAAAGAAGCGGTAAAACGTGAAGATGTGGAAACCATTCTTGACTGCGCGCTGCATGCTGCAAGCGGAATGGGAAAGCAGACCTGGAAATTTACGGCAGTGATAAACCGGGATAAGATTCAGAGGCTTGCGAAAGCGGTGGCAAAGGCGATCGGAAGAGATGAAAGCTACAACATGTATGATCCGGCAGTACTGGTGATCACTTCCAATGAGAAGGAGAGCAAGTACCGCGAGGTGGACAATGCCTGCGCGATGGAGAATATGTATCTCGCATCCGAGGCGCTTGGTCTTGGCTGCGTATGGATCAATCAGCTCCTTGGCTGCTATGACGATCCGGAAGTAAGATCGCTGCTTAGGGAGTTTGGTATTCCGGATGAGCATGGCGTTTATGGATGTGCTGCAATTGGATATCCGGCAGAAACCCCGAAGGAAAAGGCGCGGATCGGACAGAAAGCGATCGTAGAATAATTGTGGATTAATATAAGATGAGAGAACGTTTTTTACGGATCCTTTTTTGAGGAGAGAAAAGGAGCTGCGCTTTGCAGCTCCTGAGCCCATATCAGGATTTATCTGATCTGATAAATACATTTTCGGGACGGCCCTTTGTGGTCGTCCTTGTTTTATGGGAAATGTCCAGATATCCTTCTTTATCAGCCTCTCGCATTCGCCCTGTCTGCGAGATCCCCGAAGATCGGGGTCGCAAGACCAAAGCCGCCGGCTACAGCCATGATCTGACCGGTCGTGTATGCGGCGTCATCACTTGCAAAATAAACAACTGCGCCCGCGATCTCCTCCGGCAGTCCCATGCGCTTGATCGGCGTATGGCGCAGGAAGAAATTCTTGAAGTCTTCGGTCAGATTGTCCTTTACGGCATCTGTTGCGGTCATGCCCGGAAGCACCGCGTTGCAGCGGATGTTGTGACGCGCCTCCTGTACGGCGATGAGCTTTGTCAGATAGTTGATCGCGCCCTTGCTGGTGCCGTAGCCGATCTGGGAGATATCCGGAACCAGTCCGCCGATGGAGGAAATATTGATGATGCTTCCGCCGCCTGTTGTTTCCATGTGTTTAATAGCTGCCTGGCTTGTGATAAATACGCTCTTTAAATTGATGCTGACCGTATCGATGAAAACGGACGGATCCGTATGTGCGATATCCAGATCTTTGCGCGGGTCTGAGGTGCCGAAGTTATTGACCAGTACGTCGATGCGGCCTTCATTTTTTACTACCTCTTCGACCATACTCACAAAGGTTTCTTCTTTTGTTGCGTCGCTGTATGCGTATTTTACGCGGTATCCCTTTTCGTTCAGTCCGTCCGCGATCTCTTTCGCACGCTCCAGATTGCGCGCGCCCATGTACACGATTGCACCTTCTTTTGCGCATGCCTCAACGCATGAAAGACCGATTCCTCTTGTTGATGCCGTAACCAGTACGACCTTATCCTGTAATCTCATAAAATAAACCTCCAAAATTCCGCCGCGTTTTGCGGCATTTGCCATTATTTCTATTTTTTCCGGGGCGCAGCCTCCTGCGCCCGAAGTGAATTATTTCCCTGCCTGGGAACATCATAACACAGCCTGATGAGGAATTCCATAATAGGTAAAAGATTCACAACACCGTTAATGTTTTGACAAAAATAAACGAAAATCATCTCGTTAAAAAATAAATTTTTGTTGACATTTCCCATACTGCATTGCTAGAATAAAATTGTACTTAAAAAAATACAAAAAAAGGGAGCCGCCCCGGGGAAAAGGTTTGCGGGAGGGCTTTTAAGGGAAAACAATAAACATTTTTATCATACGATACGGTATATCATCAGGAGGGAAAGCATGAAGAAAGAGTATTTGGACAGAATAGCGGAGCATGGACAGCTGATCGTTGTATCGGGACCGAGCGGCGCAGGAAAGCAGACGGTTATTCAGAAGTATCTGAAGGAGCATCCGAGGGCGTGCACCTGCGTTTCAGCTACGACGAGAGAGCCGAGACCGGGAGAGACGGACGGTAAGGAGCACTATTTTGTTTCGCTGATCGAGTTTGAGCGTATGATCAGAACCGGCAAGATGCTGGAGTATTCCTATATTGACAAGGCGGGATACGGCACGCCGAAGGAAGCCGTGGACGAGGCAAGGGCAAAGGGCAAGAATGTAATTCTCGACCTCGATGCAGTGGGCGCGATGCGCGTGCGTACGATCTGCCCGGATGCAACGCTCGTATTTATTCTGCCGCCGTCATGGGAGGAGCTTGAGAAGCGCCTGACGAAGAGCGGACGCTATGATGAAGAAAAGATCGCGCAGCTTCTGGATATGGCGGAGGAGGAGATTGCCTGTGCAAATCTCTACGATTACATTATTATCAATGAAGACGTGGATAAGGCGGTCAGCCGTTTTGCGCAGATCGTGCACGGGCACCGTTACAGCCGCAACAGCATGCAGGGCTTCCTTGACAGCTATATTAAGGGCGAGATCAAGGAGCGCAACAAGGAGGTTGCAGGCGCGCTGAATTCCTGATTCTGAAAGCTTGCCGGCAGACAGACCGGCAGACAGTCTGAAGATTTGTGATAACAAATATATGTAATATAAAAGATGCGGATCCGCGGCAGACAGATTGAGATGCACTGTTTGCCGGGATCCGTATTTTTGCATTTGATAAAACTGAATAGAACTACTTCGGGCAGACACAGCTGTCCCCGCAGCGGATCTCTCCGAGATGTTTTCCTGTGGAAAAAGTCCGGTTTCGTACCTCGCTGATGTGGAGCGCTTTGCCTTCGAGGCGGTAAAAGCTGTATCCGAAGACCTCCTCAAAGCGGACGATACCGCCGGAAATATTTTCCCCGCGGAACGAGAGACTTGCCGTTGTGTAATAGGGATGATCCGCAAATATGTCAGCAAAATGGTAATGCGTATGTCCGGTGAGCGTGCAGATGAGCGGCGCGTTTTTTAAAAGATCCGTAAGACGCGCGTCATAGCTCACGGAAGGCGTGGCATGCTGCCGCGGCAGCAGATGATGATGCGTCATAAAGATAAAAGGTTTCTTCCCGTTTTTTATGATCGTATCAGAAAGCCAGTCAAGCCGCGCGCTGTCGATCAGGCCGTTTGGACAGCCTTCCCGGCTGCTGTCAAAGCTGATTACGGCAAAGCTGCCGAGATCCGTATATGTGTGCCAGGGAGCGGATAAGTTCTGTTCAGAAATTCCGTCTGTATCTGAAAAAGTATGATCTGAACAGCCTGACCATCCCCTGCGAAATGCCTCCTTACAGTCATGATTCCCGAGCGTAACGAGGAGCGGCGTATCGCCGAAAAGCTCTGTGAGTTTCTGTTTCAGAAGGCGGTAATCCTCAGGATCACCGTCTTCTGTCAGATCCCCGGAGATCAGAACAAGATCAGGCGAAAGCTCTTTCTTTGCAGCATCTGCACAGGCAGTCAGGGACAGAAGCGGGTTCTGCATCGCGTAAAGCGTACCGGCATATCCGTGATCTGCGGCAGGGTAGCTGCGCCGGAAGTGGATATCGGAAAGGTGAAGAATATTCATAAGCCGTCGTTCCTTAGCGCAGTTTTTTACGAATCAGTCCGGTCAGCGTATCGATGACAAAGACAGTCAGGACAACGCCGAGCAGGATGATGCTGACCTGATCCCAGTTTCTCGCCTGAATCGCAAAGATCAGCGGCGCGCCGATGCCGCCCGCGCCGACGAGACCGAGCGTGGAAGCACTTCTGACTGCGATTTCAAAATGGTTTAAAGACAGAGAGCTGTAGATCGGAAGGAGCTGGGGAACTCTGGCAAAAAACATGGTCTGCCAGAAGCCTGCGCCGACCGCATGCATGGCTTCGACCGGCGTTTCATCCATGGCTTCCATCTCTTCCGTATACAGCTTTCCGAGCATGCCGATCTGGTGCACGCCGATCGCAAGCGCTCCGGCAAACGGTCCCGGACCTACGACCTTGACAAAGATAATGGCATAAACGAGCTCCGGGAAGGCGCGCAGGACATTGCAGACAAACTTTCCGATACGTGCGACTAATGGGCAGCTTCTCCAGAGATTGGAGGCAGAGAGCAGCGTGACCGGAAGCGCAAGTATCGTAGCAATGGCGGTACCGAGAAACGCGATACCGATCGTAAGCAGCAGAAGGCTCGCAAGATCCTCTCCGCTGCCGTCGTAGACGAAGCTCCATTTCGGTTTCATCAGGCCGCGCAGAACCTCAAGGCCCATCTGCGGGGAAAAGGCTGCAAGACCGGAGTAATCGATCCCTGCGGCGCACCAGAGGATAATGAGCAAAATAACAGCCGCCGCAAGAAAACGCTGTGTGTGCTGCTTCCGGAATGCCGCGGAAGCGGCGGTTTCGTTGGAGTTGTTCATGCAAGCCTCCTTCTGATCGCTTCGCTGATGCTGTCAACGACCGCAACCACGACCAGGATCGTCAGAATGATAATGGAAACACGTTCATACTGGAACAGAGCCAGAGAGGAATTGAGGATCACGCCGATACCGCCTGCGCCGACATAGCCGAGTACGGTGGAAGCGCGCACATTGACCTCGAGCGCATAGAAGGTATAGCTTGCGATCTGCACGATCACCTGCGGCGCGATCGACCAGAATGCGATCTGGATCTTATTTGCACCTACGGATTCTGCGGCTTCGATCGGACCGTAGTCGATGGTCTCGATCGCTTCATAGATGAGCTGGGAGACCATGCCGAAGGTGAAAATGGCGATCGTCAGCACGCCGGTCACCTCGCCGATGCCGATGATCGCTACCATGAGCGCGGCAAGCAGCAGGTTCGGAATCGTGCGGATGATATCGAGCAGAAAACGTATGATTGCTGTTAATACATGATTACGCGTAACGACATGTGTTGCCAGAAACGCAAACGGGACGGCGAAGATCATGCCAAGCACCGTTCCGGTGACGGACATCTGAAGCGTTTTTACGAGCGGACCCCAGAGCTTTGGAAGATAGGAAAAATCCGGGTGGAGCAGCCTGCTTAAAAATACGCCTATCTGATCTGCTCCGGAGATAACTTCGGAAAAATCCGCGTCCGTAACCGAGATGCTTCCATACAGACAGAGAAGCAAAATGAGGACAAGGAACAGGTGCTTATACCAGCTATAGTGAATTGTATCCTGCAGCTTCATAGCTTCGCCTCCGCCTGTTCTGCGGAAAATGATTTTCCATAGATACGGATCAGCTCCTCTTCGGTAAGCTCCTCCGGTGTTCCGTCAAACACGATGCGTCCGCTCTTCATGGCGATCACGCGGGTCGAAAATTCCTTTGCGAGCTCGACGGAGTGAATATTGACGATGACGGTTTTCCCGAGCCTGCGGTTGATATCCTGTAGATCACTAAGGATCTTGCGGGAGGTTACCGGGTCGAGGGAGGCAACCGGCTCATCGGCGAGGATGATATCCGCCTGCTGCACGAGGGTGCGTGCGATGGAAACGCGCTGCTGCTGACCGCCGGAAAGCTCGTCGCTGCGCGTATGAAGCTTATCGGAAAGACCGACCTGTTCGAGCGCCTCAACGGTGCGCTGATAATCTTCTTTTGAAAACAGACCGAGAATACTCTTGATCGTGGAATAATATCCGAGCCTTCCGGACAGGACGTTCATCTGGACCGTGCTGCGTTTTACCAGATTGAAGTTCTGGGAAATCATACAGATATGACGCCGGATCTTCCGAAGCTCGCTTTTTCCGGCTTTGGTAATAGAAGTTCCGTTGACCGTGATATTCCCGGAGGTGACGTCGATCAGTCTGTTGATCGAGCGGAGCAGGGTGGATTTTCCTGCGCCGGATAATCCGATGATAGAGACAAACTCACCGTCGTTGATGCACAGATTGACGTCCTCGAGACCCTTGACGCCGTTGCTGTATACTTTCGTAATATGTTCAAATGAAATCATATATATGTCCTCTGCTGTGCTGCTGAAGTCTGAAAAACTGCAAAAGGCCTGAAAAGGCCGCGGCCTGCCGGAACAGGAAACCGCGGCCGGGGAAATATTATTCTGCTGCCTTTTCCGTGTAAGCCTTGATCGTGTCGTAAGCGGATTCCTCTGCTTCCACATATCCCTTGTGACCCCACAGCGCCATCGCTTCCTGACCTTCCTCATCATTCGGCATGTTCAGGAACACCTCTTTTACCTTTTCCTGAAGCGCCTCATCCATGGACGGCTGTACCGCGATCGCGTCGTTCGGGATATCTCCCTTTGTCAGATAGAGCACGCGAAGCTCTTTCATAAGATCATGTCCCTCAAACTTGGAAGCGAATACGTTTCTTGCGCCCTCAAAAACAAAGCAGGCATCCTGCTGACCGTTCAGGACAGAGGTCATCTCACTTGGGATATCGTTGACGGTCGTAAGCGTGCAGTCAACGGTCGGATCAATGCCGGCATCCTTCAGCTCAGCGACCGGATAGATATAGCCGCTCGCGGAATTCGGGCTTAGTGTCGCGATCTTTTTGCCCTTTAAGTCAGTCAGGCTCTGCATGTCGCTGTCAGCCCTTACGAGTACCTCTCCCTTGAAGGTGCCGCTGAGTTGACCCTCGAGCGGAAGTCCTGTCTCACGGTCATAAGCGCCGAGCTGAGAGGTAAGAAGTGCCTTTGCAGCGCCCATATCTCTTGCCTGTACGTAAGCTGCCGGAGGCATGATGCCGATATCGACCTTTCCGGAAGCCATGGCCTCTACGATCGTGGAGTAATCAGTCGCCAGAGTGACGTTGACGGTCGTGCCGAGCTTTTCGGACAGATAGTCTGCAAACGGCTTTGCCTTTGCCTGCATGGAGCCGTCGTTGTTGGTCGGTACGAACTGTACGTTAAGCTCGCCGATCTCCGCGGTCGTGCTGTCAGCGGAAGCGTCTGCCGCCTGGGAAGCTGCGGTTGTTTCTGCTGCTGCAGCCTGTGTTGTGCTCTCGGAAGACGAGCTTCCGCAGCCTGTTACTGCGGCCATCATCATTCCGATGATCGCCATGCCTGCCAATAATCCGTTACGTTTCATAGATACTCTCCTTTTGATATAATTGTGTTCTTATACCGCGCATATCAATGCCATGACAAACATATCAAGTTCGGGAGTGACGGACAATGACCTATGTCACATTTTACAGTCTTCTTACAGAAAAAACACATAAGGATCAGTAGATTTCCGAGATTGTACGTGCCAAACCCCTGTGCTACAATAAAACACAACGAGAACCTCATTAAACGCGAAACGCGCGGGAGCGCGAAAGAAACCGACGAGCCGGGTCCAACGGGCGAAGGGGATGGTGCCGCGATGCAGAAAATGAAAGATGAAAACAAACTGGGGCTGTATATCGGAAAATGCCGCCTTCAGCGGTACATGGATCTTGATCTGGAGAAAATTGCCTCCCTCTGTTCTTTTGCGCAGAATGAATACCTGATCCATGCCGGCATTCCCTCTAATTATCTGTACTTTGTGGTGGAGGGCGAGGTCGTGCTGTTTTCCTACACGGCAGAAGAAAAAAACACCTATATCAGCTGGCTGTGGAAGGGCGAGATGATCGGGGAAGCCGGATCCCTCTGGCAGACGCCGCCGGTGGTCAATGTAAAAGCCATGACGCCATGCATTTGCGTGTGCATCGACCTTTCCAAGTACCGGCAGGCACTTTTGCAGGATCTGACGTTTCTTAGGACGGTGTGCAGAATTTTAAACGCGCGCCTTGCCAACGGAAATCTGGTCGCAAATTCGCTTATGGAGCCTCTGGAGACACGTCTTGCCCGCTTTCTTTTAAATCAGGAGATCGACAATATTTTTTCCATGCAGCTTACGGTATGTGCGGCAATGCTGAATACGAGCTATCGGCATCTGCTGCGCACGATTAGAAAATTTGTGGAACGCGGCTATGTACGGAAGATAAAAGGTAGCTATCTGATCACGGACAGAAAAGGGCTGCAACAGACAGCGCGTGGGAGAGAAAATGATGAAACAGAAGAAACGGCAGGAACAAAAAAGCATCATGGATCAGATCGATGATATCGGAATCTACCGTGATCAGATGTATATCATTGAGGAAAATGAACATGTAACACGCTGGCGAATGGACTGCGGAGACGGCTATGGCATCATGGAGATGCGCTCAGTCTTTCCGGGAATTGATCTTATCTATAACCGCTTCCGCTGTTTTCAGTGTATTGAACCGGCAGAGGATATTGAGGGCGCGCCGCGCGTGATCGAAATCAATCACTGCCGCAGGGGGAGCTTCCGCTGCAACATGGCTGACGGATACTGTGCCTGCCTTGGCGAGGGAGACCTTGCGGCTAATATCTGGAATACGGCAAGGCAGCGCGCGCAGTTTCCGAGCGGATATTATTACGGACTGGAGCTTCTGATCGATGTTGACCGTGTGGAGCAGGAAATGCCGCAGGTGCTTGCGGCGTGCGGCATCCGGCTTTCGGAGATCGAACGCAAGCTGAGGGAAAATCACAACGGGACCGGTCTTAGTACCCCGCCGGAGCTGGAGAGCGTCCTGAAGGTACTGTACCATGCACAGACTGAAGATCCGGGGCTGATCCGCCTGAAGGTGCTGGAGCTTCTGCATACGTTCTGTGTCATGCCGTTTTCCCTCTATCAGAAGGAGACGGTCTATGTTTCAGGCGCAAGGCAAAAACAGCTGCAGGAGCTTGCCGAATTTCTCACACAGCATCCGGAAAATACGGAGACGCTTTCGCAGCTTTCGGAGCGCTGCGGGATCCCGGTATCTTCTTTGAAGCTCTGCTTTAAGGCAATGTTTGGAAAATCGATCCATGCATGGCATAAGGAGACCAAACTGCTGAGGGCACAGGAGATGCTGCGGGAGGGAAAAGGGAATGTTGCGGAGATCGCGCTTTCCTGCGGGTATGAAAACGCGTCTAAATTTGCCGCGGCGTTTCGGAGGCAGACCGGAGTGTCTCCTTCGACCTATCGCAAAGATATCTGATCAGCTTTCCCGGCGGAGGAGGCGTTTAAGTAGCAGGGCAGCCGCTTTAGCGGCTGCTCTTTTCTTAGCTTTTTGGAGCCATAATGCTTTTTTGGAGTAGAGCTGCGGACCGAAAGAACGTATACTGATTTTAACGGTTAGCGAAAGCTAACCCGATTGGGGTACAACAGGAGGAAGTCAGTATGGAAAAGACAAAGAAGGTAAGTCCTCTTTTATATTGCGGAAAATATAAGAGGCTGATCTATCTGGGCTGCGGGCTGAGCGGAGCGGCGGCCATCATCAATATGATCCCGTATATCTGTATCTGGAAGGTAACGGAGATCATGTTTCAGAACTATGGAGACCTGTCCCGCGCGGAAGGGATGGTTCGCTACGGCTGGACCGCGTTCTGGGCGGCGATCGCGGGGATCGTGATCTATTGCTCGGGGCTTATGTGTACGCATATCGCGGCGTTTAACACCGCGCGCCGGATGCGGAGCCTCGCGCTGCATCATCTTGTAAAGCTTCCGCTTGGCTATTTCGGGGCAAATGCGTCCGGAAAGCTGCGCCGCATCATCGATGAGAACGCAGGGTTTACGGAGACCTATATCGCACACAGACTGCCGGATTTTGCGGGCGCTATCGTTGCGCCGGTCGCGATGCTGATCATATTATTTTACTTTGACTGGAGACTGGGACTTGCGAGCCTTGTGCCGATCGTGATCGGATTTGTGGCAATGGGCATCATGATGGGCGGCGCCTCCGAGAATATCGTGGAATATCAGAGGGCGCTTGACGCAATGAACGGAGAAGCCGTGGAATATGTGCGCGGCATGCCGGTCGTAAAAACCTTCCAGCAGTCCGTCTATTCGCTGCGGCGTTTTATGAAGACGATCGATGATTATGCCGGATTTGCAATCGGATACTGTCACTCCTTCCGTCTGGGAAAATCGATCTATGACGTCGCAATCAATTCGATCTATGCGGTGCTGATTCCGGGGGCGATCATCTTCACCGGCGCATGCGCGAGCATGGGAGAGTTTCAGAATACGTTTATCAATATCATTTTCTACATTCTGTTCACGCCGTATCTTACGGTGCTCATGACGAGAATCATGTTTACCTCGGAGGATTCGATGGTCGCGCAGCTTGCGGTGGAAAAGATCCGGGATCTCCTTTCGGAGAAACCGCTTCCGGAACCGGAACCGGAAACGGCGAAAGCCGGACAGTCTTCGTTTGACATCGCGTTCCATAACGTGAGCTTCGCCTATGATCCGAAGGACGGGAATGTGCTTAATGACATCAGCCTGAATATTCCTTCCGGAAAGACAGTGGCGCTTGTCGGACCGTCCGGCGGCGGAAAATCCACGCTTGCCGCGCTGATCCCGCGTTTTTACGACGTCAGCGCCGGCAGCATCACGATCGGCGGCACGGATGTGCGCGAGCTTCCGACGGAAGAGCTGATGCGGAAGGTGAGCTTTGTATTCCAGCAGAACAGGCTGTTTAAGGAGAGCCTGCTCGATAATATTAAGGAAGCAAGACCTGAGGCTTCCATGGAAGAGGTCCTGCATGCGGCGCAGACAGCACAGTGCGGCGACATTATCGAAAAGATGCCGCAGGGGCTCGATACCGTCGTCGGCACAAAGGGCGTCTATCTCTCAGGCGGAGAGGCGCAGCGGATCGCGCTCGCAAGAGCTGTTTTGAAGGATGCGCCGATCGTTCTGCTCGATGAGGCAACTGCATTTGCTGACCCGGAAAATGAATACCGGATCCAGCGCGCGTTCAGCGAGCTGACGAGAGGCAAAACGGTTCTTATGATCGCGCACCGTCTTTCGACCGTAAAAAATGCGGACTGTATCTATGTGATCAACGGGGGACGCGTGGAAGAGAGCGGCACGCATGATGTGCTGCTCGCGAAAGGCGGACTGTACGCAAAAATGTGGAATGACTATCAGACTGCGGCAAGCTGGCGGATCAAAAGCCGCGGGACCGCGGGAGAGGAGGCGCAGGCATGATCAGATGGCTTCAGAAAACACTGACACTGAGCGAACAGGGGGCAAAAAATCTTCGCACGGCATGTATTGCATGTACCTGTTACAACCTGTCGCTGATTTTGCCGATGTGGATCATCTTTTTCCTTCTGCAGGCATTATTTGCCGCATTTGACGCAGGGGATTTTGCGCCGGGCATCGGCATGATGCCTTATGCGGGAGCGATCGCAGCTGTGCTTGTGCTCTGCTTTATCCTTACGGTCTGGCAGTACAACAGCTGTTTTACGAGCGCATATAAGGAGAGCCGCGAGAGCCGGATCTCCATCGCGGAAAAGATGCGGAGGCTTCCGCTTTCGTTTTTCGGAAACAGAGATCTCGCGGATCTTACCACAACGATCATGTCGGATGTGACGGGGCTTGAGCACGGCTTTTCACACTTTATTCCGGAAATGGTCGGCGCGGCAATGTCTCTTTTGATCTGCTCGCTCGGGCTGTTCGGTATGAACGTGGTGATGGCTGCGGCGCTGATCTGGGTGCTTCCGGCTTCCCTTATCGTTATGGCGCTCGGAAAACGGCGGCTTGATGCGGAGAACAGGATCACGAACCGCAATAAGGTGCAGCGTGCGGATGGCATTCAGGAATTCCTTGACAACATCAAAGAAATCAAGGCGGATAACCAGACGGAGAAATATCTTGGCAGACTGGACGATATGCTGAAGAGCCAGGTGAAGGACACGATCCGCACGGAGCTCACCAACGCGGTCATCGTGAACCTTGCGAGCTTCCTCGTGAAGCTTGCGCTTGCAACCGTCGTTGTGGCGGGTGCGGGACAGCTCATTGCCGGAAAAACGACGCCGCTTATCTTTATCGTATTTATGATCGCGGCGACACGCGTGCTGATGCCGATCGAGGGATGCCTTGTCAATATTGCGGCGCTGTTCAGCACGATGACGCAGATCGACCGTCTGAAGGAGGTTTACCGGGAGACGGAGCAGGTCGGAAGCACAGAGGCAGAGTACCGGAATTACGATATTGAATTTGACCATGTGAGCTTTGCCTACAATACAGGGGAGCAGGTGAGCAGCGATGTGAGCTTTACCGCGAAACAGGGCGAGGTGACGGCGCTGATCGGTCCGTCCGGCGGCGGAAAATCCACCTGTACCAAACTTGCGGCGAGATTCTGGGATGCGGGAAAAGGCGTTATCCGCATCGGCGGCACGGATATTTCCACCATCAATCCGGAGACGCTTCTTAAGAGCTATTCCATCGTGTTCCAGGATGTGCTGCTGTTCAATGCTTCCATTATGGAAAACATCCGCATCGGAAGAAAGGATGCGACGGATGAGGAGGTATACGCGGCGGCGCGCGCAGCCTGCTGTGAGGGCTTTATTGAAAAACTGCCTGACGGCTATCAGACCGTGATTGGTGAAAACGGCTCCAGACTTTCCGGCGGCGAATGCCAGAGAATCTCCATTGCGCGCGCGATCTTAAAGGACGCACCAATCGTGCTGCTCGATGAGGCTACGGCATCTCTTGACGTCGAGAATGAAACGGAAGTGCAGGCAGCGCTCAGCACGCTGCTGAGAGGCAGGACCGTCCTTGTCATCGCGCACCGCATGCGGACGATCGCAAACGCGGACCATATCATCGTGCTGTCCGGTGGAAAAATCGCGGAAGAGGGAAGTCCGGAAGAGCTGTGGGCGAAAAACGGCATCTACCGGCACATGTCGGAGCTTCAGGAGGAGGCGGCAGGCTGGCAGCTTGCGT
Organism: Eubacteriales bacterium; assembly: GCA_030524135.1. Classification (GTDB taxonomy): domain Bacteria; phylum Bacillota; class Clostridia; order Lachnospirales; family Lachnospiraceae; genus Avilachnospira. The sequence continues at coordinate 31,164 of JAUNHA010000018.1, forward strand.
AACAGAAGCTGAAAACGGATACAAGGCGAATGAAAAGCCAATGAAACATTAATGAAAAGCTTATGAAAAGCGAATGCAAAGCTTTGCGGGAGACTGCAGGGACAGCCATAAAACCGGCTGCCCGGCGGTCTCTTTTTTTGTGTTGGCAGGCATCGCGCATTCTTGATAATTTTTACACAAATATGTCAAAAAATAAACTTTTAAAAGTGCTTGTATTGTGCGAAATGATATGATAATATGCAATCATAAAGAAGAATAATGCATAACGAAAAATAATTCGTTGACAAAAATTTCGTTCACAGAGTAGGTGACGATTAGGGTAAAGGAGGGCAAGAACTTGATCAGAGAGAACATGGAATTTGTAAAGGCATACGACTGCGAGGTCGGAGCTGCGATTGAACAGGAGTACGAGCGCCAGTGCGGAAACCTGGAGCTGATCGCATCTGAGAACATTGCTTCGGAGGCAGTGATCGCGGCAATGGGAAGCGTACTGACCAATAAGTATGCGGAAGGATATCCGGGAAAGCGTTACTACGGAGGATGCCAGCACGTGGATGTCGTTGAAAACATCGCGATCGAGCGCGCAAAGAAGCTGTTTGGCTGTGATTATGCAAATGTACAGCCGCATTCCGGCGCACAGGCGAATATGGCGGTTTTCATCGCCATGCTCAAGCCCGGTGATACGGTGCTCGGCATGAGCCTCGATGCGGGCGGACATCTGACACACGGAAGTCCGGTCAATTTCTCCGGACTGTTCTACAAGATCGTGCCTTACGGTGTGGACGAGAACGGCATCATCGATTATGACGAGGTAGAACGCCTTGCGATGGAGCATCATCCGAAGCTCATCATCGCCGGTGCGAGCGCATACTGCAGAAAGATCGACTTCAAGCGTTTCCGTGAGATCGCGGATAAGTCCGGCGCATATCTGATGGTGGATATGGCGCACATCGCAGGTCTCGTTGCGGCAGGACTGCACGAGAGCCCGATCCCGTATGCGGACGTGGTAACGACTACGACCCACAAGACCCTGAGAGGTCCGCGCGGCGGCATGATCCTCGCAAACGCAGAGGCGAATGAAAAGTTCAACTTCAACAAGGCAGTATTCCCGGGCATGCAGGGCGGACCGCTCGAGCACGTGATCGCAGGCAAGGCAGTCTGCTTCGGAGAGGCGCTGAAGCCGGAATTCAAGGCTTATCAGGAGCAGGTCGTAAAGAACGCGGCAGCGCTTGCGGAAGCACTTAAGAAGCAGGGCTTCAAGATCCTTTCCGGCGGAACCGACAATCATCTGATGCTTGTGGATCTGCGCAATACGGAGATCTCCGGCAAGGAGATGCAGAACCGCTGCGATGAGGTCAACATCACGCTTAACAAGAATACCGTGCCGAATGACCCGAGAAGTCCGTTTGTGACCTCCGGTGTCCGCATCGGAACCCCGGCTGTAACGACCAGAGGCCTTAAGGAAGCGGATATGGAAAAGATCGCGGAATGCCTGTGGCTCTGTGCAACGGATTTTGAGGCAAAGAAGGATTATATTAAGGAAGAGGTTGCAAAGCTCTGCGGAGCGCATCCGATCTACCAGTAAAGCGAACGAACGCGGAATGGAGCATACAATGGAACTGAAAACAACGTTATATGATACACACGTAAAATACGGCGGAAAGATCGTACCGTTCGCGGGCTATCTGCTTCCGGTACAGTATGAAACGGGTGTGATCACGGAGCACATGGCAGTGCGTGAGAAATGCGGCCTTTTCGATGTATCCCACATGGGAGAGATCGTGCTGAAGGGACCGGATGCATTTAAAAATCTGAACATGCTTCTGTCAAATGATTATACCGGACTTGAGGACGGCATGGCGCGCTACAGCCCGATGTGCAATGAAGAGGGCGGCGTGGTAGACGACCTGATCGTTTACAAGATCCGCGACGACTGCTATTTCATCGTAGTAAACGCATCCAATAAGGACAAGGACTTCGCATGGATGAAGGCGCATGTAAGCGGCGACGCGGAGCTTACCGATATTTCCGATACCGTAGGACAGCTTGCGCTGCAGGGACCGAAGGCGATGGAGGTACTCAGAAAGGTAGCACGCCCGGAGGATATCCCGGATAAGTATTACGCATTCAGAAAGGACTGCGACATCCAGGGCATCCGCTGCCTGATCTCGACCACCGGCTATACCGGCGAGGACGGCGTGGAGATCTACATGGCGGCAGAGGACGCTCCGAAGATGTGGGAGATCCTGATTGAGGCAGGCAGGGAAGAGGGGCTGATCCCCTGCGGTCTCGGCGCGAGAGACACGCTGCGCCTTGAGGCGGCAATGCCGCTCTACGGCCACGAGATGGACGACACCGTTTCCCCGAAGGAAGCAGGTCTTGGCATCTTCGTAAAGATGGACAAGGAAGACTTCATCGGAAAGAAGGCGATCGAGGAAGCAGGACCGCTCAAGAGAAGACGTATCGGATTAAAGGTTACGGGACGCGGCATTATCCGCGAACAGGCGCCCGTATTTGCAGATGGAAAGCAAATCGGCGTGACAACTTCCGGCACACATTGCCCGTACCTCGGTTATCCGGTAGCAATGGCGAGAGTGGAAGCGGCTTACAAGGAACCGGGCACACCGGTTACCGTAGAGGTGCGCGGCAGAATGATCGACGCTGAGATCGTGAAGCTTCCGTTCTATAAGAGAGCAAAGTAAAAACCAGAATTTAAATTAAGGAGAATAATATTATGAACATTCCAAGCGAGCTGAAATATTCCAACGATCATGAGTGGGTAAAGGTACTTCCGGACGGAACCGTTGAGATCGGTCTTACCGATTATGCGCAGGACGCGCTCGGCGATGTCGTATTCGTAAACCTTCCGGAGGAGGGCGATGCGCTTTCTGCAGGAGACGTGCTCGGCGATGTAGAGTCCGTAAAGGCAGTTTCCGACGTGCTCTGCCCGGTAGGCGGAACCGTAAGCGAGGTCAATGAGGCGATTCTTGACAGCCCGGAATCCATCAACAAGGCTCCGTATGAGGCATGGTTCATCAGACTGAAGGACGCAGAAGGCGTTGACGATCTGATGGATGCAGCAGCTTACGAGGAATTCCTCGGCACACTGTAAAACGGAACGAAGCGCGTGACGCGCTTCGCAGCTTAAACCCGCGCCTGCGATTATGCGGGCGCGGACAGGGAGATTACAAATGGGATCATACGTAGCAAATACGGAAAAACAGCAGAAAGAGATGCTTGAGGCGCTGGGACTTTCCACACTCGATGAGCTGTTTTCCGAAATTCCCGGAGAGGTAAAGATCAAAGGGGGGCTTAACCTTCCGGAAGGGCTTTCCGAGATGGAGACGATCGGAAGGCTGCAGGAGATGGCGGATAAAAATAAAGTATTCCGCACGATGCTCCGCGGCGCGGGCGCATACCGCCATTACATTCCGTCGATCGTAAAGAGCATTCCTGCAAAGGAGGAATTCCTGACAGCCTATACGCCTTACCAGGCGGAGATCAGCCAGGGAATCCTGCAGTCGATTTTTGAGTATCAGACCATGCTCTGCGAGCTGACCGGCATGGACGTATCCAATGCATGCGTTTATGACGGCGCAACGGCAGCGGCAGAGGCAGCGGCGATGTGCAGAGACAGAAAGAGAAGCGTCGTATATCTGTCGGCAACCTCACATCCGCAGGTCATCGAAGTGGTTAAGACCTACTGCTTCGGAAACGGCATGGAAGTAAAGATCGTGCCGGAAAAGGACGGACATACCGACAGGGACGCGCTCGCGGAAATGCTCAGCGCACAGGCTGCATGCTTCTATGTACAGCAGCCGAACTTCTATGGACAGATCGAGGACTGCAGCGCGCTGTCAGAGCTGATACACGGCAGCGGCGCGAAGTTCATTATGGGGATCAACCCGATCGCGGCGGCGATTCTTCCGACGCCTGCAGAGTGCGGTGCGGATATCGCGGTTGGCGAGGGACAGCCGCTCGGCATGCCGCTCGGCTTCGGCGGACCGTACATGGGCTTTATGACGGCAAGCTCGTCCATGGGAAGAAAGCTTCCGGGCAGAATCGTCGGCGAGACGACCGATGTGGACGGAAAGCGCGGGTATGTGCTGACGCTGCAGGCGAGGGAGCAGCACATCCGCAGAGAAAAGGCAAGCTCCAACATCTGCTCGAACGAGGCGCTCTGTGCCCTGACAGCCTCCGTTTATCTCGCGGCCATGGGCGCTGACGGATTAAAGGATGCGGCGGTACAGTGCAGCTCAAAGGCGCATTATCTTGCAGAGCAGCTTTCCGTGGCGGGACTTCGCTGCAAATATGACGGTGAATTCTTCCACGAGTTTGTAACGACCGGTGAGAAGAAGGCAGCGGATATCCTTGCAGCACTGGAGAAGGAGGGTATCCTTGGCGGACTTCCGCTTTCGGAGCATGAGATCCTCTGGTGCGCGACGGAGCTTAACACAAAGAAAGAGCTCGACCGCACGGCTGAGATCGTTAAGGAGGTGAGAAGCTGATGGAACTGATTTTTGAAAAAGGCGCTCAGGGAAGAAAGCTTTCTCTGCTCCCGAAGTGTGACGTACCGGAGAAAAAACCGGGATGCGAGAGACAGAAGGCGCTTCGTCTTCCGCAGCTCTCTGAAAATGAGGTGAGCCGCCACTATACGGCGCTCTCTAAGCGTGCGCACGGCGTCAACGACGGATTTTATCCGCTCGGCTCCTGCACGATGAAATATAACCCGAAGGTCAATGATGAGGCGGCAGGCCTCAAGGGATTTACCGATATCCATCCGCTCCAGCCGGAGCACACGGTGCAGGGAGCGCTCGAGCTTCTGAACCTCGCGGAGAAGAGCTTCTGCGAGATCACCGGCATGGATGCGATGAGCTTTGAGCCGGCAGCAGGCGCGCACGGCGAGTTTGCAGGTCTTCTTCTGATCAAGGCGTATCACAAAAAGCGCGGAGACGAGAAGCGCACGAAGATCATCGTGCCGGATTCCGCACATGGCACGAACCCGGCAAGCGCGACGATGGCAGGCTACGAGGTTGTCAGCATTGCGTCCAGAGAGGACGGCTGTGTCGATCTTGAGGCGCTTAAGGCAGCAGTCGGAGAAGATACGGCAGGTCTGATGCTGACGAACCCGAACACGGTCGGTCTGTTCGATAAGAACATTCTCGAGATCACAAAGATCGTGCATGAGGCAGGCGGTCTCTGCTACTATGACGGCGCGAACCTGAACGCGGTCATGGGCGTGGTAAGACCGGGAGATATGGGATTTGACGTTATTCACTTAAATCTCCACAAGACCTTCTCCACACCGCACGGCGGCGGCGGTCCGGGAAGCGGACCGGTGGGCTGCAAGAATATCCTCGCTGAGTTCCTTCCGGGAGAGCAGACTTCACAGGATGGAGAGGAAAATTATCACCTCTTCAGACCGGAAAACAGCATCGGAAGACTGCGCATGTTCCACGGCAATTTCCTCGTAGTTGTACGGGCGCTCAGCTATGTGCTCACGCTCGGACGCGAGGGCGTTCCGGAGGCTGCTAAGAACGCGGTGCTGAATGCAAATTATCTGAAGCATCTGTTAAAGGATGATTACCATATGGCATTTGACGGCCTCTGCATGCATGAGTTCGTTATGTCGCTCGAGGACCTTAAGAATGAGCTCGACGTATCCGCACTGGATATCGCAAAGGCACTGCTCGACTACGGCATCCATCCGCCGACAATGTACTTCCCGCTCATCGTTCACGAGGCGCTCATGATCGAGCCGACCGAGACGGAGCCGAAGGAAACGCTGGAAGAGGCGGCGCGCGTATTCAAACAGATCCTGAAGGATGCGAAGGCAAATCCGCAGATGCTGCATGAGGCGCCGACCACGACGCCGGTGCGCAGACTGGATGAGGTCACCGCAGCGAGAAAGCCGGTGCTCCGCTATGCGTTTGCGGAGGCAACAGAGGAATGATCGACAGCTTGTGGTACATCGAGGCGGAGGATACCTGGCCTTACCGGAATCTGGCGCTGGAGGAATATCTGACGTTGCATACGGAGCCGGGGGAGTGCATTCTCTACCTGTGGCAGAACCGTCACACGGTCGTGATCGGGAAGAATCAGGACTGCTGGAAGGAGTGCAAGGTCAATTTCCTCGAGGAAGAGGGCGGATATCTCGTCCGCAGGCTCTCCGGCGGCGGCGCGGTGTTCCACGATCTCGGAAATCTGAATTTCACCTTCTGCGTCCGTAAAGAGGACTACGACCTCGGACGGCAGACGGCAGTGATCCTGGAGGCGGTAAAGCTCCTGGGCATCCATGCGGAGCGGACCGGCAGGAATGACATCACCGTGGACGGCAGGAAATTTTCCGGCAATGCCTTCTACGAATCCAACGGCTTCTGCTATCACCACGGGACGCTGCTCGTAAATGTGGATACGACCGCGATGTCGCGTTACTTAAATCCGGACAAGGAAAAGCTGCGCTCAAAGGGCGTGGATTCGGTGAAATCACGTGTCGCAAATCTCTGTGAGTTCGTGCCGGACCTCACGATCGATGCTCTGAAAGCGGCGCTTCGGGAAGCATTTTCCAGGGTATACGGACATGAGGTGAAGGACCTCCCCGCGGAGCGTGTGGATGAGGCGGCAGTATCAGCCAGAGAGGCATACTTTGCTTCTCCCGAATGGAAATACGGCCGCAGGATTCCGTTCGAATATGAAATGTCCCGCCGTTTTCCATGGGGCAATATCGTACTCCGCTTCCATGTAAATGAAGGTGTGATACAGGAGATCAGCGCATACTCCGATGCGATGGACGAGGCATTTGTCTCGATGATCCCGGAGGCGCTTACCGGAAAGCCTTATCAGGAAGAGGCGATCTTAAATGCCGTTGCGGCGCTTCCCTGCGAAAGCGAAGTGACAGAGCGGATCAGCGGCGACATCAGAGCGCTCATACATGAGGCGCTTTAAAGGAAAGAGAAAAACAAATGGAAAGAGAATTTGATCTGATCGTGATCGGCGCGGGTCCCGGCGGCTATGTGGCGGCGATCAAGGCGGCAAAGCTCGGTATGCGTGTCGCCGTATTGGAAAACAGAGAGCCGGGCGGCACCTGCCTCAACAGAGGCTGCATTCCGGCAAAGGCGATGCTGCACGCATCCGGGCTGTACCGCGAGATGAAGGAAGCGGAGCGCTTTGGCATCTTTGCGGAAAACGTGAGCTTTGACTATGGAAAGATCCTTGCATATAAGGAGGCGACATCCGCACAGCTGCGGGAAGGTGTTGCACAGCTCATCAAGGCGAACGGCGCGGAGCTGATCTATGGAACCGGAACCATTGTCTCAAAGGGCGTGGTAAAGGCGGTGACGAAGGATGGAGAAGAGTTGCTGAAGGCGAAGAACATCCTGATCGCAACCGGCTCCAGGCCGCTGCGTCTGCCGATTCCGGGCATTGAACTGCCGGGTGTTGTGACGAGCGACGAGCTCTTCCAGCTTACAGAAGCGCCGGAGAGGCTGCTCATCATCGGCGGCGGCGTGATCGGCGTGGAATTTGCGACGGTATTTTCCGCACTCGGCACGAAGGTCACGATCGTGGAGGCGCTTCCGCGCATTCTCGCAAACCTCGATAAGGACTTTGCACAGAACCTGAAGCTGATCCTCAAAAAGCGCGGTGTGGAGATTGTAACGGGCGCGCGTGTGAAATCGCTGTCTGCGGCGGAGACTGGCGGAGCAGGCGGACTGGTCTGCACCTTTGAAGAAAAGGAAGAGGAAAAGCAGGTCAGCGCGCAGTATGTGCTGTCTGCAGTCGGACGCGTACCGGAGACCGCGGGGCTGTTCGGAGAAGGCTTCAGCCTGTCCATGGAACGCGGACGCATTCTCGTAGATGAGAACTATCAGACCTCGGAGGAGGGCATCTATGCGATCGGAGACGTAACGGGCGGTATCCAGCTTGCGCATGCGGCGAGCGCGCAGGGCGTCGTAGTGGCGGAAAGCCTTGCAGGGCATATGCCGAGTGTCAGAACCGACCTCGTGCCGAGCTGCGTATATACGGAGCCGGAGATCGCAAGCATCGGCATCAATGAGGGCGAAGCGAAGGAGCAGGGGATTGAAGTGTCCTGCGGAAAGTTCATGATGGGCGCGAACGGAAAGTCACTGATCTCGAAGGAGGAGCGCGGCTTTATCAAGGTCATCGCGGATGCGAAGACCGGACGCGTACTTGGCGCGCAGATGATGTGCGCGAGGGCGACAGATATGATCGGCGAGTTCGGCACTGCGATCGCAAATGAACTCACCGTCGGCGACATGCTGCTCGCGATGCGCGCGCACCCGACCTACAACGAGGCGGTCGGCGAGGCGCTCGAGGAGCTTGCGGGCGGATCGATCCACAGCATGCCGCGGAAGAAGTAAGCAACAGAAACAATAAAAATGAATACATATTAGCGAAACGAAAAGCCCGGACCGGGAATTCTGACAAAGGAAGCTGTCAGGAGGACGGTGGCGGGCTTTTTTGGTGTATGAAAAAATGTGAGTTATAGGACAAAACGTGTTGGTACGAGACCGCTAAAAACGTTGTGCAGTCATCGTTTTTAGCAGTTATATCTTTTTCGAAGAAGATACAGGTGGACAAAATGTGCTGATTTTAATTGTTATTATTTAGTTGTTATTATTATCTAAGCCAGCACATGGAATACTCTGTCTCACCGGTGGTCTTATCAGTGGATTTTTGTACGATTTCAAAGCCTTCCCGCTGATAGAAATTTATTGCGCGTGAATTTTTCTCATAGACATGCAGGGAGAGCTGCGAGCGTACTTCTTCAAAATGTGTCTACCAGTACGCTGCCGGGATGAAGGAATGCGCCTCGAGGTTAACAGTAAGCCAGATGTCAGCGATCCGGTCTGTATCTGCCGGGAGTGCTCTGCGGATGTGCGGGGCAGTGAATGATAAATTTGAAGCCTGGTTCATGTTGGAATCTTCCTGTATTTTCTTAAATTGTCCATATTTTATGATCTATTCCAATATCTGACGCCGGGGTAGCCTGTTTTGCAAGCCATTTTATGGTATGATAAAGACTGAGAGAAAAGAGGCGGAAACCGGGATAAACCGGTCGAAACCCAGAAGAAAACCGGGCGCGGTTTATGGACGGTTTATGCTTCGCCCGACAGATGGACGATCTTTGGTTCGTGATGTACTGCCGGCAGAAACTTCTCAAAGACATCCGCTGTTTTCAGCTTAAGGCTGGAGGTGTTGATACACGGATGACAGCCGAAGTATTCGTCGGCAAGGACATCTTCGTCAACGAGGAGCTGGACTTCATTGTCCGTATCGTTCATAAGGCCCATGACGCTGACGGAACCGGGTGTGATGTCGAGGAGCCGGAGCATCTCTTCCGGCGGCGCGAAGGAAAGCCTTGCGGAATTGATCTGCGCGGAAAGCTCCTTTGTCTTGAAGGGCTTATCGCCGGGCATCATCAGGAGATAGAACTGTGTCTTCTGACGATTGCAGAGAAACAGATTTTTGCAGATCAGGACGCCGAGTACCGCATCGATGTCAAAGCAGGCCTCCATGGTCTCGGCGGCTTCATGATCCGTGCGTTCATAATCAATGCCGAGCGAATCGAGCAGGTCATAGGTGCGGATCTCCTTATCGAGGCGACCGGTCGTATCAGCCGGTCTTCCGTGAAATAATTGCAGTTCTACCATAAGTATCCCTCCTGAAGCGAAGTTTATAAGCGGGAGTATAGCGGTGTGAAGGGGAAAAGTCAAGGTGGGTGAAGACTGGGGATACCACTATGACGTAAAAATATAGCAGGATAGGAGGAACCCCATAGGGGAATACCTACATGCACTGAAAAACAGTGCGGGAAAAAGGAAAAGGAGAAATGATATGCAGGTGATGGAGATACTGGAAATATTGAAGGAAAGAGCGAGACAGGATGAAGCACTCCGCGGGCGGCTGCTTGCAACGGCGGGGGCGTCTGCTCCGATTACCGCGTTCTGCAGCATCGCAAGGGAGCTTGGATATCCGCTATATGAGATGGATCTGATCGGTGCAGGTGAGGAGTTCTATGCAGAGATCAAGCGCAGTACGAATGGTGGCGGAGAAAATTCGCCGAAGCTCGAAGGGGAAGATGATCTGTATGCGCTGTTTATGGCGGAGATTGGATAGAGAAATATTAGATGGCTTTTAAAAAGAGGGGCGAAGCAGTATGCCGTTAAAGATTGTTCGAAATGATATAACAAAAATGAAAGTGGATGCTATTGTTAATGCAGCAAATAAATCGCTGCTTGGCGATGGCGGTGTGGACGGATGTATTCACCGGGCAGCGGGACCGGAGCTTCTTGAGGAATGCAGAACGCTGCATGGATGTGAGACTGGAAAGGCTAAAATTACAAAAGCATATCATCTGCCCTGCCGATATGTGATCCACGCAGTCGGTCCGGTGTGGCAGGGAGGACAGAGCGGTGAGAAAGCGTTACTGTCGTCCTGTTATCAGTCAGCGCTTGAACTTGCAAAGGAATATAAATGTGAAACCGTGGCATTTCCTCTGATTTCTTCCGGGATCTATGGCTATCCAAAGGATCAGGCATTAAAGATCGCGGTAGATGCGATCAGTTCATTCCTTTTAGAAAATGACATGATGGTTTACATTGTCATTTTCGACCGTAAGGCATTTCAAATCAGTAACAAACTCTTTTCAGATATTGCTTCATATATTGATGATCGATATGCAGAGGAGCATTCGGATGATCTGCGGGAGCGCCAGCGTCGATTGCGTGTGGAGGAAATCTGCCCAGCACCCAGGCCTAAGCTGAAATCAGCAACACCGACAGTTTTGTGTTCTAATGCTTCATCACTGGAGAAGGCATTGGAAGAGATAGATGAGAGCTTTTCGGAAATGCTGATGCGTAAAATAGATGAAGCTGGAATGACTGATGCGCAGTGTTATAAGAAAGCAAATATAGATCGAAAACTGTTTTCAAAGATCCGTTCTGATAAGTTTTATAAGCCGTCCAAATCTACGGTTCTGGCATTTGCGCTTGCTTTGGAACTTTCGCTCGATGAAATGAAGGATATGCTGATGAAGGCGGGGTTTGCACTGTCCCATTCCAATAAATTTGACATCATCGTGGAATATTTTGTGGAGCATGGCAATTATAATATTTTTGAAATCAACGAAGTATTGTTCGCCTTTGATCAAAATCTGATTGGAGGGTAATGGATATCGCAAAACGCAGGCTTTTTCTGCGGAGCATAGCATATATCACATATGTCGCCTTCCAGGCGACCATTCTCATAAAGAAAATTGATATAGTATGGCTGTAAGGTAAAACACCGGACAGCCATTTTTCTATGAGGAGGTTGAATGCTATGAAAAACAATTTGACAGAAGTGGTTTTTATTTTAGATCGAAGCGGTTCTATGAGCGGGCTGGAGCAGGACACGATTGGCGGTTTTAATTCCATGATTAAAAAGCAGAAAAATCAGGAAGGGGAGGCTTTGATATCGACAGTGCTTTTTGATCATGTAACAGAAGTGCTGCACGACAGGGTTCGAGTACAGGATATTGCTCCGCTTACGGATCAGGATTATACCGTACGCGGGTGTACGGCGTTGCTGGATGCAATCGGAGGAGCGATCCATCACATTGGAAACATTCACAAATATGCCCGTCCTGAGGATGTGCCGGAGCATACAATATTTGTCATTACGACAGATGGTATGGAGAATGCAAGCCACCGTTACAGCAAAGAAAAAGTGAAGCAGATGATTGAACGGCAGAAGTCGAAATATGGCTGGGAATTTCTGTTTTTAGGGGCGAATATAGACGCGGTGGAAACCGCAGGCGGTCTTGGAATAGCAGCAAACCGTGCTGTTAATTTTCATAATGACAGCGAAGGAACTGCACTTAACTATGAAGTGCTCAGTGAGGCGATTGCGTCCGTCAGGTGTAATGCGTCTCTGGGAGAAAACTGGAAGAAACGGATTGATGAGGACTATAGGAAGCGGGGGAATTAATGGCAGCAGGGTGCGAGCAATGGGGGCTTTAAATAGTGCTGAAAAGAAAAATGGAGCCAAAGTGGTTCCATTTTCTTTTCATAATATCTTCGTCGGCGTTTTCTTTTATGAAGAGAATACACTAATAAATATCTGTTCCTGAGCTTTCATTCTTATGGCAAATTCTGAATAATTCCGCGCATCAACGGGAATTTTTAAGCCATGTTTGGTGATGCTGATATCACTGCGCGGAATAACATTTGCCTCATAGGTCGAGCCGCGGTTCAACCATAATTTCAGATCATCAGAGTTTTCTGCATCGGGATATAGGTAGTAGCCGGTTTTGGCGTCGAAACGAAACATATACGCAAGCAGCTGCAAATAGTCCCGGTTGCCGATATTAACAATTGGCTTGTACTTGGCATCGGCAATGCTTCGCTTTTCATGATTCCGGCTGATGAAATCGGGATAGATAAGTCCGGTGTTCCCGCCAAACAACCGCTGAGCGCCTTTGCCACCTTTATTCATTGGGTGGTAGAAGATATCATCAACAAGTAAATTGATATACTCCTCCCACAGCCACGCGCCATCAAACAGTATGCCGTATATCTGCCTCGAACCCAAACCAATTTGATGCTTTTGATGTCGGAGAATCAAGAGGCATAATCTCTGCAAATTCAGATATTCCCTGAAATAAGCATGGCGGACGGGGGTCTTTTTGTTCTGCTCAATGATTTTTTGCCGATCAAAAGGCTCATATCCCGGAGTTGCATTTATTACGAGCATTACTTCGTCCTTCACTTTGATAAGGAGTTTGTTTCCGTAAGGCTTTTGCTTGATAAATTCTATGGTGTGCCTCACCAGTTCCATCAGACTGTTATCAAAGGAAAACTCTCGCTGGCTGTATGCAACATTTCCAATAAATGGAGTATTCTTTTTTATATGCCTTGCGATATCAATCGTACCTTTTACATTTCCATCGTTGTAACTATGACGAATATACTTCTTGAACAAGCCTTTCCGCATAGCCGTTTTGAGGTAATATGGAAACAGGAATAGCAGAAAATTAAACAGGCGGTTATCCTGATTGGCATCGGACTTTAAATCTATGATGTTCGGAAATTCCAGAACTCTGTCCAAAAGATACTGGAAAAAGTAATCCTCATCTGCTCCACAGAATCGGGATGCAATAATAAGGCGCTCATCGCCAAAGCCAAGAAATCCCATTACATTTCCAGAGCGATAGGTATCATTGACGCTTTGGAGGATCATCTGATCTCGTGAAATATCTTCTGCATCCTTTATTGTTTCAGGAAATATGAATATCCCTTCATGTTCGAGTTGTTCCAATGTTTTATCTGCAATTTTGCAGGTCAGCTTTCCAATGTGGGAATAGGTATCCTTTTTTTGCTGAGAATTATCTTTGATTTTGAGAAGCTTCATTCGCGTCACCTCGAACAGGTTCCTGATAACCATACGCTTTTGCGAACCGATTCATAATTCCCTCCTCATCGTACATCCCCTGAATATATTCCTGTAGGAGCGGTTGCAGATAATCTGTCCAAAGTTCGTCAAAATTGAGCGTTTTCAGCTTTAGGAAGTAGGCTGCCCCGATCTGGTAATTCTCGTTCAAATCTTCAACGTTCGCGATTTCCTTGTTGAGAGCAGTCATTCTTCTAATTGCCTCAGACTTCAGATCCTCGTTTTCCAAATAATCAAGCATTTTGAGCCGTTCATCGGCTCTGAGTTCCACGAAACGAAAACGACGGCGCATGGCAAAATCAAAGCTGTCTACAGAACGGTCGATATCGTTCATGGTGCCGATGATATAGATGTTTTCAGGAACGTAGAACTTTTCGTCGGGCTCGGGATGCAAATTGGAATACTGTGTAGAGATTTCTCCAGCTTTGCCGCGATAACCTGGATCTATTGCAAAGAACAGTTCACCAAAAATTTTTGAAATTTCACCACGGTTAATTTCATCAATGATAAATATGTATTTTTTCAGTTCC